>NZ_JBTHHU010000026.1:0-110304 GCF_059089585.1 Streptomyces sp. SX-6 | reverse complement strand
GGACTTGGTGCGCTTCTTCTGCAACTTCCGCCGAAGCTCACGGTGGCGCCGCCGGTACCGGTTCAGGCGGCGCCCGGCGAGAATCTCACCGTCGGATGTGGTGGCGATGTTGACGACCCCGAGATCCGCCCCGAGGAACCCCTCAGGCTCGGACAACTGCGGCTCGGGCAGGTCGATGGTGGCGATCAGGAAGAACATCCCGTCACGCATCACCAGGTCCGACTCCCCCTTGCGCGAACGCAGCAGTTCCACTGCCCCGGGGGAGCAGACGAACGGGACGTGCTTGAGACGCCCGGCAACCGTCCAGATGGACACGGTCCGGGCATCCAGGTTCCAGGTCAGAATACGGTCGTCGTACGGCTGCGCCGCACCTTCTCGGAACACGATCGGCCTGGACTCCGCTCGCACACGCCGCCTGGAGCCCTCCAGGCCGAGGTTCCCGGCCTTGATGTTCCCCTTCAACGCCGCATAGGCGTCGCACACCTTCTTCACGGTGCGGACAGCCGCCTGCGCGCCGAGGTCGAAATCAGCCTTGATCCGGTGATACACGGCACCCTGCAACACGTTCCGGCGCTTCAGGTCCTTCTCGAACGCCACCTCGGAGGCCGCGTTCGCAGCCCGGTTGCAGGCACGCAGGGTCGCCGCCAACGCGTCCGCGTCATACGCGGACACAGGCGTCAGCTTCACCTGCGCAACAATCTTCACGCAACATACGCTAGTAGGACCGGACTTGAGGAATCAAGTTGATGCACCGGCATATGCGAAGAGAACTCCACCGCTTCGCGGCTCCGCGCCAAGGACCCATTCCTCCCAGGACTGAAGCCCCGGACTTCCTGGGAGAAGCCAGGTGAAGATCGCTTGCCTGCAGGCCCGGTGCGGGAGGCCGGGCGTTCCGCAGACCCTCCAGCGGCTGCGGGAGGCGGCCCGCGAGGCCGCCGAGGCGGGCGCCGAGCTGCTCGTCACCCCCGAGATGTCGCTGGGCGGTTACCCGCTGCGGGCCGCGGGCCTGCGGGAGGCCGGCGGCCCGGTCGACGGGCCGCAGTGCGAGGCGATCTCCGCCATCGCCCGGGAGGCCGGCATCGCGATGGTGCACGGCTGGCCCGAGCGGGACGGCGAGGACGTCTACAACTCGGCCCGGCTCGTGGGCGCGGACGGCGGCACCCTGGCGGTGTACCGCAAGGCGCACCTCTACGGCCGTGCCGAGCAGACGCTGTTCTCCCCCGGTGCGGACGGCGTGGTGCAGGCCCGTCTCGGCGGCCTCACCGTCGGCCTGTTGATCTGCTACGACGTCGAGTTCCCCGAGGCCGTGCGGGCCCACGGCGTCTCCGGCACGGAGCTGCTGCTGGTGCCCACCGGTCTGATGCAACCGTGGGACTTCGTCGCGCGCACCATCGTCCCTGCGCGGGCGTTCGAGAGCCAGCTGTTCATCGCCTACGCCAACTGGGCCGGTGAGTACGGGGGTCTGTCCTTCTGCGGGCACACCACGATCGCCGCGCCCGACGGCCGGGTGGAGAGCCTGGGCCCGGACGCGGGCGACGGCGACCGGCTGCTCGTCGGCGAGGTCGCCCCTGCGGTCCTCGCCCGGGCCCGCAGGACCACGCCGTATCTGCGCGACCGCCGGCCGGAGCTCTACACCGCCTGAGGTGAATCCCCGTCCGTCAGTTCGACGTTGTGCGTACGGTGTCGGAACGCTATTACGGTGGCCAGGAAGTCTCTCTGTGTGCAACGCAAGAGGAGCACGATGCCACCGAGCACGCCGCTGCCCACTGTCCGGCGCCGACGCCTCGGCACGGAGCTGAGAAGACTGCGGGAGCGTGCGGACCTGTCCGCGGCACAGGCGGGGGCCCGGCTCGGCATCACCGGGTCACGTGTGTACGGCATCGAGGCCGGCCGTCTGAGGGTCGGCACCGACCGGGTGTGGGCGCTGGCCCGCGCCTACGACTGTTCCAGTACCGCACTGATCGACGCCCTCGCCGCGATGGCGACGGACGAGCGCAGGCCCGGCTGGTGGGAGGGGTACCGGGACCATCTGCCCACCGGCCTGATCGACCTCGCCGAGATCGAGCACGACGCGGTCTCGCTCCGCGTCACCCAAGTGGCCAATGTTCCCGGCCTGTTGCAGACGGCCGACCAGGCACGCGCGATCTTCAGCGAGGCCGTCCCGCCGCTGCTGCCGCACGAGATCGAACAGCGGGTCTCGCACCGGATCAAGCGGCAGGCGATCCTCTTCCGCGACGACCCTCCTCCGTACACCGCGATCATCCACGAGGCCGTCCTGCACATGCAGTTCGGCGGCCCCAAGGTGGCCAGGGCGCAGCTGGAACATCTCCTCGTCATGAGCGCGATGCAGAGCATCACCCTCGTGGTGCTCCCGTTCCGTACGGCGTTCGCCAGCACCGGCATGGGGGTCGACTACTGCAGCGGCCCCGTCCCCCAGCTGGACACCGTGATCGCCGACGTCGCCCACCAGTGCGCGCTGATCGACGCGCCCGCACAGCTGGAGATGTACCGCCTGAAGCTCGACCGGATGCAGAGGGCCGCCCTCGGTCCGGAACCGTCGCGTGACCTCATCCACCGTATCGCTCAAGCGATTTGAGCCCTCCGAGAGGACCGGACGTGACTGTGCCCGATGGGCAGAAATCGTCCTACAGCGACGCGGGGACCGCTTGTCTCCATCTGGCGGCAGTCCCTCATGCCGACATCGTCCACGTCTTCGAGAGCGACGCCCCCGACGTGTTCGTGTCCGTCACCCGTTCCGGGCTGCGCCTGTTGATGACCCGCATCAAGAACGGCGCACTTCCCGTCAGGTGAGGCCGCTCTCGATTCCGTCGCGGGGACGGCACCCCTCGCCTGCCCCAGCCCCACGGACATCACACGCCGCTCTCGGGACGTCACCCAAGTCACCGATGTGACACGGGCTTTCCCTTGCGTCCTCCGCGTTGCCCGACCGGTGAGCCTTTCGGGCTGCGCCGCCTCGGGACAGCTTGGACTATTCCTGTCCGGAAACGCATACACCCCCTCAATGCCGCGCTTGTCAGCGCACCCATTCGGTGCGAGTGTGTGACCCGCAATCGAACAGCGAGTGCGAAATTCGGCAAAAGCAAGCGCAGCGAAGGAGAGGGATCGTGACGACGGAAGAAGAAGTGCGCGAGGTATTCCCCGCCCCGCTGAACTCGCAAATCCTCGACGTGCTGGTCACGTTCGACGCCTACACCATCGTCGAGCGCTACAAGCAGCCCTCCCAAGACCCCGACAGGCCGACCGGGATCAGCACCAGCCTCATCTACATGACAACACGTCAGGACCGGATCATCGGTTACCCCGGCGCCGAGCTGAACCTCAAGGCCAACCCCCTCGACGTCATCAGGTGGCGCGAGACGACGCTGTCGCTCAACACCGAATACAGCGCCCTGCTGTACCGGTTCAAGCACCACAGCGGGGTAGATCTCATATCCACCCCGAGCGCCCTGGTCGCCGAGGTTGTCGTCCCCTACCCCAAGAGGGACGGGGTGGAGTACGACTTCGAGGTACAAGACATTAAGAACCACCACTGGTTCACGATCGCTCTGTCACCTGGCACGGTCAGGTACGACTTCTACTTCCAGCTCATCGACGGAGACGGGAAACGGGTCGGCTTCTACAAGTGGGACCCGACGATCACCATCGTGAAGCGCGGTCAGTGAAATAGCGGCAGAGCCACTCGGCAGCCCGTCGGCCGAGTGGCTCTGCCGTCATCCCACCCTTGCGGCAAAGGAGAGGGAGCCATGACAGCGGAAATAGCCTCCGAAGCAATGGCAGCCCCGAAGAACGCACAAATCATCGACGTGCTGGTCACGTTCGACACCCACACCATCGTCAAGAACTACCCGACCTCCGGCGACCCCGACGATCCGACACGGGTCAGCAGCAGCCTCATCTACATGATGAATCGCCAGAACAGGTTCACCGGATTTCCCGGCGTCGATCTGAGTCTCAAGGCACGCCCTCTCGACATCATAAGGTGGCGTGCGGAGACATTGTCGTTCAGCGACGAATACAGCGCCATGCTGTACCGGTTCACGCCGAAGAGCGGCGAGGAGCTCATATCGCCGCCGAGGAGATTGGTCGACGACGCCCTCGTGCCCTCCCCGGCTCCCCAGGAGAGCGAGACGTCCTATACAACCTCGGTCATCAAGGGCTATTTCTGGTACAGCGTCATAGAAGCACAGGGCCAGGCCGGCTACGAGTTCCGCTTCCAGGTCATCAGCGGCAAGGACCGCATCGGCTTCTACCAGTGGCACCCGAGAATCACCATTGCGAAGCACGGCATCTGATGTGCCCCGGCCCGGAGGCCGGGGCGCACGGTGTCAGCCGGCCGTCCGGGGCGGCAGGCCGTCGCGGATCTCGCGGGCCGCTGCCACCAGGTGTTCCAGGGACGCACGGACCTCGGGCCAGGCCCGGGTCTTCAGGCCGCAGTCGGGGTTGACCCACAGCCGCTCGGCGGGGATGGCCTCAAGTCCCCTGCGCAGCAGGGCCACGGCCTCGGCCGTGGCCGGGACGCGCGGGGAGTGGATGTCGTAGACGCCGGGGCCGACCTCGCGGGGGTAGCCGACGCCGGCGAGTTCACCGGCGACCTGCATATGGGAGCGGGCGGCCTCCAGGCTGATGACGTCGGCGTCGAGGTCGTCGATGGCCCGGAGGATGTCGCCGAACTCCGCGTAGCACATGTGGGTGTGGATCTGGGTGTCCGGGCGTACGCCGCAAGTGGCCAGCCGGAACGCCTCGGTGGCCCAGGCGAGATACCCGGGGCGGTCGGCGGCGCGCAGCGGCAGCGTCTCGCGGAGCGCGGGTTCGTCGACCTGGATCACGGCGGTGCCGGAGGCCTCGAGGTCGGTCACCTCGTCGCGCAGGGCCAGCGCGACCTGGCGCGCGGTCTCGGCGCGCGGCTGGTCGTCGCGGACGAAGGACCAGGCGAGCATGGTGACGGGACCGGTCAGCATGCCCTTGACGGGGCGGCCGGTGAGCGACTGGGCGTAGGACGTCCAGCGCACGGTCATCGGCCCGGGGCGGGAGACGTCGCCCGCGAGGACCGGCGGGCGGACGTAGCGGGTTCCGTAGGACTGGACCCAGCCGTGCCGGGTGGCGAGGTAGCCGGTCAGCTGCTCGGCGAAGTACTGGACCATGTCGTTGCGTTCGGGTTCGCCGTGGACGAGGACGTCGATGCCCGCCTTCTCCTGATAGGCGACGACATCGCGGATCTCGGCCTCGATCCGCCGCTCGTAGGCCGCGGTGTCGATGCGGCCTGCGTGCAAGTCGGCGCGGGCGGTGCGCAGTTCGGTGGTCTGCGGGAAGGAGCCGATGGTGGTCACGGGCAGCAGGGGCAGGCCCAGGCGTTCGCGCTGGGCGGCTGCCCGCTCGGCGTACGGCCGGTCGCGCCGGGCGTCGGCGGCGGTGACGGCGGCGGTACGGGCACGTACCGCCGGGTCGTGGGTGAGGGCCGAGCCCGCCCGGGAGGCCAGGCCGGCCCGGTTGGCGGCGAGTTCGGCGGCGATGGCGTCGGTGCCCTCGGTCAGGCCGCGGGCGAGCACGGCGATCTCGGCGGTCTTCTGCCGGGCGAAGGCGAGCCAGCGGGAGACCTGTGGGTCGATGTCGCGTTCGGCGGTGACGTCGAGCGGGACGTGCAGGAGCGAGCAGGAGGCGGCGACGTCGACCCGGTCGGCGAGGCCGAGGAGGGTGGCGAGGGTAGTCAGCGACGCGGTGAGGTCGTTGATCCATACGTTGCGGCCGTCCACGACTCCGGCGACGAGCCGCTTGCCGGGCAGGCCGCCGGCGGCGGCGAGGTCGTCGAGGTTGGCGGCGGCGCGGCCGGTGAAGTCGAGGGCGAGCCCGTCGACGGGGGCCTTGGCCAGGACGGGCAGTGCCTCGCCGAGCCGGTCGAAGTAGGAGGCGACCAGGAGCTGAGGGCGGTCGGTGAGGGCGCCGAGTTCACGGTAGGCGCGGGCTGCGGCGTTCAGTTCGGCCGGGGTGCGGTCCTGGACGAGGGCGGGCTCGTCGAGCTGCACCCACGTGGCGCCGGCGGCCCGCAGGTCGGCGAGCACCTCGGCGTAGACGGGCAGCAGCCGGTCCAGCAGGGTCAACGGGTCGAAGCCGGGCGCCACTTCGGGGGCGGGCTTGGCGAGCAGGAGGTAGGTGACCGGGCCGACGAGCACGGGGCGTCCGGTGAGACCTAGGGCGAGGGCCTCCTTCAGCTCCCCGACCTGCTTGCGGGAGTCGGCGGCGAAGACGGTGCCGGGGCCCAGTTCCGGCACGAGGTAGTGGTAGTTGGTGTCGAACCACTTGGTCATTTCGAGCGGCGCCGCGTCCTTGGTCCCGCGCGCCATCGCGAAGTAGCCGTCCAGGGCGTCCGCTTCGACGGCGGCCCGGTGGCGGGCGGGGATGGCGCCGACCATGACGCTGGTGTCGAGGACGTGGTCGTAGTACGAGAAGTCGCCGGTCGGGACCTCGTGGATCCCGGTGGCGGCGAGGCCGCGCCAGGTGGCGGCCCGCAGTCGGGCGGCGGTCCGCCGCAGCCCGTCGGCGTCCGCCCGGCCCTTCCAGTAGCCCTCGACGGCCTTCTTCAGTTCCCGGTCGGGGCCCTGACGGGGATAGCCGTACACGGTGGCCCGTGCTGCCGCGGCCGCGGTCTTGCGGGTCATGGAACTCTCCTTCGCGAGTTGCCCAGGAGGCCCGGGGACGACCGGGGGCGCGAAGGGTACGGCTGACACCGCACACCGCGGTGCTGCGCGCGCCGACCCGCCCTCGAGGTCACCGGACCTTCCGTGCGCACTGGTCGCGCACGGGCAGCGGCAGGTCTTCGGACTCGCGGGCGCGTGCATGGCGCACACCTACTGACCGTCGCTTCCCGGTCCCTACGGGCCCAGTGCTCATGACGGCGGTCGTTCCCGCTCACCGCTGCGGGGCAGTTCCGGATTCCCACCGGATTCCCTCTTGCGACGCGCCTGCCTGGCGGGCAGGGCGAACCAGCTGCACCGGTCAGCCTAGGTGCTGACCGGTGCGCGGAACAGCCCTGTTCACCTGCCGGACACACCGGAGCCGCGGCGGACGGCCAGGGTGAGGAGGGCGCAGACGGCATAGAAGGCGAGGAAGGCGACGTACGCCGCTTCGCCGTTGCCGGTGGCGAGGAAGGACTGGCGGAAGGCGATGTTGACCAGCAGGCCGCCGAGGGCGCCGACGGCGCCCGCGAGGCCGATCAGGGCGGCGGCCCGCCGCTCGGCCGCGGCATGTGCCGCGGCCGGGTCCGTGCCCGCCTGGGCCGCGGCCAGCGCCTTGGCGTGGTGGAGGGCGGGGATCATGCGGTAGACGGAGCCGTTGCCGATGCCGCTGAGGACGAACAGCGCGACGAAGCCCGCGAAGAAGACGGCGACCAGGCCCTGTTGGGCGGCGACGAGGATCAGCGCGGCGGAGACCGCCATGGCCCCGAAGACGGCGACGGTCACCCGGGCACCGCCGTGCCGGTCGGCCCACGCGCCGCCCAGCGGGCGGGAGAGCGAGCCGAGCAGCGGGCCGAGGAAGGTGAGGTAGGCGGCCTTGACCGGGGTGTCGAACTGGTCCTGGAACTGCACCTGGAGGACCTGCCCGAAGGCGAAGCCGAAGCCGATGAACGAGCCGAACGTGCCGAGGTAGAGCACCGAGAGCAGCCAGGTGTGGCCGTCGCGGGTGATCTCGCGCAGGGCCGGATGCCGGTGGCGGACCGGCAGGTTGTCCATCCACCGCGCCGCGGCGACGACGGTGAGCGCGATCAGCGGGATGTAGCACAGCGGCAGCAGCCGGGGGTGGCCCGCACCCGCGGTGGCGAGGACGAGGAGGCCGACGAGCTGGACCGCCGGCACGCCGAGGTTGCCGCCGCCCGCGTTGATGCCCAGCGCCCGGCCCTTGAGGCGCTGCGGGTAGAAGGCGTTGATGTTGGCCATGGACGAGGCGAAGTTGCCTCCGCCGACCCCGGCCACGGCGGCGGTGACCAGCAGCGTGGTGTACGAGACGCCGGGCCGCAGCACGACGGCCAGGAACACGGTGGGCAGCAGCAGGAGCAGGCCGCTGATGACGGTCCAGTTCCGTCCGCCGAAGCGGGCCACCGCATGGGTGTAGGGCAGCCGCAGGACCGCGCCGACGGCGGTGGGCACGGCGGTGAGCGTGAACTTCCCCGCGGGGTCGATGCCGTACTGCGGGCCCAGGAAAAGGACGAGCACCGACCACATGCTCCACACCGAGAAGCCGATGTGCTCGGTGAGGACGGACAGCACCAGGTTGCGCCGGGCGGTGCGGGCGCCGGTGCGCTCCCAGAACTCGGGGTCCTCGGGCCGCCATTCGGGCACGGTGCCCCGCACGGGAACCGGGGGGCCGCTGGTGCGTACGGTCCAGGTGCGCAGGGCGGCCGGGGAGCCGTCGGGTGCGGTGTCCTCGTCGAGACAGGCACCGGTGCGCAGGTCGTAGGTCTGCTTGTACATGGGCGACGTCACGGTCGGGGCGCCGTCCCGACTGCCGGTGAGGCCGCGGGAGATGACGCAGGCGTCGCTGAACGGGTCCTGGTTGGCGAGGGCGTAGAGGTCGCCGGTGGTGTGCCGGAAGAGGGCGACCTGCTCCCCGCCGACGAGCGCGGTGACGCCCCGGCCGGGGGTGAGGTCGCCGTAGCGGCAGACGGCGGTCCACTCGGAGCCGTGGCCGATCTCGACGAGGGCGTCCGGCGGCGGCTGCGCGGTACGCCCGGCGGGCTGGACGGTGTCGGTCATGACGCACGCACCTCGGTGTTCGGGCCGGCGGGGACGGCCGGGCGGATCTGGCCGCGCTCGGGCAGGAAGCGCACGGAGGGGTCCGGCGTGCCCGGGGCGTTGACGAAGGAGACGAAGCGGCGCAGCCGTTCGGGGTCGGCGAGGGTGGCGGCCCACTCGTCCTGGTAGTCGGCGGTATGGCGTGCCATCAGTTCGTCGAGTTCGCCGGCGATGCCGAGCGCGTCGTCGACGACGACGGCGCGCAGGTGGTCGAGGCCGCCCTCGAGGCGTTCCAGCCAGCGGGCGGTGCGCTCGAGGCGGTCGGCGGTGCGGATGTAGAACATCAGGAAGCGGTCGACCGTGCGGATGAGGGTGGCGTGGTCGGCGTCCTTGAGCAGCAGGTCGGCGTGGCGGGGGGTCATGCCGCCGTTGCCGCCGACGTAGAGGTTCCAGCCCTCGGCGGTGGCGATGACGCCGAAGTCCTTGCTCTGTGCCTCGGCGCACTCGCGGGCGCAGCCGGAGACGGCCGCCTTGATCTTGTGCGGGGAGCGCAGTCCCCGGTAGCGCAGCTCGAGTTCGATGGCGAGGGCGACGGAGTCCTGGACGCCGTAGCGGCACCAGGTCTGCCCGACGCAGGACTTCACGGTGCGCAGGGCCTTGCCGTAGGCGTGGCCGGACTCGAACCCGGCGTCGACCAGGCGGCGCCAGATGGCGGGGAGCTGGTCGACGGTGGCGCCGAACAGGTCGATGCGCTGCCCGCCGGTGATCTTGGTGTAGAGGCCGTAGTCCTTGGCGATCTCCCCGATGGTGATGAGCCCGGCCGGGGTGATCTCGCCGCCGGGGATGCGCGGCACGACCGAATAGGAGCCGTTGCGCTGGAGGTTGGCGAGGAAGTGGTCGTTGGTGTCCTGGAGCGCGGCCTGTTCGCCGTCGAGGATGTAGGGGGTGTCACCGAGCTGGGCGAGGATGGAGGCGACGGCGGGCTTGCAGACCGCGCAGCCGTCCCCGGTGCCGTGTTCGGCGAGGAGGCGGCCGAAACTGCTGATCCCCTTGACCCGGATGATCTCGTAGAGCTCGGCGCGGGTGTGGGTGAAGTGCTCGCACAGCCCCCGGGCGGTCTCGACGCCCGTGGCGGCGAGCTCCTCGGTCACGATCGTCCCGAGCAGCTTCTCGCAACTGCCGCAGCCCGTACCGGCCTTGGTGCACTTCTTCACTGCGGCGACGGAGGCGCACCCCTTGTCGGTGACGGCCGCCCGGATGGTGCCCTTGTCGACGTTGTGGCAGGAGCAGACCACGGCATCGTCCGTGAGCGGGGCGGCGCCTCCGCCAGCGGGGGCGGGCAGCAGCAGCTGTTCCGCCGGAACGGACAGCGGGGTTCCCGTACCGACGAGCGGGCGCAGGGTGGCGTACGCGTCGGTGTCGCCGACGAGGACGCCGCCGAGGAGGGCGCCGTCCGCGCCGATGACCAGCTTCTTGTAGACGCCGGCGCGGCTGTTGGCGTACGTGACGTCGAGCGCGCCCTCCGTGGCGCCGTGGGCGTCGCCGAAGCTGGCCACGTCCACGCCGAGGAGCTTGAGCTTGGTGGAGGTGTCGCCGCCGGTGAACTCGCCGCTCTGCTCGTGCAGTTGCCGGGCGGCGGTCTCGGCCATGGCGTAGCCGGGGGCGACGAGGCCGTAGACCTTGCCGTCGGCGGCGCGGGCGCATTCGCCGATGGCCCAGATGTGCGGGTCGGCGGTGCGGCAGGCGGTGTCGACGACGATGCCGCCGCGGTCGCCGACGGGCAGGCCGCACGCGCGGGCGAGCCGGTCCTCGGGCCGTACGCCCGCCGAGAAGACGACGAGGCCGGTGGTGAGCACGGTGCCGTCCGAGAGCGCCATGGCCTGCACGGTGCCGTCCGCGCCGGTCTCGATCCGTTCGGCCCCGGCCCCGGTGTGCACCGCGACGCCCAGGTCCTCGATCTTGCGGCGCAGCAGGGCGCCTCCGGCGTCGTCGATCTGCAGGGCCATCAACCGGGGCGCGAATTCCACCACATGGGTCTCCAGCCCCATGGCGCGCAGCGCCCCCGCCGCCTCGAGCCCGAGCAGTCCTCCTCCGACGACGGCACCGGTCTTGGCCCCGGCGGCGTGTTCGCGGATGGCGTCGACGTCCTCGATGGTCCGGTAGACGTGGCAGCCGGGGGCGTCGTGTCCGGGCACGGGCGGGACGAAGGGGTACGAGCCGGTGGCGAGGACGAGCACGTCGTACGGGACCCGGTCGCCGGAGGCGGTGGTGACGACGCGCTCGGTGCGGTCGACGGCCACGGCGGGGTCGCCGAGGCGCAGGTCGATGGCGTGCTCCTCGAGGAAGGAGGCCGGGCACATGGAGAGTTCCTCGGCGGAGGTGCCGGTGAAGGCGGAGGTGAGCCGGACCCGGTCGTACGCGGGCCGGGGTTCGGCGGCGAGCACGGTCACCGCGTAGGGGGCCGGCCGGTCGTGGAGGGCCTCGAGGAAGCGCTGGCCGACCATGCCGTGCCCGACGAGGACCAGGCGTTTCTCCGTCATGTACGGGCTCCTTCAGGAATGAGCAGGCTCAACGGGTCGGCGGGCAGGGGTTCTTCGCGGCGCCAGGTGCGGACGAGATCGCCGAGGGCGGTGAGGTCGCCGAGGGCGGTGAGGTCGCCGAGGAGGACGGCGCCCACGAGCAGGTCGCCGTCGAGGACGAGCCGCTTCGAGGTGCCCCGGGTGGTGTCGGTGACGACCACCACGTCGCGGTCGGCGGCACCGTCCGTGCGGGGATCACCGAAGGCGGCCAGGCTCAGCTCCCCCGCCGTCAGGCGGGTCACGGCCCGGGTGCCGGTGCAGAGGGCACCCGGGCCGGCCCCCGACAGGCGGGCGGCGAGCACGTCGGCCTGCGCCCACGCCGGTCCGGCCTGGCCGTGGACGGTTCCGCGGTGTTCGGCGCAGTCGCCGATCGCGTACACGTGCGGTGCGGAGGTGGCGAGGCGGTCGTCGACCACGATGCCCCGGCGCACCCGGAGCCCGGCGGCACGGGCCAGGGCCGTACGGGGCCGTACCCCGCAGGCGGCGACGACCAGATCGGCGTCCGACCAGCGCTTGATGTCGGTGGGCTGGACGGTGAGGTGGGTGACGACGCCCAGGGCGGCGAGGTGCCGGTGCAGCATCCGTGCCGACTCCTCGTCGAGGTGCCGCTCCAGCAGCCAGGGCCCGGCGTGGGCGATCTCGGTGTGCAGCCCCAGGGCGGTGAGCGCCCGGGCGACGCCGACGCCGAGCACTCCCCCGCCGATCACCAGGGCCCGCCCGGCGGTACGGGCCCGGCCGGCGATCCGGCGGCAGTCGTCGAGGGTGCGCAACGCGTGGGCGCCCTCGGGCGGTTGCTCCGGCTCCGCGCCGGTGGCGAGGACCAGCTCGTCGTAGGGGGACGTGGTGCCGTCGGCGAGGCGGATGGTCCGCGCGGCCGGGTCGATGGCGGCGACCCCCGCGCCGGTGCGGAGCACGGCGCCGGTCCCGTACGGCAGCCCGATGGCGCCGGCGTCGTACCGTCCGACGAGGACCTCGGCGAGCAGGGTGCGGTTGTACGGGGCGTGGGGCTCGTCGCCGTACAGCGTCAACTCCACGCTGCCGTACGGTGCCTGGTCGAGCAGCTGCCGCCCGAAGCGGGCCGCCGCCATCCCGGCACCGACGACGGCGATGCGCCGGGCGGTACTCATGCCTTCTCGACCCTTTCCACCTTTACGGCGCAGACCTTGAACTCCGGCATCTTCGAGACGGGGTCCAGGGCGGGGTTGGTCAGGGTGTTGGCCCGGCCCTCGCCGTCCCAGTGGAAGGGCATGAAGACGGTGTCGGGACGGATGCCGGGGGTGACCCTGGCGGGGGCGAGGGCCCGGCCGCGCCGGCTGGTGACCGCCACCGGGTCCCCGTCCGTGATGCCGAGCCGCTCGGCGAGGCGCGGGTGCAGCTCGACGAACGGCCCCGGGGCGGCGGCGTTGAGCTCGGCGACCCGCCGGGTCTGGGCGCCGCTCTGGTACTGGGCGGTGACCCGGCCCGTGGTGAGGTGCAGCGGGTAGTCGGCGTCGGTCTCCTCGGCCGGCGGCCGGTGGTGCACCCCGCCGAAGCGGGCCCGGCCGTCGGGGGTGGCGAAGCGGTCGAGGAAAAGCCGCGGAGTACCGGGGTGTTGAGAACTGGGGCAGGGCCAGAAGACACCGTCCTCGGCCCGGATGCGGTCGTAGTCGATGCCCGCGTAGTCGGCGGGCCCGCCCGCCGAGGCGCGCCGCAGTTCACCGAAGACGGCCTCGGGGTCGTCGGGGAAGCCGCGTTCCGCCCCGAGCCGGGCGGCGAGTTGATGGAGAACGTACAGGTCGGTACGGACACCGGGCGGCGGGGCGAGGGCGGCCTGGCGGAGGATGACGCGGCCCTCGAGGTTGGTGAGGGTGCCGGTCTCCTCGGCCCACTGGGCGACGGGCAGTACGACGTCGGCCAGCTCGGCGGTCTCGGAGCGCACGACGTCGGTGACGGCGAGGAAGTCCAACGCCCGCAGCCGGTCGGTGACATGGGCGGCGCGCGGTGCGGAGACGACCGGGTTGGTGCCCATGACCAGCAGGGCCCGTACCCCGTCGGGGGTGCCCGCCCGGTCGAGCAGCTCGTACGCGGAGACCCCGGGCCCCGGCAGCGTTTCGGGGTCGACGCCCCAGACCGCGGCGACATGGGCGCGGGCCTCGGGGTCGGCGAGCGAGCGGTAGCCGGGGAGCTGGTCGGACTTCTGCCCGTGCTCGCGCCCGCCCTGGCCGTTGCCCTGGCCGGTCAGACAGCCGTAACCGCTGCCCGGACGCCCGGACTTGCCGGTGGCCAGGCAGAGATCGATCCAGGCACGGACGGTATCGGTGCCCTTGCTGTGCTGCTCACTCCCCCGCGCGGTGAGGACCATGCCGGAGCCGGCGCGGGCGAACCGGTGGGCGGCTTCCCGCATCTGCTCCACCGGAACGCCCGTGATCTCCTCGGCCCGTTCCGGCCAGTGGGCCATGGCCGCCGCCCGGGCCTGATCGAAGCCGGTGGTGCGGGCGGCGATGAACTTCTCGTCCAGCAGCCCGTCGGCGATCACCAGGTGCAGCAGCCCGAGGGCGAGCGCCGCATCGGTGCCCGGGGCCGGGCGCAGATGCAGATCGGCCTGCTCGGCCGTACGGGTGCGCCGCGGATCGATGACGATCAACTGCCCGCCGTTCGCCCGCATCCTGGTGAAGTAGCGCAGCGCGGGCGGCATGGTCTCCGCCGGGTTGGCGCCGACCAGCAGGACGCACTCCGTCGTGGCGATGTCCTCGAGCGGGAACGGCAGCCCGCGGTCGATGCCGAAGGCGGCACGGTTGGCGGCGGCGGCCGATGACATACAAAACCGCCCGTTGTAGTCGATGAACGGCGTACCCAACACAATACGGGCGAACTTGCCGAGCAGATAGGCCTTCTCGTTGGTGAGCCCGCCCCCGCCGAGGACGCCGACGCCCTCCCTGCCGTACCGTCCGGCTGCCCCGGCGAGCCCCTCCGCCACAGCATCCAGGGCCTCCCCCCACGACGCCTCGCACAACTCACCCGTGCTCGGGTCGCGCACCAGGGGCGCGGTCAGCCGCGCGGCATGCGCCAGGACGGCGGCCGCGGTGCGGCCCTTGCCGCACAACGCGCCCTCGTTGACGGGGAATCCGGGCCGTTCGGCGACCTCCGCGGGCGGCGCTCCGGGCGCGGCACCGGGGGCCGCGGGGCGCAGCCGCATGCCGCACTGAAGTGCGCAGTACGGGCAGTGGGTGTCGGTCGTCATGGCTATGAGCGTCGGCCTGCCCTGTTACACGGCCGCATCCGCGTTGTTGCTTCCACGGTACGAACCCGTCACGTCCGGCCCGTGGCCCCGTGATGTGCGGTGCATCTGCCGTTAACAGGCGGCCGTCGCTGCTGACCTGGGGATCACAAGGGCGCAACGCGCCGGTAACAAGCACGAGGGACCCTGCGGTTCATGAGTACGGAAGGGCCCCTCACGGGATTCACGATCGGGGTGACGGCGGCGCGCCGCCGCGAGGAGCTGGTGGCGCTGCTCACCCGTCGGGGCGCCCGTGTCGTCGAGGCACCCTCCCTGCGCATCGTGCCGCTCGGCGATGACACCGCGCTGCGCCGGGCGACCGAGCGCTGTCTGGCCGCGCCGCCGGACTACGTCGTCGCCACGACGGGCGTGGGCTGGCGCGGCTGGATGAGCGCCGCCGAGGGCTGGGGCATGGCCGATGCGCTCGTACGGGCCTGCCGCGGGGCCACGGTCACGAGCCGTGGGCCGAAGGCGACCGGGGCGGTGCGCGCGAGCGGCCTCGAGGAGGCGTTCTCGCCCGAGGGCGAGTCCTGCGAGGAGCTGCTCTCCTGGCTGCTGGCCCGCGACCTGCGCGGCAGGCGGGTGGCCGTCCAGGAACACGGCGCACCGCTCGACCAGTTCGCCGCCGCGCTGCGCGAGCGGGGTGCGGAGGTCATCGAACTCGCGGTGTACCGGTGGGGGCCTCCGCCGGATCCCGAACCGGTGCGCCGACTCGTGGAGTCGGCCGTACGCGCGGAGATCCACGCCCTCACCTTCACCAGTGCGCCGGCCGCCGTGGCTCTGCTGGAAGCGGCCGCCGCGGCCGGTCACCGCGAGCGTCTCCTCGCGGCCCTGCACGGCCCCGTACCGGCCTTCTGCGTCGGCCCGTTGTGCGCCCAGCCCCTACGGGACGCCGGGGTGCCGGTCCACCTTCCCCAACGGGGCCGCCTCGGCGCACTCGTCCGGACGCTCGGCGACGTGCTCCCCCGGCTGGGCCGCTGGGAACTGAGCCCCGCCCCCGACCGCGTGGTCCTGCAGGGCAACGCCTTACTGCACGCAGACCGACAGATATGGCTGCCCCCGCTGCAGGCCGCGGTCCTGCGCGTCCTGGCCGAACGCCCCGGCCACGTCGTCAGCCGCGGCGAACTCCTGCGCCGCGCCTGGCCGGACAGCCGCGCCGACGACCACGCGGTGGACGTCTCCATAGCCCGCCTCCGCAAGGCGCTGGGCCCCCACGCGGGCATCGTCCGCACGGTCCCGAAGCGGGGCTACCGGCTGGCGGGCACGTAGCGGCATCAGGACGCGTGAGGTCGCTGGAGTCCCTGGAGGAGGAGAGCGATCAGGCGTCGGGGGTCGTAGCGGGGGTCGTTGTCGCGTCCGATACAGAGGTTGCCGATGCCGCGCATCAGCTCGTACGGCTGCGTGCCGGGCCTGATGTCGCCGGACTCGACCGCGGCGTCGAGCAGTTGGGCGCAGACGGGCAGCAGGCGGTCGAGGAAGTAGGCGTGCAGCGCGGCGAAGCGGTCGCTGTCGGACTGCAGGGCGTCGGCGAGTCCGTGCTTGGTGACCAGGAAGTCGACGAAGAGGTCGATCCACTGGCGCAGCGCGTCGAACGGGGAGTCGGCCGCGGCCAGCAGGTTCGGGCCGACCTCGGCGCATTCCTCGATCTGGTGCTGGTAGACGGCGGTGACGAGATCCGCCCGGGTCGGGAAGTGGCGGTAGATCGTGGCCATCCCGACACCCGCCCGGGCCGCGATCTGGCGGATCGGCGCGTCGACGCCGGAGGAGACGAACACCTCGGCGGCGGCAGCGAGCACCGTCTGCCGGTTGCGCTGGGCGTCGGCCCGCTTGCCTCGGGACGGTGACTCCCCTGCGGGGCTCTCGGCGGCCATCACGTAGTCCTTCCAGACCGATTGACAAAACGGAACACTGCTCCGAATACTAAATGGAGCGGCGATCCGTTTCAGGTTAGCCGAAGCGCGCCGCTCCTGACCGCCTTGCCCTTCGCCGGTCGCAGCAGACCAGCGGACGGCAGGTGCCACCGAAGGGAATCCACATCGTGAGCACATCCACTGCCACCAGCGCCGACGCCTTGGGCAATCCCGTCCCGGTCCTGTCCTTCAGCCCCGTAGTGCTCTCCGTACCCGGACGTCCCGTGGACCTCCAGGTGCGCGTCTCCGCACCCGCGACCGGAACCGACCTCCCCGTCATCCTCCTCTCCCACGGTCACGGCCCCTCGAACAACCTCTCCTCGCTCAACGGCTACGCGCCGCTCGCCGACTTCTGGGCCGCCCACGGATTCGCCGTCGTCCAGCCCACCCACCTCACCTCCCGCACACTGAGCCACCTGGTCGCCGACGCACCCGGCGCACCCGACTTCTGGCGCTCCCGCGCCGAGGACATGACCCACATCCTCGACCGGCTCGACGTGATCGAGCGCACCGTGCCCCAGCTCTCGGGACGAATCGACCCCACCAAGGCCGCCCTCGCCGGACACTCGCTCGGCGGCTTCACCGCCGCCCTCCTGCTGGGCGCCGGGCTCAACGACCCCGACACCGGGAACGTGGTCCACCTCGTCGAGCCCCGGATCAAGGCGGGCGTACTGCTCGCCGCGCCCGGCAGGGGCGGCGAAGTCCTCAACGGGCCCATGGCCGAGCAGTGGCCGATCATCGGAGCCGTCGACTTCTCCACCATGACCGCACCAGCACTGGTCGTCGCCGGCGACAAGGACGACTCCCGGCACTTCACAGACATGGGGCCCGACTGGCACGCCGACCCCTACACCCTCGCCCCCGGCCCCAAGACCCTGCTCACCCTGTTCGACGCGGAACACGGACTTGGCGGGATCGCCGGATACGACGCCGCCGAGACCACGGACGAGAACCCCGAGCGAGTCGCCGCCCTCGCCCGGCTCACCGCGGCCTACCTCCACACCCGGCTTCACCCCGGCGCCCCCACCTGGCAGACGGCGTGCGAGGAACTGACGACCGGCCCCGACCCGGTAGGACGAGTCGAATCCAAGTAAGCCCCACGCAGGCCCCGCCCTAGGGAACGAGGACGATCTTTCCCTTCACTCGCCCGCTCTCGATCAGGCGGTGCGCCTCGGCCACCTCCGTCAGCGGCATACTGCGTTGAACGTGTACCCGCAGCCGCCCCTGCTCGATGAGCGCGTTGAGCTTCTCCAGTGAGGCGTAGTCAGGCTCGACGCCGAGGCCGGCGAAGCGCACCCCCCGCTCGGCCAGGCCCGGCACGGCCGCCGCACGGGTGGCGCTCACCAGGATCCCGCCGGGCCGCAGCACCTCCACCGCCCGCGTCGCGTCGTCACCCGGGACCAAGTCGAAGAGCACGTCGACGTCCCGTACCGCCGCGCCGACATCGGTCGTGGTGTAGTCGATGACCTCGTCCGCGCCGAAGCCACGCACGAACGCGTGTTTCTCCGCCCGCGCGGTGCCGATGACGTACGCCCCGAGCGCCTTGGCGACCTGTACGGCCAGGTGGCCCGTCCCGCCGGCCGCCCCGAGAATCAGCACCCGCTGCCCGCCCAACACCCGTGCTGTGTCCACCAATCCCTGCCAGGCGGTGAGCGCCGCCATCGGCAGCGCCGCGGCCTCGACGTGCGTGAGGGCGGCGGGCTTGTGGGCCAGGTGGCGGGGCGGAGCGGTGACGTACTCGGCGTAGCCGCCGCCGCGCCACGGGAAGTGCACCAGTCCGTACACCTCGTCACCCGGCACGAAGCGGGTGACGCCGGGCGCGACCGCCTCGACCACCCCCGAGACATCCCAGCCGGGGATGAACGGCAGCGTCCCCCAAGGGACCACGCCTGCCCGGAACTTCGCGTCCACCGGATTCACGCCGGCCGCTTCGACCCGCACCAGCACCTCGGTGGCCACCGGCTCCGGACGCTCCACCTCCGCCACACGCAGCTCCTCGGGACCACCGAAGGCAAGCTGACTGACGGCGCGCATACGCACACCCATGACGTACCCCTCTTACTGATCGTCTTGCTGATCTCTCACGGTCGCCGCGCGGCGCACAACCAGCCTGCGCCACACGGTGACACTTGAGAAGAAGGCACCCTCCTGATACCCAGGTTCCCTATGGATACCTGCAACGACCTGCGGCAATACGGTGGCGCCGACGCCTACTTCCAGACCTGCCCGTCCCGCCCCGTACTCTCGCTGCTCACCAGCAAATGGGCCCTGCTCACGGTCGGCGCCCTCCAGCAGGGGCCGCTGCGCTTCAACGCACTGCGCCGCCGCCTGGACGGCGTCACGCAAAAGATGCTCACACAGGCACTGCGGACCATGGAGCGCGACGGCCTGGTCACCCGCACCGTCTACCCCACGATCCCGCCGAAAGTCGTATACGAACTCACCGAGCTCGGTCACAGCCTCACCGGCCTGCTGACGGCGATCCAGGACTGGTCCGAGGAACACCAAGGCGAGGTACTCGCTGCCCGCCGAACCTATGACCGGCGGGCAGCGGCCGAGGCGGAGCCGATGCGACCCGCCGGCGACTGAGGGCTCTCACGACATCACGTTCCGAACCCTGAAGGCCCAGTTCCTTTAGCCGACAGCCGCCGGCAGGGGCCACGTCAGTTCCGTATCATCCGCTGTGCGGAAGGCCAGCCATTGCCTATCAGACGTGACGTGAATGGTGAACCACTCTCGCCGTGGCCTGTGCAGAGCGACCCAATCGGCATGCGCCTGCTCCACCAACGCCCACAAGTCCCCTGGGCCGCTCACCGTCACAATCGGCTCGCCATCCCGTGGCTTCGTGACGCGGGCTTCCGATCCATTCTCGGTGTCGTACAGACGCACCACATCATGTGCGGTGTAATCACGGACCACTGTTGCGGGCAGGTGGAGTTGGACGAAGAACGAGAACGACCAGTCGTCGATCACGTGCCCTGGAACCGGCGTCGCCCGATCCTCCCCCGCTTCAGCCTGCGAGGGGTGCACCGGTGGATGTTGCCCTCGAAGAGGCATGAATGCAGCCGGGCTGTGGAGGATGTGACCGGCGGCGGTCCCATCGCCGGTCTTCTGGAGACGGGCCATCATGCCGCCCGCGAGAGCTCCCTTCAGCGGAACCACCAAGACCGCATTGAGTGCGCACTGTTCAAGCCAGGCAGAAGGGATACTCTGCACGGACCCCGTGGCGATAAGCCGGTCATACGGAGCCCTCTCGCCATATCCCCGTCGCCCGTCTGCGCATGCAACAACCGGACGGTAGCCGACAGCCTTCAAACGGTGTCGAGCGAGATCGATCAAGCGGGCGTTGACGTCGACGGTTGTCACGTTCCCCTCGCCCACCAAGTGGCAGAGCAGAGCGGCGTTGTAGCCCGATCCTGTGCCGATCTCCAAGACGTTGTTTTCCGGCTCCACAGTCAGCGCATCGAGCATGTCGGCCATCAGGCTCGGCATCGTGCTCGAACTGGTGGGTACCCCTGACACCCACTCATCCGGCGCGTCCTCGACATGTGTGCCGTCCAGTTCGGTGATCAGCGATTCGTCCTGGTACACAGCCGCAAGCCACGCGTTCATGCCTTCGTACCGTGGCGCGCCACGGTACGAACCCTTCTGCGATTCGGCGGTAGAAGGCCGGGACGAAGGAGTGCCGGGGTACGTTCAGGAACGCGCCGGACAGTTGCTGGGGCAGCAGCACGCCGCCTCTGTACATCTGCTCGTAAAGGCGGATACGTGCTTCTCGGTGCTGTTGCTCGTCGGCTGCGTTGGCGGTCATACGTCGCGCCCTTCCAGGTAGTCGCAGATGGAAGCAGTGCTTGGGAGGCCCGTTGCGTGCTCGACGAAAACGCTCGAGCCACGAGGTGGGCGCCCATCGGGGCGACGTACCGAGAGGGCGCGGCGCCCCCGCTGCTACCGGTTCACAGCGGCGAGGGCAGGTGCACCGCGGGCAGCAACCCCTGCTCGATCTTCCGACGCGGCAGCAACAGCCCCAGATGCTCGCCCACCGCCCCGAACAGCCGCCTCGCCAACTCCTCGTCCTCATCCTCGGGGTCCTCGCAGCCGGGGAAAGTGTCCCGCACCGCGCCCGCCTGGCGCATGGCCGCATCCAGCGCGGCGAACGTCCCGAGCCGGTCCTCGGGGGAGCCCGGGGTCTCCAGCAGTCCGTCACCGGGCTCGACGGAACACACTTCCCCGACGGCGTCGACGTAGCGCACCCACGGGTGCTCGTGCAGGAAGCGATCCAGGCAGACAAGTTCGTCGCCCTGCCCCATCAAGGTGTCCTGGCCCAGCCGGTCGAGGAAGATGAGATGCCAGGTTGACCGCTCGACCTCCAGGACGTACGCCCACTCACCGCTGCGGCCGAACATCGCCACGCTGTCGCCCAGGTCCACGCTCCGCCTGTCGAAGTCCTTGAACAGTACGGGCCGTTCGGCCATGCGACGGTCAGCACCGAGGCGGACCACGAAGTCCACCGGGTCCACGCCCCGCACCGCCGTGAGGCAGATGTCCGAGAGCATCCCATCCTTGACGATCGCACCGCTGTACCAGTGCTCGCCGATCCATGCCAAATCGTCCGTCATCGCGCCGGACCCCCTCCTCGATCTTTGCGCACACGCTACCGAGCCTCGGGACGGCTTGTGCGGCATGCGTCACGTGGCGTCTCCACAAACGATCACGTTCGCGCTGACCGCTCCCGCACCCACAACCAGCCCCGCTGACCTGCACAGACACCTCAATGGCCAAGGCTTACAGCTACCGTGTCCGTATCACTGCGCCGGAGGGCTCATGGACATCCATTCAGCTCAGAAACTCGCCTGGGACAACAAGATCGAAAAAGGGTTCAACACCAGTGACGTCCTACTGGAGTTCGGCCTGCTCAACGCCGAGGCAGGGGAGGTATTCACCGCCTGGCGCAAGCACCTCCCCGATTTCGGCGAGGAACTGGCCGACGTCTTCCTCTACCTCGCAGCCCTTGCCGAGATGACCGGCACCGACCTGCAAACCGAGATCGAGCGCAAGATCACCAAGAATCGCGGGCGCGTCTACGTCCCTGACGACAGGGGAGTTCTCACCCGGGTACACGACCCCGAGGGACAGTGACACGCGGACCATCCATGCACACGGGCTTGTAGACGGCATCGGTGATAGTCATACCGACCGAGTACGACACCCACCGGCCGTGCTTGGCGAGCCAACCAGTCCCTCCTACTTGCTGATCTCATGCCACCGCACAGCAAGGACTCTCTCGGATGAAGCCAACTCCCTCAGACCCTGAAGCTTGGAATGCATATTTGGCCGAAGGTAACGCCAAGCAGGCCCGTAAGCGCGTAGGCGCTGACGTCTTACTACGCAACCCTCCGGTAAATTCCTGCTGGTTGACCCAAACTACAAGCCTGGTTGGGACCTCCCCGGGGGGTATGGCCGAAGCCAACGAGCCCCCTGATCTCGCAGCTTTTCGAGAACTCAAAGAAGAACTGAACTTGACGGTAGAGATCCAGAGGCTACTTGTCGTGGACTGGGTTGCTCCTCACGGCCCGTGGGACGACCAACTGGCCTTTATATTCGATGGCGGGGTGCTTGATGAGGAGACGGCCGGGAGCCTCCGTCCAAGCGACGGAGAGCTGTCCGGGCTTGCCTTCTTCCCTGCCAGCAGAGCGGAGCGTTTACTGAACCCCCGCCTCTCTCGCCGATTCGTCGCTGCGCTCGCAGCTCTTGATGGAGGAGTCCCAAGGTACGTCCGTTGCGAGGGCTGACCCCCTCAGGCTGGGTGAACGACTGGAGGAGGGGACTCGGTTCCAGGCATCGAGTCCCCTAGTTTGCAGGTGCCCGAACTGCGGACACTGCACTGACCCGGAACCATCGGGCCGAGTAGGCGAGCTGGTTGGAACTCCACGGCAGTGTCAGGCAATTCACGACGGTAGATCTCGCCGGAGCGGCGTGGTGGCTGTCGGCGGAGTTGGCTCTCGTCGTGGATGTGCCAGCCGATTCCCTCGATTGCGGTGGCTAGCGCTATGCGGTGAGGTCGAGGAAATCGGCTACGGGCCGGGCGGTGCGGTGGGCGGCGAGCTGGCCACGCAGGTCGGCCAGGGTGCTGGTGCTGCGGGCGGAGTCGGCGCCGCCGAACTGGTCGATGGCCTGCTCGGCGACGGAGACGGCGGCGTCGATGTCGCCGAGGGCGAGGTGGGCTTCGGCCTGGCGGGCGAGATAGATCCCTGCGCCGCGGGCCTCGGTGTGGGTGTCATACGGGTCCTCGTGCCGCAAGGCGGCGCCGAAGTGCTCAAGCGCGCGGGCGGGTTCGCCGAGGGAGAGCGCGCAGGAGGCGGCAACTTCGTGGACCTCGCCGTGGGTCATCCAGTACATCGAGGGCAGGTCACGCTGGGCGGGCCCGGCGCGGTCGTAGGCGGTGAATGCCGCGTCGATGGCTCGGTAGGCGGCAGTGTGTTCACCGGCCTTGGAGTGGGCGCGGGCCTGGCGGGCGTGGAGCATGGCCAGTACCCGGCCCGAGGTGATCTTGTGCCGGGCTTCCAGGGCGCGCTCGACGAGGCCGAGGGCGCCGTAGGGGTCGTTCGCGCTGTAGCGGAGGTTGGCCCAGAACGCGAGCGTGCTCGCGCCCAGGGTGGCGTCGCCACCGGTCGCGGCGGCCCGCAGCGAGGCGGTGAAGCGTTTCTCGGCGTCCGCCAGGCGCCCGCTGTCGTACGCGCACCATCCGGCAAGGCGGCAGGCTTCGGCAGCGGCCGCGTACAGGCGCCGACCGGTGGCGTCGGTGTAGGTGCTGGTGGTGAGCACCCCCGTAATCAGCCGTAACTCGGCGATGGCGGCGTCGTAGGCGTGGGTGGAGCCGACGGCGTCGTCCAAGTGCCGCAGAGTGTGCAGGCGGGTCTCGAACAGCGCGGCCGCCTCGGGGCCAACGCGGCGCCCGTGGGTGGCAGCGACAGCGGCGGGGGTGGTGGCGGCCCAGTGGGCGCCGCTGGCCGCGAGCGTACCCAGTGAGGCGATGACGAAGCCGCGTCGGTCCACGGAACCCCCTCCCGCTTGCTCCAGTGCTTCCACCGTACCCGCCGCCGTCCACGGCAACTCCCATACGGAACAGTCGTCACGCAGGGCAAGGAGGATCCAGTGAGGCCAGCCACGCCGGTGGACTTCCTCCGGGTCGATGCTGTGCAGGTCGGCCATGGCGAGCTGGGCGGTCAGCTCCGGCTCGGTGCCACTGATCCAGCGGGAGAACTTCTCTTTGCGGTGGGCCATCTGCCCGTAGCCCAGGGCCTGGTGCCGGTCGGCGACCCGTTTGAGGTAGGCGGCGGCGGTGGTGTGCTCGCGGATGAGAAGCGTATGGAGCGGATGGCGTTCGAGCACCGGACCCATGGGTGCACCACCTCCCGGCCAGGGGACGGCCCCAGTGTGCTGCCACGCTCGCGCGGTCGGGAACAGGGCAACCAGGAGGAAGGCAACGGTCGGCAACCCAGCAGCAACGCCCGGCACCCTCAAACGGCTTCCGGCACCCCGTGCGTCGGCGGTGTCCTGGGGGCAGCCGACCCGCCCGCAGAGCCTGCACTCCCCGTTGGACGGGACGGCCCCCAGCGGCACCCCGCACCATCGGGGTGCCTCCACACCGGAATCGTTGGAGGCGCGTCATGAAGACCGCAACCGCACACCGGACGTTCTCCGTCGAACTGCCCGAGGCGTTCACCGAGACGTGGAACCGCATCGACGGCATCACCGTCACCGGCCGGACCATCACCATCAACCCCGGCCAGTACTTCTTCCGCTACGAGAACCCCGGCTGGCTCCTGGTCGACTGGGACCTCGTCCGCTCCGAGCTCCTGAGCACCACCGAGACGAGCGAACAGGCCATCGAGCAGCGGGCCCTGGAGTTCGTCCAGGCCCACGGCAAGCCCACCACCGACCCGGCCGAGGTCCTGGCCACGGCCTACCAGGTTGCCGCGTACCTGTTCCGCGACGAGTACGTCGGCGTCGGCAACCTGGACGTCACCGAGCGGGAGCTGAAGGCCCTGCGCGAGGCGACCACGATCATGTCCCTGAACCGAGTCAACGAAGACGGCCACCTGGCCAACGTCGGGCCGTGCTGGTTCTTCCCCGTCGCCACCTCAGTGGTCTACGGCTTCACCGAGGATGAGGGGAAGAAGATCGACGAGCTCTATCACGGCTCGTGGTTCAACGAGACCCGCCGCCGGGAATCCGTACTCGCCCACGCCGCGCTCGGCGGCCGGCTCGTCCACGGATGCCAGGCGGCCGCCGACATGAGGGGCGGCTGCGTCCTGGCTTACGGCACTGATCTCGACCGGTTCCGCACAGAGCTGGGCGAGATGAAGACCGAGTGGATGGACCGCGTCGCGGCCATGGACCGCCGGTGATCACAACCAGCAGCAGGGGCCGGGACGTTGTTCCCGGCCCCTGCCGTTCTCGGGGGCGCGGGATCAGGTGCGGACAAGCTCCGCCTCGCGGCCGGGGTTCTTCGTCCGACGGTCGACGACCGTCAGCACCGCCCATACCACCAGGGCGGTTCCGGCGGTCGCCGCGCCGCCCAGGACGAAAGACATCTTCGGCGCCCCCTGAAGCAACGCGGGCAGGACCAGCATGCTGCCCATGCTCGCCACATGCAGCTTCACTGAGTACACGCTGAACATCCGCAATCGCTCCGGCCCGTCCAGCGCCGCGATCTTCGCGTTCAGCCCGATCGACGTCACCGGCATCAGCACACTCCCGATCCCGGCCAGGACCACCAGTTCTGTCAGGCCGCGGCTTGCTGCGATCGCCGCCAGCAGCAGCCCCCGCACTGCCCACACCGCGCAGAACCCACCCGGGAACCGGGCGGCCACCTTGGTGTTGCCCGCGAGCAGGTTTCCCGCCACCGAGCCGACCCCCATCGCCGACAGCGCCAAGGCATAGGACCCCGGCCCCGCGTGCAGGCGCTCGGTCAGCAAGATGGGGAGCCCGATGGACACCACGGTCTGGAAGAACTCCCCGACCGCGCTGAGGACGAAGGCGCCCGTGATCACCGGCCGGGCCCGCAGCACGGCGAGCGCCTTCACCTCAGTCGGCTTCGCCGCCCCGCCGGACTCCGGAGCAGTGATCCGGGCGGCCTGCGGCACCGCACGACCGAGCCAGGCGAAAGCAGCCGCAGAGACGGCGAAGGTGGCGGCGTCGACGAGGAACAGGTCCTCGGCGGCAAGGAAGGCCAGCAGCACGGCGGCTGAGCCAGGGCCGAGGAACCAGGTCAGCCGGTTGGAGATGTCCATCAACCCCGTTACCTGCCGGACCCGTTCGCCAGGCACCAGCCCGGGCACCAGGGCTGACAGGCTCGGGCCGGTCAGCGCGTCGCAGGTGCCGATCACGAGGATCACTGCCAGGACGCCGCCCAGACCGGTCGACTGCCACAGCCACGGCATCGCCCCTACCACTGCGATCTGCACCGCCTCGATGACGGCCAGGACCCGGAACCCGGCGGTCTTAGCGACCAGTTTCCGGCCGAAGGTGCCGATCAGCAGGTGAGGCACTGATTCGAGCACCACGACCAGGCCCATGGCCACCGCCCCGGATCTGCGCCAGGCCGTCCACGCCAAGGCGAGGGTGAAGAAACGGTCACCGAAGACGGACAGCGTCTCGGCGAGCCACAGCACGAGGACCGGACGCTGCCGCAGCAGACTCACGTAGCTCACCCGCGCGACTGTAGGGGCGCATCGAACATCAAGAAGCATGTTCGGCGACTCCTCGCTCAGGCAGAGGAGCCGCACCGCTGTGTCGGCCTGGTACCGCCGTGCCGCTCACCCCCATCCAACGGGAGCCACACGCCTCTCGCTAGGCTCCGGCAGCATCTGTATCACTGCGCCGGAGGACTCGTGGACATCCGCTCAGCTCAGAAGCTCGCCTGGGACAACAAGATCGAAAAGGGGTTCAACACCAGTGACGTACCACTGGAGTTCGGCCTGCTCAACGCTGAGGTGGGGGAGGCATTCACCGCCTGGCGCAAGCACCTCCCCGATTTCGGCGAGGAACTGGCCGACGCCTTCCTCTACCTCGCAGCCCTTGCCGAGATGACCGGCACCGACCTGCAAACCGAGATCGAGCGCAAGATCACCAAGAATCGCGGGCGCGTCTACGTCCCTGACGACAGGGGAGTTCTCACCCGGGTACACGACCCCGAGGGACAGAACACCTAGCCAACCGAGAAAGTGGCACCAGGTGCGGCATAGTCGACGGGACCGTCGAACCGGGCCGAGGCTCGTGCCACCGCCTGCTGTGGGGTGAGAAAACGGCCGACATGGGTGACGATCAACCGGCTCGCCCGGGCCGAGGCAGCAGTGTCGCCGGTGTCTTCCGGCGTGTGGTGCACCCGATCGCCCTCGCCCGGTGCCTGGGTGCTCTCGGCCTCGCACAGCAACAGATCGCATCTGTCGGCCAGTCGCGTGAGGTTCGCGCACGGTGCCGTGTCCCCGGAGTAGACCAGCGATCGGCCCTCGGTCTCCATGCGCACAGCGAAGGCCGGGATGCCGTGCTCCACTGCACGGCTGGTCATGGTGAGTGCGCCGACGCGCGCCTGATGCCCGTCATGCAGCTCGTGAACGGCGAAGGCGGACTCGACCGCGCTGCGCATCGGGCTGTTGGTCAGGAAGTGTGCCAGCCGGTCGGCAATGCCTGGCGGCCCGTACAGGGGGATGGGCGCAGCGAGCTGAATGTCCGCGAAGAGCGCCGCGTAATAGGCGGTGAGCAGGTCCGCGCTGTGATCGGCATGCAGGTGTGAGATCCAGATCGCGTCCACCTCATCGAGCCGCACATGCCGCTGCAACTGCGCCAACGTCCCGCTGCCCGCGTCCATCCAGACCCGGGTCTCGCCGCTGGACACCAGATAGCCCGAGCACGGGTTGTCGACGCTTGCATAGGGCGTCGCACACCCCAGGACGGTGAGGCGGAGAAGACCATTGATCATCCGGCGAGTCTATAGAGCGCGTGATCCACAGGTATTGGCAATTCTTCGTCCGGACGGGCATGTCCGCTTCCGCCCTGCACAACGACGCCTCCTCTCAACTGCCCTCCGGCCCCACGCTGGTGCTGTTCCTGCGGCCACCGCCCGGGTCAGCGATCCGCGTGCGTCCCCTCTTCGATCCGGCTCCGCACCTGGTACGGCCACAACCCGGCGGAATGCGCCGAGTTCAGCCGCCGCTACCGCGCCGAACTGCACCACGCCGCCCACACGCGAGCTCACTCGGCCCTGACGACCGCCCCCAACAGCTCGCGGATCGGCCGCGTACCGAACACAGGCCCGTACACACGCCGCCCGTCGGCCCGGTAGCCGACCACCGCCGGCACGGCCCCACCCGCCTCCGCCCAGGCGGCCCGCTCGGCCGGTGAGCCACCCGGCAGCCGGTCGACCAGGCAGAACTCGACCGGCCGGGCGCACAGCGCGATGAGCTGATACCGGTGTGTCCAAAGCCCCGTGGAATGCGGGCAGTCGGCGGCCCCGAAGACAACGATGCGCTCGATCAGCGGGATCCTCGCCGGATCGGTCGCCCGGCGCACGGCCCGTGCCCGGGGCCACCACAGGCCGGCCGCCACGGCCACGCCGGTCAGCGCCGCATCGGCCGCGGCCAGGGAGGCGGTCCGGACCGGCACCGGCTCGAGGGCGGCGGTCGCACCGAGCACCGCGCTCGCGCCGACGCACACCGATGCGAGCACAGTACGCCCCCGCAGGGCCAACACGGCCACCGCGCAGGCGAGATACTGTGCCGCGACCACCCCGCACCGCAGCCGGACGCTGACCGGCGTGACCGCCAGCAGCACGACCGCGGCCTCGGCGGCCACCACCGGGACGGGGTCGGTGAGCCGTACCGCGCGGCCGTGCAGCGGACGGCTCAGCCGGGTGCGCGGCCGCTCCAGCAGCTTGGCGGCGGCGTCGTACGCGGGCAGTCCCACCGCCACCGCGGCGAGCACGGCGCATACGGCCGACAGGATCGTCATCGGTCACCTCCCCGAGCCGCCCCGGCAGGCAGCAGCCAGCCTTCGGCGATGCCCGCGGCGAGGCGGTCGCGGATCCGTTCCGAGAGCCCTTGGGCGCCGTTCGGGCCGTTGTTGCGGAGGAGTTCCGCGGCGGACGGGTCGAGTTCGACGGCGGCCAGGCCGGCGCGGTCGACGACCATGACGCCGCCGAACGGCAGGGGGTGAACGGCGAGTCCGTCGCCGTTCCGCAGTCGTGCCGCGAGTCCGTCGGGCAGGTCGGAGGCGGGGGCGGCGGCGTCGGGGGCGGGTTCCGGGGACATGCCGTTCTGGTGGAAGACGCCGGGCCACGCCGCCGAGGCCGCGCGGAGGCGGTGGAGCTCGAGGGCGTTGCGCAGCCGCCCGCCGGGGGTGGCCAGGGCGGTGGCGAGGGCGTCGGGACGGACCCAGTCGCCGCCGACCAGGGCGCCCAACAGGGCGTCCCGGCCGGGCCGTTCGGCCAGCCCGGCCGCCGACCACGCCGCCGCGAACAGCCGTTCCTTGCCCGTCACCGGCGGATCGAGCGACCGGCTGCCGGTCGGCAGGAGTCCGTCCAGCAGCGACCGCCCCGGACGGCGGCGTGCCGTCGCGAGGACGGCGCCGACCACGGCGGGGTGCAGCACGGGCAGCAGCGCCTTCGGCGCCCACGCGCACTCGTCGAGCAGCCCGCAGATCGCGGCGATGCGGGCGCGGACGGCGGCGCGGCCCGTGCCGGGGACCAGGTGACCGGCGGTGCGTGCGGTGGCGGCCTCGTACGCCGCCGCCAGCGCGCCGGGCCCCAGCAGGCCCTCCCGCGGCAAAGCGGGAACATCAGGCGGGAACCAAGCGCGGCGCGCGGGCAGTCCGGTGAGGCCCGCGGCGGGCCGGACGTCGGTCAGCCTGCGCCAGCCCGTGCGCAGCCAGGACCGCCGGAGGGCGGGAGGCGGGGAGAGCAGCCGGGTCATGCCGGCACCGCTGACCGGTGCCAGTCCGCCCGCGCGGGCGGTGAGGAAGGCGGCCCAGGGGTCGCAGTCCGAGGGCAGCGGCGGCGGGTTCTGGTCACGCCGGGCGTGCCACGCGGCCGTCGCGTCGGTGACCTCGCAGCGCGGCAGCACGGCGCCGATCCGCTGCCGACGCCGGTCGAGCACGGGCAGGTCGAGGTGGGCGTGCACAGCGGTCAGCAGCATCCCCTCCTCGACCGCGACCTGTGCGAGCGCGAGCGAGCCCGGCCCGCCGGAGACGGCCAGTTGCCCGCCCGCGGTCGTGGCCAGCGCGTGGGCGAGGGCCTCGCGGATACCGGTGCCGGACGGCAGCTCGCGCAGGTCGGTCTCGTGCAGCCGGATCCGTACGCTGCCGTCGGACCAGGACAGTTCGGCTCCGGCCGGGAGCCGGAGGACGCCCCGCCAGGGGGTCAGCGGCGACGGCGGCGCGGTGCCGGTCAGCAGCGCCGCCACGCCGGGGCCGTACGGCCGTGCGCCGCCGCTCACGGCGGTGCGCACGTCGGTGGAGAAGCGCACCCCGTCACCGGTCTCGGAGTAGAACACGGGGAATTGGGCGAGGGCCTCCCGGCCCACAGTGCGGGTGGCCGGGTTGCACCAGGTACGGGTGAGCTCGGGCTGGTCCGTGAAGGCCGACAGCTCCACGCGCCCGGTGACGGGCACGCGGCAGCCGCACGCCCTGAGTTGACTGACCGTCACACCGCAGGAGCGGAAGTAGCCGACGAAGCCGGTGATCCGCCCCGCGTGGGTGCACATCATCGGGCCGTCCTCTCCGGGTAGCGGGCCAGCGGCACGCAGAACGTCTCGACGGGCAGCGCGGTGGACACCACGCCGCCGCCGGCCTCCACCCAGGCGCACAACCGCCGTTCCCCGCCGTCCGGTACGGGCTCCGCGCCCACCACCAGGGCCGCGTCATGGCCCAGTTCACGCAACGCCACCGCTGTCAGAGCCGCCTCCTTGAACTGGTTCGTGAAACCGCACACCATCCGCTGGGCCACCCGCGCCGCGCGGGCGGCGTCCGCCGCCGTCGCCCGTACCTCGCCGCACGGCAGCGGCCCGCCGTCGAGCAGTGCCGCCAACACCCCTGCCTTGCACCGGCGATGGCGCACCACCGCCCGCGTCAGCCGCATCCGATCCCGCAGCCCGACACGCATGAACCCACCCCCGGACTCAGACCCGCCCCTTCCCTCACGTACTGTCGGGCCTGTCCCTTGTAGTGGCCAATGCAACGAAGCTTCACCATAAGCATGACTGTCATGCGCAACAGCACCATTTGCCGCTTGTGTTGGGGTGTACCACCCTCGAGGACAGCATGCCCAGCAGAAGCCCCGGTCATGGACGTTAGAGTCGATCACATGGACCCCACCGGACCCATAGCGCGGCGTTTTCCGCTCGTCCCCCGTCCCCGCCCGGCCTGCACTCCCCTGGCGGACCGTGTCGCCGGGCTCTGCGCGCTCGCCCGCTCGGCCGACCGGGAGGACGACATCGCGAAGGCCTCGGTCGTCCACAACCAGGCCGCTCTGCTGGCCTCGGACTGCGGGCTGCCGGAGCCGGCCCGGGAGTGGTGCCGGCGGCACGCCGACGCGCACTTGAGCGCCCGTCCTCTCGACGCGCGCAGCGCGCGTCACGCCCTCGAGCCCCTGGTCAATCTCGCGCGCCTGCTCATCCGTGACGGTTCCGGCGACGCCGCCTTCCGGCTGCTGGACGGCCTGTACGAAGCCGTGGCCGCCCGTACGGACACGGTCGTCGGCGGGGTCCCGGTCCCGCTCGCGGGCCTGGCCGCGTCGGCGGCGGAGCACCGTGCGCTGCGGCACTGGCTGTGGACCGTCCACCTGGCCGACGGCACCCGGGCCCTGACCGGTGCGGGCCGGTGGCGGGAGGCGTACGCCCATCTCCGCCGCCGCGGCGGCGTCGGCCCGCGGATGTTCGACGGGCGCCAGGTGGCGGTGATCGCCCGCATCACGGCGGGCGACGCGGACGGCGCGCTCACGCTGCTCGAGGACACCGCCGACGGCGAGCCGTGGGAGCACGCCGTGACCGCGTGCCTGACCGTGCTGTGCCACGCCGCCGCCGGGCACCCGGCGGCCCGTCCCTCGCCGCGGCCGCGCTCGACCGGTACCGGGAGGTCGAACCGGAGCCGCGCCTCACGGTGTTCGGCACCCGCCTGGGCCTGACGGTCCTCGACGCCGTCGGCGATTCCGTCGACGGCATCGCCGACGAACTGATCCGCCGGACCGTGGAGTCCCGCGACGGCTACGCGGCGCGCGACCTCCTGGAACACGAAGGCTGCGCCGCGCTGTTGACGGCGGACCGGCTACGGGACCTCACCGCGGCGGTGGAGGCGTGCGGGCTGGGCAGCGGCGCCCTCCCCGCACAGCTGCGGGCCGATCTCTCGGTCGCGCTGGACACCACCGAGGCGGTGATCAAGCGCGTGCTGACGAACCGTCCGGCGTGCGGCGACGCGGGACGGTGACGCCCGCCACCCGCAGGGTCAGCACCATCGTCAGCCCGCCGCCCGGGGTGTCCTCGGCGACGAGGGTGCCGCCCATGGCCTCGGCGAAGCCCCGGGCCACGGCGAGGCCGAGGCCCACGCCGACGCCGCGCGGCGCGTCCCCGCGCCGGAAGGGTTCGAAGATGCGCTCCTTGGCGGGCTCGGGCACTCCGGGTCCGCGGTCGGTGACGCGTACCTCGAAGCGGCCGCCGACGGCACCGGCCGCCACCAGGACCCGCTCGCCCGCGGGGCTGTACTTGACGGCGTTCTCCACGAGGTTGGCGAGCACCCGCTCGAGCAGCCCCGGGTCGGCGACGACCATCGGCAGGTGTTCGGGGACGTCCACGCTCACCGACCCGGGCGGCACGCCGCCCAGCGCCGGCGGCACCACCTCGTCGAGGTCGACCTCCCGCATCAGCAGGCTGAGCGTTCCGCTCTGCAGCCGTGACATGTCCAGCAGGTTGCCGACGAGGTGGTCGAGCCGGTCCGCTCCCCCTTCGACGCCGGAGAGCAGTTCGGCCTTGTCCTCGGGCGACCACACCACCTCGTCGGAACGCAGGCTCGACACGGCCGCCTTGATGGCGGCGAGCGGGGTGCGCAGGTCGTGCGAGACGGCGGCGAGCAGGGCGGTGCGGATGCGGTTGCCCTCGGCGAGTTCGCGGGCCTGCTCCGCCTCGCCGAGCAGCCGCCTGCGGTCGAGGATCACGGCGGCCTGGGCGGCGAACGCCGACAGCAGCCGACGGTCCTCGACGGGCAGTACGCGCCCGGTCAGGGCCAGCGACATCGTGTCGCCGAGCGGCACGTCCACGTCGGCGTCCTCGGGGCAGGCGATCGGGTCCGGCCCGACGCTCCCGGCACAGGTCCACGGCGTGTGCTCGGAGGTGCGCTCCAGCAAGGCGACCGAGTCCATGGCGAAGGTCTCGCGGGCCCGTTCCAGCAGGGCGTCCAGCGAGGTCTCGCCGCGCAGCACGCCGGCCGCGAGCAGCGAGAGGAGCTCCGTCTCGGCGCGCAGCCGGGCGGCCTGGTGCGTACGCCGGGCGGCGAGGTCGACGACGGAGGCCACCGAGACCGCCACCGCGGCGAAGACCACGATGGCGACGATGTTGCGCGGGTTGTTGATGAGCCAGCGGTGGTACGGCGGGGCGAAGAAGTAGTTGAGCAGCAGGGAGCCGAACGCCGCCGACGCCAGCGCGGGGGCCATCCCGCCCAGCAGCGCCGCGGCGACGATCAGGGCGAGGAAGAGCAGCATGTCGTTGGAGAGCCCCAGCCCCGTCTGCCACTGGGTGAGCAGCGGCGTCAGCAGTGCCGGGCCTCCGCAGCCGACGGCCCAGCCCATGAGGATGCGTGTCCTGCCGAGCCGGGCCCCGCGGGCCACCGGCAGTCCGCGCCCCCGGCCGACCCCTTCGTGGGTGACGATGTGCACGTCGAGGTCGGGGCCGGACTCACGGGCCACGGTGGCGCCGACGCCCGGCCCGAAGATGTACTGCCACGCCCTGCGGCGGCTGGAACCGAGCACGATCTGCGAGGCGTTGACCCCGCGGGCGAATTCGAGCAGGGCGGTGGGAATGTCGTCCCCGACGACCTGGTGAAAGGAGCCGCCGAGGTTTTCGACGAGCTTCCGCTGCGCCTCGAGCTCTCCGGGCGACGGCGATCCGGAATTCAGGCCGTCGCTGCGGGAGATGAAGACGGCGAGAACCTCGCTGCCCGCCCCCTTGGCGGCGATCCGGGCCGCGCGGCGAATCAGGGTGCTGCCCTCGGGGCCGCCGGTGAGGCCGACGACAATGCGTTCCCGGGCCTGCCAGGTGGAGGAAATTCGGTGATCGGCACGGTATTTCTGAAGGTATTCGTCGACCCGGTCGGCAGTCCACAGCAGGGCCAGCTCCCGCAGGGCGGTGAGATTGCCCGGCCGGAAGTAGTTGGACAGGGCGGCATCGACATGCCGGTAGATATTGCCGTGGGCCATGCGGCGGCGCAGGGCCTGAGGCGACATGTCGACCAGTTCGATCTGGTCGGCGCGGCGCACCACTTCGTCGGGGACAGTCTCCTGCTGCCGGACACCGGTGATGGATTCGACGACATCGCCCAGTGATTCCAGGTGCTGGATGTTGACGGCCGAGACGACGTCTATGCCGGCCGCGAGGAGTTCCTCGACATCCTGCCACCGCTTGGTGTTGCGGGAACCGGGGACGTTGGTGTGCGCTAGCTCGTCCACCAGGGCGACCTCCGGGCCGCGCGCGAGTACGGCGTCCACGTCCATCTCGGCGAACGTGGCACCGCGGTGCTCCAGCACGCGACGCGGCACCGTCTCGAGCCCCGCCAGCAGCGCCCGGGTGCGCGGGCGGTCGTGGTGCTCGACGAGGCCGACGACGGCATCGGTTCCCCGCTCGAGGCGCCGGTGCGCTTCGGCGAGCATGGCGTACGTCTTGCCCACGCCGGGTGCCGCACCGAGGTAGATCCGTAATGTGCCGCGTGCCATGGCCCCGTCCTCATACGGCGTGAGCTGGTGTCAGGTCCACCGACCCTACAGGGAAGCTGCACAGCACATCGATCTCGGGGGTCGGTTCCGCAGAGCGCGCATGAAGCACGTCACAGCGCCCTCACCTCGGCGGACGTATGATCTCCCACCGATCTCCCACGGTTTTCGCGGGAATCCGGCGCGTGAAGTCCGAAATTCTCGTGCGCTCGTGAACGGGGGGATTCCGTGTTGCCGAAGGGACGCTGTTTCCGGCCATCCCGGCTCGCCTTTTATCGCGCCATCGAATTCTCGCCACCTCCGGTGGTGAAGACCGACGGCACCGGCATCCGCGTCAACGACCTGGCGCACATCGCCCGCGGACGCGTATGGCTGCCCGTCACGGACAACGGCACCGTCTCCGTCCGCGCCACCGCCCCCGTGCGCACCGCCCTGGAGCTCGCCCGCGACGCCGTCGAGTCGGACGCCCTCTGCGACGAGCTGCGGCGCCGCCACCCCGGGGCGGGCGCGGACCGCGTACGCGATGTGGCACAGCCTCATGTACCGAACCGACCGAATCGACCGAACCAACTGAACCAACTGAAAAGGAAAACCGCACGTGCACTTGTCAGTTCTGGACCAGGTACCGGTCTTCGCCGCTACGGGCGCCACGGCGGCGGCCCAACAGGCCGTACAGCTGGCCCGGCATGCCGAGAAACACGGCTATCACCGGTTCTGGGCGGCCGAGCACCACGGCCCCACCAGCGGCTGCGGATCGCCGGAGATCCTGGTCGCCGCGGCGGCCGCGGCCACCGCGGCGATCCGGGTGGGCTCCGCCGCGGTGCTGCTGCCGTACTACTCGCCGCTGAAGGTGGCGTCCACGTTCAACCTCCTGTCCCGGCTGTACCCCGGCCGGATCGACCTGGGCATCGGCCGTGGCCCGGGTGCCGACCCGAAGATCCAGAAGCTGCTCGCGCCCGGCCCCCGGGCCGATTACGGCGAGCAGATCGCCTCGCTGATCGCCGAGATCGACGGCGCCGATCCGGACGGCCCCCACCTGCCCGCCGCCGAGCGGCCGGAGCTGTGGATGATGGCGGCCGGGCCGGGCGGCGCCGAGGCCGCCGCGGAGAACGGCATGGCGATGTGCCTGGCCCAGTTCGTCCACCCCGACGCGAAGCCCGAGTTGGTCGAGATGTACCGGGAGCGGTTCCGTCCGCGGCGTCCCGGCGACCGTCCGTACGCCGCCGTGTGCGTGCGCGTCGTCTGTGCCGAGGACGAGGCCGACGTCCGCTCCCTGCTCGGGTTCCTGTCCTGGGCGAACATGCCGCGCGGCGCACAGCCGGGCTGGGCGGAACTGCAGGAGCTCGCCGCGCAGCCGAACTGGGCCGAACTCCGCGGGCTCGCCCAGCCGTTGGAGTCGTACCGGACCCTGGACGTCCTGGCGGGCGGGCCGGACCGGGTCGCCGAGGCGCTCTCCGGCGTGCTCGACGCCTACCGTCCGGACGAACTCGTCGTCACCACGGCCTGCCCGCCCTACGCCCTGCGGGCGCGCACCCTGGAACTGATGGCAGAGATATGCCGGCCCAGGAAGAACGCGGCGAGTCGTCCCGCGAGGCCCTGACCGCCCTGAGCCTGGATCACGTGGCCCGCGCCCTGATCCCGGACCCGCCGCCCGCCACGACCTGGCCAGGACGGTCGGCGGCGGCGGCGCGGACGGCCCCGACGCCCGGGCCCTGGCCGGGGCCGGGGAGTCCTGGGCCCGGACCGGCCCCGAGTTCGCCGCGCGTCTCGACCGCGCGGAGGCCGACGGCACGCTGTGGTCCGACCGGCAGGGCATCCCGCTCAGCTTGCTGCACATGCACTGCAACCGCATGGGACTCCAGCGCCCCGAGGAGGCCGCCGCGTACGGCATGTGGCGCCGCTACCTGGACCGACGCGGAAATGTACCGCCGCGTCACGATCACCCTGAGTGAGGCAACCGTCCGGATAACGGACGGCCCGTACGCCTCTCCGGCCGTCCGTCCATACTCATGCCTTCCGATCTCGCATACTGGACAGGCGCGACCATGAGCCGGACACTCACGTCTCCTCCCCCGGAGACCGAGAACTCCACACCGCAGAGCCCTCCGCTGTCGAAGGGCCTCAAACAGCGGCACCTTTCGATGATCGCCCTCGGCGGTGTCATCGGCGCGGGCCTCTTCGTGGGCTCCGGTGCCGGCATCACCGCCGCCGGGCCGTCGATCGTGCTCGCCTACGCGATATCCGGCCTGCTCGTGATGTTCGTGATGCGCATGCTCGGCGAGATGTCGGCGGCGAACCCGGTCTCCGGTTCCTTCTCCGTCCACGCCGACCGTGCCATCGGCCGGTGGGCCGGGTTCACGGCGGGCTGGATGTTCTGGACGCTGCTGGTCGTGGGCGTGGCAATCGAGGCGATCGGCGCGGCCCACATCATGCAGGGCTGGTTCCCGGGTGTCCCGTCGTGGCTGTGGGTGCTGGTCTTCATGGCCCTGTTCTGCGGCAGCAACCTGGCGGCGGTCTCGAACTTCGGCGAGTTCGAGTTCTGGTTCGCCACGCTGAAGATCGGCGCCATCGCGCTGTTCCTGGGCCTCGGCATCCTCGCGATCACGGGCCTCCTGCCCGGCACGCACTCCCCCGGCGCCGCGCACCTGGTGCACGACGGCGGCTTCATGCCCATGGGCGTGAACGGCCTGCTCATCGGCCTGCTGGCCTCGGTCGCCGCGTACGGCGGCCTGGAGACGGTGACCATCGCGGCCGCCGAGTCCGAGAACCCCCGGCGCGGCGTGGTCAAGGCCGTGCGCACGACGATGTGGCGGATCGGCATCGTCTACGTCGGCTCGATGCTGGTGATCGTCACGCTGCTGCCGTGGCACGACAAGTCGATCACGGAGAACGGCCCGTACGCCGCCGTCCTCGACCGCCTCGGCGTCCCCGCCGGCGGACAGATCATGAACGTGGTCGTCCTCATCGCCCTGCTCTCCGCGATGAACGCCAACATCTACGGCTCCTCCCGCATGGCCCACTCCCTGGTGTCGCGCGGCCAGGGCCCGAAGATCCTGGCCAAGGTCTCCGGCAACGTCCCGCGTCGAGCCGTGCTCGCGTCCTCCGCCTTCGGCTTCTTCGCCGTGCTCCTCTCCTACTGGTGGCCCACCACGGTCTTCGCCTGGCTCCTCAACATGGTCGGCGCGGTCGTCCTCATCGTCTGGGGCTTCATCGCCGTCTCCCAGCTGATCCTGCGCCGCCGCCTCGAGCGCGAGGCCCCGGAGAAGCTGGCGGTGCGCATGTGGTGCTTCCCGTATCTGACCTGGGTGGCCCTGGCCGGGGTCATCGGCGTCCTCGTCCTCATGACCCTCGACGCGGGCACGCGTGTACAGCTCTACTCCACGGGCGGCCTCGCCCTGGCCCTGGCGGCGACCGGCTACGCGAAGCAGCGCGCAGCGGCGGGTCGTTGACGGCAGCCGCCGCTACAGCCAAAAGGCCGGTTCCTTATCACGGGAACCGGCCACGCTGGCACTTGGCGCCGTCGGGAACAGTGCTTGATCCGGCTACGAAGACTTCGCAGCCAAGACTCTGTAGGCGTTCCTGTTTCCCAGCAGGAGTCTCCCCACGGTTTGATCGAGGAAGAAACAGGCGGGAATTGTAAATCCGCCGAGGGCCAATGCGGTGATGCGGCGCGCATAGTCGACCGCAGTAGCCGGTCGTGGCGCCCACGGGCGGACCGGATTCGGCCCGAACTCCATAAAGAGGAGAATGCGGGCAGCCGCAGCAAAGTCCAAGCGCACGTCGCTTCGCCGTTCGACAGCCACAACAGAAAATCCGGAAGAGGTCAGCGCTTCCTTGAGGTTGTCGAGCGGAAACATATGCAGGTGATGCGGCTGCGTCCACGCGTACCAATACCTACCGAAAAGGCGAGCGGGAGGGCATTCGGGGTCGGGTACCTCGATCAGAAGATGACCTCCTGGATTGAGCACCTTCGCTGCGAGCTGGAGCTCGAGGCGAGGATCGGGCGTATGTTCCAGATACTGGTGCATGCTGACCATGTCGTATCGCTCAGGCAGAGCGGGTGCAAGATCCTGGAACATTCCCTGATACGCCGTTCGGATCCAGCCCCGACGCTGGGCCACGAGAACTCCGTCATCGATGTCAAGGCCATCAAATCTGGTGTCCGGCCAGAATTGCTGGGCTATCCAACAGAAGTGCCCATAAGCAGCACCGACGTCCAGCCATTTCTGTGGCGCGGCATACGGCTGCACCATGAGCGCGCGCCTACGAATACAACCTGTCGCCAACTTTGCCACCAGATCAGCGGCCTTGGTGCCGACTACGTCGTAGGAGTTCCGATAGTAGAAGCTCAGCCCCTCGATATTGAGCTGAGGATTCTGAAAGACATGCCGGCATTCGTGACATCTGTCCAGGGTGAACACTCCGGGCTTGGCCTGCTGCATGTCCCGGGCGCGTATGCACGTACCAATGGATGCCGAACCACACCAAGGACAGTTGGAAATGCAGTCCCGAAAGAAGCGGTCGACTCCCTCGGCAACCTCGCTTTTGTAGTATTGGCGGGCTGCCTCGTCGATTGTCTTTCCTGCGGCCATCCGATGCTCCCCCATTCGGTCAGGTCAACGCTGGTCAGGTCAACGCTGGCCGGTAGACGCTGGACAACACGCCTGCGACCGGCCGAACTTGATCCATACGCCCGCGCCGCCTATCCCATCTCGCCCCCGGCGAGCACCACACATGACGCGGTGACACCCTGCGCAGTGTTGACGATCAGCACATGCTCGTCGGGTGCCAGGGGAACGCATCGCAGGACGTACTCCACATTGGCCAGGACGTCGCCCGCGCCCAGATGGCCGGTGTGCAGATCGGGAACTCTCGCCTTGGCGCGCAGAGGGGCGGGCAACGCCGGGCAGAGGAAGCCGTCGAGGAAGGAAGGGGTCACCCGGGGCAGGAGCACTTCCTTGATCCTGGGGTCGTCCGCCTCCAGCCCCGCGTCGGCCAGGGCATCGCACACGGCCCGGTGGGCGCACCGACCGCTTTCCTCCTTGCCGTGCGCCTCCGCGGCCAGCATCGTGGCAGCGGAAGTCACGGCCTCCGCACCCGGGACCAAGTGCCGGACGTTCTCCCCCACGTCGAGCTCCCCCGAGCAGGTGTGTCCGCTGGTGGCCAGGGCACGCAGGACGAGCGGTCCGGGGGGCCGGCACAGCACCACCGCCGCGGCGCCGTCCCCGACGACCAGCATCCCCGGATCGTTCCAGCGCAGTGTGCCGAACTGCTCGAAGCTGTCGGCGCTCACCGCCGCGGCAAGGTGGATACGGTCCTCGGTGAGCATGCGGGCCACGACGGTTTCCAGTGCAGCGGCCCCGCCGTTGCAGACCTGGGTGATGCCGACCGACGAGCAGTTGTCGGCCGACAGCAACCTGGCGAGCCGGTGGGGCGGCGAGTACGGGGCCTTGGCAAAGCGAGCGGCCCAGGTGTAGGCCAGCAGGTCCAGGGAGTCCGGCGTGCGGCCGGTGGATTTCAGGGCCAGGCGCACGGCCGCGGCGGCCATTTCCTCGGGGGTCTCCCCGCGGCCCTCGGGAACGGACTCGAGGCCGGAAGGCACTCTGTGGTGGTCGGCGAGAATGCCGTCGATCAGCGCGTCCTCGGCGGTGCTGCGTCCGGCCGGCAGCCAGAGGGCAGCCGATGCCACGGCGATGCGGGAGTCGATACGCATGTCCGGGTCCCTGTCTATCGGGGTGCGGGGGAGGGTTCACGGTCGATACGGGTCAGGGCCCGGCACGCGAGGTCGGTGACACTGCCGGCATTGAGCAGTTCCAGTGTGGGGATCTCGCAGCCCAGGCGGCGGGCGACGACGCCGACGAGTTCCACCGCCATCAGCGAGTCCAGGCCGAGTTCGTCCAGCGGGCGCCCGCGGTCGACGCGGTCGGGGGTGGTCTGCAGGACCTCGGCGACAGCCCGGGCCAGCACGTCGGTCACCATGGTCAGCGCCTCCCCGGGAGCGGCGTCGGCCAGCCGCCGGCGCAACTGCTCGGGCCCATCGCCCTGTTGTCCGTCCGCCGGGATCGTGATCACCTCCTCGAACCTCGGTGCCGCCAATGCCGGAACGGCCGATGCGAGCCGGTTCCAGTCGATCCGGCCGATTCCCACGACGGCTTCACTGGCGGCCAGGACCCCGTCCAGGGCGGCGCACGCCTCGGCGGCCGTGATCGCGCCGATCCCCCTGCGTTCCAAGGACTGTTCGAGTCCCTCGCGAGCGACGTAACCGGTGTCGCGGATGGCTCCCCAAGCGACGGCCAGTCCGTGGCGACCCCCCATCCGCCGCGACCGGACCAGGGCTTCCAGGAAGAGGTTGCCCGCCACGTAGGCGCTCTGCCCCGGGCTGCCCAGCAGGGCGGCCGTCGAGGAACAGGCGACGAAGAAGTCGACGGGCTCGGGGACTTCGGCATCCAGCAGCAATCCGCCCAGCAGCTTGGCCCGCAGGGCGGCGCGGATGCGTTCTTCGGTCAGCTCGGCCAGCGGGGCGTCGTCGAGGAGCATGGCGGCGTGGACGACGCCCTTCAACGGCCGTCCTTCCGCCGCGACCTCCTGCACGAGTGCGGCCACGGCGCGTGCTTCGCCGAGATCGACCGCGTGGGCCGATGCGGCGGCTCCGCGCGTCGCGAGCTCCACGGTCAGGGCATCGGCCCCCGGTGTCGCCGGGCCCCGGCGGCCGGCGAGCACCAGCCGGCGCGCCCCGCGGCCGGCGAGGTGCCGGGCGGTGGCGGCTCCCAGGCCGCTGAGGCCGCCGGTCACCAGGTACGCGGCGTCGGGATCGGGCGCAGGTGCGGCCTGTGGTGTTTCGAGCACGGACGGCGGTGTGTCGAAGGTGACCACCACCTTCCCGATGTGTCGTGAGTGCCGCAGGGCTCCGAAGGCGTCCTCGACGCGCTCGGCCGGATGGCTCTGGTACGGCAACGGCGTATAGGCGCCGCCCAGGCGGTCGAAGACCTCCTGCATCACTTCCTGAGGCCCCTCCCCGCCCTGCACGAGACTGTGGATGTCCACGGCGTGGAACGAGACGTTGTGCCGGAACAGCCCCATCGGCAGATGGGTGTCACCGTCAATGTCACGCTTGCCGACCTCGACGAACCGGCCGAAGGGGCGCAGCACTTCGGCGCCGCGCAAGAGCGCGTCCCCCGCGAGGGAGTTGAGGACCACGTCGACGCCCTGCCCGCCGGTGGCCTCCCGCACCCGCTCGGCGAAGTCCGGGCTTCTCGAGTCGAGGACGCACCCGACGCCGAGCGCACGCAGCAGGTCCCGTTTGGCCGGTGTCCCCGCGGTGGCGATCACCTCGGCGCCCCGGGAGCGCGCGTACTGCAGCGCGGCCAGTCCCAGGCCTCCGGCCGCTCCGTGCACCAGCAGCGTCTCGCCGCGCGCCAGCCCGGCCAGCCGGCCGAGGCCGTAGTGGGCGGTCAGGAAGACGACCGGCATGGTGGCCGCCTCGGCGAAGCTCATGCCGTCGGGAATCCTGGCGGTCGTGGTGCTCCGCGCGACGACGTGGGAGGCGAGCGCGGGTGTGGCAAGGGCGCACACGCGGTCTCCCGGTGCCAGGCCCGTCACCCGTGAGCCGACGGCGATGACGACACCGGCACACTCCAGCCCCAGGCACGGCCCGCCGACGGCGCCCCCCACAGAGTCGGGCCGCAGCATGCTCATGCTGAGCATGACGTCCTTGTAGTTCAGCCCCGCGGCCCGCACCTCGATCAGGACCTCGTCCGGCCCGGCCACGGGTGGTCCGGCCGCCGTCCAGACCAGGCGGTGGGAGACCCCCGGGTCGCGCAGCTCCAGTCGGTACGGCTTGGGTGTGTCGCCGGTCGAGGGCGCGACGGGCGTGTACGGGCCGTAGCGGACGCGCGGGACGAACCGTCCGTCTGCGGTGAGCAGGATCTCGTCCTCCGTGGTGGGCTCCAGCAGTTCACGGGCCAGGAACCGGACGGCACCGGCCGCATCGGTGCCGTCGTCGAGGGCGACGCGGCGTACCGTCAGCGTCGGATGCTCAGCGGCCAGGCAGCGTGCGACGCCCCAGGGCACGGCGTCGCCGGGGCACGAGGCACCTGCCGGGTCGGGCAGCGCGGCGCCGGACCAGGTGACGAGCCATACGGCGACGTCGGCGGGGGAATCGAGCCGGGCGTAGGCCCGGGCGAAGTCGGCCAGGACGGCGATGCGGCGCACCGCCTGGGCCATGACCGCCTCCGGATCCGTGAGGGGAGGCCGCTCGCCGTCGAGCAGGAGCACGATGTGTGCCCCTGCTCCGGCGGACGCCAGGTGCCCGGCCCAGGCGTCGCTGCTGGACGGCATGGGAACGTGGTGGACACCGGGGCCCGCGGCTTCGCCCAGCAGGGCTGCGAGGCGGCGGGCCGGTGCGCCGTCGGGCTGCTCCGCCGCGACGATCCACTGTGCGGCGGGCCGGGAGGCGGAGGGCAGGACGGGCTCGGCAGTTGCGGCATCCGCCGAACGCCGGGCGCACAGCAGGGAAAGGGCCCGCTCACCGGCCCCGGCACCGGCACCTGTACTGGCCCCGACGGCATGGGCTTCGGCGAAGCCGTGGGCGTGCAGCAGCGACTCCCACTGTGCGGAGCCGATCAGTGGGGAAGAGTTCCGCAGCCCGGTGTCGGTGAAGGCCCAGAAGCTGTCCAGGAGTCCGAAGATCGGTGCCACGAAGGTCTCGTCGTGCGATTCGATCGCGAGGAGCCAGCCGTCCGCGGCCAGCAGCCGCCCCAGGTGACTGGCGGCCCGTCCGAGGTCCTGGGCCGTGTGCAGCACGTTGTGGGCGACCACCACATCGAACGACCCCTCGGTGAGGCCCTGTTCGGCAGGCGGGCGGTCGATGTCGACGGCCCGGTAGTCGATGAACCGGTGCCGGGCGAAACGGCGGCAGGCGCGTGGGAAGAACGCCTCGGAGACATCGCTGAAAACGTATTCGGTGCGGTCGGCCGGCAGGACGTCCATCAGCCAGTCGGTCATCCCGCCCGTGCCGGCGCCGACTTCGAGGATGCGCAGCGGGCGGCCGGGCGGGTATGCGGCCACGAGCTCGCGGAGCGTGTCCCGCAACATGCGGCAGTATGTGCTCATGTGGGGGGCGTGGCTGTAGAGCCGCTCGATGAGATGCCGGTCCGCCTCGGCGAAGAGGAGTTCCAGCGGGTCGCGGGCGCCCCGCAGGAGTTCGGCCAGGTGCAGGCCGCACCGGGCGTACACAGCCAGTTCGGCGCCGAGTTCGGGGCAGTCGCGGACCGCGTCCCCGACCACGCGCTGCGGTTCGGGCGAACTGGTCAACCGCCAACGGGGGCCGGGGGCGCCGGGGATCCGGCACAACAGCCCGTGTGCCTCGGCCATGGGCAGCAGGATGGCCATGAGCCGCGCGTGCTTGCCGGCCATGCCCCCGGCGATCAGCTCGTCAACGGAGAAATCGGCGGCGGTGACCAACGAGCCGACAGCGACGGCGGTGCAGTGCGCGACGATCTCCCGGCCGCGGCGCACGGCTTCGTCGTCCCGCTGCATCCAGTTCGCCGGCCCGTCGGCCGCCGCGCGGCGGGCGGCGTCGGCCAGTCTGTCCCAGGTGACTTCTGCAGAGCGCGGCGCGGGGTGCGGAAGGCTCGGGTGGGCCCGGGCATGGAGCACCGTCTCCCACCGGCCGAACCGGCTCCGGGCCGCATCGGCGGGCAGCGGGCGCAGCGAGCATCCTTCGAGCTCCACAGTGGTACGGCCATCGCCGTCCATCATGCGGACGTCCCAGCACACCTCGGGGGTCCTGTCCCTGCGGGCACGGACGTGGATCCAGCCGGTGGCCGGCACAGGCCGCCACAGCCGCGCCGCCTCGATCGTCACCGGCAGGTGGACGGCGTCGTGGCCGTCCGTGGCGGCCAGCAGCTGGGCTCCCGCCTGCAACGCCCCGTCCAGGAGCGCCGGATGGGCGCGGAACGCCTCCGTCGGTCCGGCAGCGGCGTAGGACGCGAACACCTCGTCCTCGCCCACGTCGAGGTGGCGCAGGACCCGGAAGGCGGGCCCGTAGACCAGCCCCGACCGCTCGGCACGTGCGTAGTGCTCGCTCCTGGTCACGCGCACCGTGCCGGGCCCGGCGGGTTCGCCGACCACGGCCGGTTCCGGCTCGGGGCGCAGCAAGGGCCGGACCCGGGCACGGGCATGGAGCCGCCAGTCGGCGTGGTCGTCCGGCCGGGAGGCGATTCTCAGCAACCCGTCCTGGTCCGACAGCGACACCTGGAGCCGGGGCGCGGGGGTCTCGGCGGCCTCGTCGGCCGAGGCCACGGTCAGGGGACGGACGATCTGCAGGTCGCGTACCTCCACCGGGCCCTCGAAGCTCTCCCCGGCGGCGGCGAAGGCGGCTTCGAGGTAGCCGACGGCCGGCATCGTCACCGCGCCCACAATCTTGTGGTCGGACAGCCAGGGCAGCCGGGACGGCTCCAGGGGGCCGGACCAGACGGGTTCGAAGGAGGCGAGCCGGGGGCCGAGCAGTGGGTGGGCGGACGCGGTCGGCCGCTCACCCGCGGCATGGGTCCACCAGTGGGTCTCACCGTTCCAGTGGCGCTCCCGCTGCCAGGGATAGGCCGGCAGGTCGACCAGGCGCCCGGGCCGGGGAAAGTACACGTCCCAGTCCGGCTGTCCGCCGAAGGCGAGGAGTTGGGCCACGCACCGGTCCAGGTCGCGGCGGTCGTCACCGCCCTGGGCACAGGTGCGGGCCACCGCCACGTGGTCCTCCCCGGGGAGGGGCAGCCGCTTGAGATAGGGGACGAGGACGGGGTGGGGGCCAACCTCGAGGAAGACGCGGTGTCCCTGGTCGTACAGAGTCCGGGTGGCATCGCGGAACAGGACGGGCTCACGGATGTTGCGCCACCAGTAGGCAGCGTCGAGCTCCTCGCCCGGCAGCAGGCCGCCGGTGACAGCGGAGGCGAAGGGCACGGCTGCGGGACCGGGTTCGACGTCACCGAGCAGGGCGCGCAGGGGGGCCTGGGCGGTGTCCATGGCAGAGCTGTGGAAGGCGTAGTCGAGGTCGAGCAGCCGGAAGAAGACCTTCCGGCCAGTGAGACGTTCCCCCAGCTCCTTCAGGACGCTCTCGTCCCCGGCGAGCGTGACATCACGGTTGCTGTTGACCGCGGCCATCGCCAAGCGGCCTCCGGCACGGGCGACTTCCTCCCGGGCCTCGGCTACGGGCAGGCCCACCACGGCCATGCGCCCCCCGCCGACGGTGGGTGCCTGGACGCGGCTGCGGGCCGCGATGACACGGGCCGCGGTCGGCAGGTCCAGCGCCCCGGAGGTGCAGGCGGCCGCGACCTCCCCCACGCTGTGCCCGACCACGGCCGCAGGGTGCACTCCCCGCTCCTTCAGAACGGCCACCAGGCCCATCTGCACCGCGAACAGCAGCGGTTGGGCGACTTCCGTACGGCCCAGCCGGGTCGTGGAGGCAGCGGCGAGCTCGTCGTGGACGGACCAGCCCAGGTGCGGACGCAGCGCCTTGTCGAGCCGCCGCACGGCAGCGCGGAAGACCGGATCGTCACGCAACAGCCCGGCCCCCATGCCGGGCCACTGCGATCCGAAGCCGGAGAACGCGAAGACGATCCTGCCGTCCTGCGCGGCACGGCCCGACCCGACGGCACCCGTGCGCCGTCCCTCGGCCACGGTATCCAGCCCTCGGGCGGCCTCGGTCCGGTCGGTGGCGAGCACAACGGCGCGGTGACGATGGACGGTTCGGCGTCGGCAGGCGGTGTGGGCCAGGTCGTAGAACTCCGCGTCCGCGGAGTCGCGGAGCCGTCGCGCCATCCGTTCGGCGGACTGTGCCAGACCCGCCGGGTCCGCGGCGCTCACCATGACCGGGAGCGGTCGCGCGGTGACCTCGCCGTCCTTCGTGCGGGGAGTCGGCAGGGCCACCGCGGCCGGCGGCGGGGCGGGGGCGAGGACGGCATGCGCGTTGGCTCCGCCGAAGCCGAAGCTGTTCACTCCCACGACCGGGCACGGTTCGCCGGCCAGCGGTTCGCACCGCAGCACGGGCCGTAGCTTCCAGCTCTCGAAGTCGATCTCCGGGCTGAGCGGTTCGGCGTGCAGGGTGGGCGGTATGGTGCGATGCCGCAGGATCAGCATGGCCTTCAGCACCCCGGCCAGGCCCGAAGCGGGCTCCAGGTGGCCGAGGTTGGACTTCACCGAGCCCATGGGCAGCGCCCGGGAACGCAGCGCGCCGAGAGCCCGGCCGACGGCCTCGCACTCGGCACCGTCCCCGGCCACCGTCCCCGTGCCGTGCGCCTCGAGATAGGCAAGCCGGTCCGGGTCATACCCGGCCGCGGCGTGAACCGAGCGCAGCAGGGCCTCCTGGGCCCGGGGGTTGGGCCGGGCCAGGCCCTGGGTGCGGCCGTCGCTGTTGACCCCGGTGGCCAGGACGACCGCGTGGACGCGGTCCCCGTCTGCCAGGGCGTCGCCAAGGCGTTTGAGAAGGAGCACGACCCCGCCCTCGGAACGCACGTATCCGTCCGCGCGGGACGAGAACGTGTGGCAGCGGCCTGATGGCGAGAGCAGGGACGCGGCCGCGAAACCGGCGAACGGCCAGGGGCTGAGCAGTACGTTCACCCCGCCGGTCAGCGCGGCCCGGCCCCGCCCGGCCCGCAGGTACGCACAGGCGTGGTGCAGGGCGGTCAGCGAGGAGGAGCAGGCGGTGTCCACGACCATGCTCTCTCCGCGCCAGTCGAAGGCATGGGAGACGCGGTTGGCGATGACGGCCCCTGCGACGCCGGTCATCGTGCCCGCGTCGAACCGTGCGGGGCGGGCGAGTTGGAGGTCGCCGAAGTCCTTGGTGGACGCCCCGACGAAAACTCCCGTGTCGCTGCCCGCCCAGTTCTCACGGCACACACCGGCGTCGTCGACGGCTTCCACGGCGAGCTCCAGCAGCAGCCGCTGCTGGGGGTCGAGACGCGCAGCCTCCCGGGGAGCGATGCCGAAGAACGTGGCATCGAACCCGGTGAGATCACCGATGAACCCGCCGACGGCGGCCGGGCTCCGGCCCGGCCCGTGCCCGTTCCCGAACAGATGCGCTTCGAACCGCTCCGGCGGCACCGCGGTCACCAGGTCGCGGCCGGTCGTCAGCGCTTCCCACAGCGCGTCCGGTCCATGGATGCCACCGGGCAGCCGACAGGCCGCTCCCACGACCGCGATGGCTTCCTCGTTCAGGCCTTCCTGCGGGCATACGGCGTTCCGGGACACGGGCCTCTCCAGGGGGTGTCAGCCTTGCCGTGCTGGGCCGTTGCGGCGAGGACCCAAGTCTGTTTGCCCGCCGGATGAACGGTCAACTGCGTGTAGGCCCCACTTTTGGCCTATTGCCCGGAGCCGGAAACGGTGCGGGGAAAGCCCGGTTCCGGTTGCGTCGCGCCCGGACCACGCAGGACAAACGCCTCGGTAGTGCCCGCACAGCGGTCCGAGGACGCCGGCGGTACCGTCTGCTCGGGTTCCGGGAATGCCGACAGAACGAACTGCCCCGTCCTTGGTCCCTGCGGCGGGCGTCCAGCGCCGAAGCGGAGCCGGGCGTGGTGCAGGGTTCCCGGAGCTTCGTCCACCAAACGCAGCCCGAAGGGGAACGCCGGGTCGTCGCGGCCGGGAGAAGCCGCTGCACCGAAATGCCGTAAGCCCGCAGGACAGTGACAACAGGTTTGCCGGACAGATTCATGAACCGCTGCGGCTTGGCCTGGACCAGACGTACTACGGATTCATGCGCCGTTCCGCTCAGCGGACCAAGGGGTACGTGCCACAGCCCCGCACTGGCATCCTGGCGCCCACCGACCCGCCGGGAAGGCCCGATGAAGCACATGCGCAGGGCGGCCGTCACGGCGACGACAATGCTCATGATCGCAGCGGGGAGCGTATGCGCGGGCACGGGGCCCGCGCATGCCACGGAGACCGCATACCAGTTCAGGAACATGTCCCAGGGCCTGTGCATGAGCACCGCGCCCGACCTGGCAAACGCGTTCCAGGGCACCGCCACGTACGCAGGCTGCAAACGCCATGACAGCAGGCAGCTGTGGGCCCTCATACCGAGAGGGTCCAACTATGAAATCCGGCCCTATCTGAGCGACAAATGCCTTCCCGACGTTGCTGGTTGGGGTCTGGCATGGATCGCGAAGTGCGACCCGAACGACAAAAGCCAAGAGTGGAGCTACCTGCGCATTCCCGGGCGGGACGCGAACATGTGGTACATCCTGTCGACACGCAACCAGAATTTCCTGAGCACGCCCTACATTGCCGGCACCTCGTACGTAACAGCCCGTCGCGACTTCCCGCACGACTTCCCCAACTACGACTACCACTACGCGTGGTACGACATCTGACGACTGCTGACCTGCCCTGAGCGTCGCAGCCCGACGCCCGATACCCGAAGCTCGTGGTGGCACCGATGAATGTCAACCATCCCTCGCACCTGGGAAATTGCACCGCCGACTGCACCGGTGCTTGAGCTTCGGGCTTCGGGGCCCGGGATTCGAGCCCTTTATCCAAGGAATGGTTGGTTGGGTTCTCTCCCACCCACCCTCCCAACTCCCGTGCGCACTCGTACGGATGACATTTCGCAATCGGTGGCGTCGCGGCCCGCCATGGCCGTATAGCGTGCGGAGCAAGCAAACGGCCCCCGCCAGTGCTGAGAACACTCGACGAGGGCCTGACCATCAAGATCACGGAGTTGATCCCATGGCTATCGCCCACCCTATCGCCGCTCCCCCCATGGCCGCACCCGGCTACGGCAAGCGCACCGCGCCCGACCAGGTGCCCCGCACCGCCGACGACTTCGCCCACCTGCCCGCCCGCGAAGCAGCCATCGCCGCCCACCTCGACCGCCTCCCCGACGGTGCGGCCATGGACGTAAAGACCCTGGCCAAGACGATCCCCGCCTACGGCCAACAGGCCATCCGCACCGCCCTGAACAACCTCTCCGATGCCGGATACCTCCGCCGCGTCCGCGAAGTCATCGGTACGCAGTGGGTCACCCGCACCGTGTTCAGCCGCACCCCACACGACGACACCTGGTGGTCAACCCTCCTCGCAGGCGATACCCCGAAAGAGGAGCAGCAGCCGCAGCAGGAGACGCCCGGCCGCTCCCCCGCCTACACCGCCCTCGCCACCCTCGGCCGCGCCAACCCCCGCCTCGCCCTCTCCGCCGCTGAATGCGAAGCCCTCGAGCCCCTCGCCGCCGAGTGGCTCCAACGCGGCATCACCACCAACGAATTCACCCGCATCCTTACCACCGGCCTCCCCACCGAACCCATCCACTCCCCCGGCGCATTCATCCGCACCCGCCTCACCACCAAAATGCCACCCGAACTCCCCTACCCCGCACCGCATTCCTCGCCCCGCATCATGGAATGCACCAACTGCGGCACCCCCGGCCGCCCCGAAGCCCTCCCCGGCGGCCTCTGCCGCCCCTGCCATACCACCACCAACACAGACCCGGACCCCGACCACACCGCCGCTTTCCGAGCCCGCGTCGACCAACTACGAGCCGTCGTCCGCGACCGACCACGCCACTGACCCCGACCGCCCCCTCCAGGCCCGGCCATAGCGTTCCACACGGGCGCGACCTTCCCACCTCACCCAACCCACAGGACGAAATAGCTATCAACCATCACAAAACCCTCTGAAGGATGGCCTGTTCGCCCACTGTTGGGCGCCGAGGAGCGCTGTACCGTGCATCTCATGGGCGGATACACCATGGAACCGAAAGACCAGATCGAGATTGATCAGGAAGCGGTACCGCGCCCGGAACGATGGGCACCGCGGATGGTGGTACCCACACCGTTCGTTCAACTCCACGACTTCATGGGGCGCCAGGCTGTCAACGCCCTGCTGGGCTTCGCCTTTGACCATCAGGAGGAGTTCGTCCAAGGGGCGGTCATCGATCCCGTGAGCGGTGAGTTGACGCCCGAGGGACGTACCTCCCTTGTCCTGCCCGTACGGAGCCCGACCTTCAACCAGCTGATCGCCAACGCGCTACCCCTGGTTCTGGAAGTCCTCGGCGTCGACCTGACGTTGACCCACACGAACTCGATGCTGATCGCACAAGGTGACGGCGGATACGTCAGCGCTCACATTGACGACGACAAGGCTCCTGACGTCTCCAAGGCCATCTCGTGCGTGTACTACTTCCACCGCGAACCATGCGGTTTCGACGGTGGCGGACTGCGCCTGTACGACACCACGGCGACCGGCGGCACAGTAGCCACTGACTCGGGCGGGCGCATCATCGCACCCGAATGCGACAGCATGGTGTTCTTCCCCGCCAGCGCTTGTCACGAGGTCCTCCCTGTCCGCTGCCCCAGCGGCCGGTTCGCCGACTACCGGTTCGCCGTGAAGACAGGGATCACCTGACCTCGTCGGCTCCTGGAGAAAACATGACGAACCACGCCTCCGCAGTGCTGACCCTGCTGCTCGAAGCGGCCACACCCGACCACCCTGCCCCGAAGGTCTCACCTCCACCCGTTGGCCACACTTCGCCCGCCGTCCCTCTCCCGGCCCCGGACGCTCACTTGCGCCTGTGTGACCTGATTCCAACCCGGGACAGCAAGCACCTCCGCGCATAGCGCATCCCCATGTCTCCACTGGCGCCCCACCACCAGGCTGGGGTCCTCCTTGTCCTGGTGACCGCTGACCCACACGTTCAAGCGATAACAGAAGCATCAAACCGTCTCAAAAAGCCCTCTCAGACCGGCTGGAGGCGGGCGAAGGGTGGGACGGACGGTGGACTGCGACGTGGAAGACAGCCCGGCCGGTGTGTCGTCTGCCCGGTCCGCGCAGTGGGCGTACCGAAGTCACGCCCCACGTAACCTCTTCCTGTGCCACCCTCCCGCCAGCATCGCGTCGCCGTCCTCGTGCTCGAGGGGGCGAAGCCGCTCGATGTCGGAATTCCCGCGCAGGTCTTCACGACCCGCGCGAGCATGCCGTACGAGGTGCGGGTATGCGGGGCGACGCCCGGCCTCGTGACCGGCGGCGATGGTCTCGCGTACTACGTCGCCCACGGCCTCGACGCCCTTGCGTGGGCCGACATCGTCTTCGTCCCCGGCTACCGGTTCCCCGACCGCGACGACCCGCCGCAGGCCGTCGTCGACGCACTGATCGCCGCCCACGACCGGGGCGCGCGGCTCGCCGCCATCTCGACGGGCGCCTTCGCGCTCGCCGCCACGGGCCTGCTCGACGGCAGGCGCGCCACGACGCACTGGCACTACACGCGGGCACTCGTGGCCAGGCACCCGCTCGTCCGGGTCGACGAGAACGTGCTGTTCGTCGACGAAGGCAGCGTGCTCACCTCCGCCGGCGCCGCCTCCGGGATCGACCTGTGCCTGCACATCCTGCGCGGCGACCTCGGAGTGGCCGCGTCCAACCACGCGGCCCGGCGTCTGGTTGCGGCCCCCTACCGCAGCGGCGGCCAGGCCCAGTACGTGCCGCGCAGCGTTCCCGAGCCGCACGGCGAGCGGTTCGCCGCCACCCGCGAGTGGGCGCTGCACCGGCTGGGCGAGCCGCTCACCCTCGACATACTGGCGCGGCAGGCGGGGGTCTCGGCGCGCACGTTCTCCCGGCGCTTCGTCGAGGAGACCGGCTACACGCCGATGCAGTGGGTGATGCGCGCCCGCATCGACCTGGCCCGCGAACTGCTGGAGCGGTCGCAGCGCAGCGTCGAACAGATCGCCACCGACGTCGGGCTCGGCACCGGTGCGAACCTGCGCCTGCACTTCCAGCGCATCCTCGGCACCACCCCGAGCGAGTACCGGCGCACGTTCACTCAGGGCGAGTAGCCCCGCCCGGCGCCGCGTGGCGGGATCCTTTTGAACCGTGGCGATCCCGCCACTGTCAGCGGCGCCGGCCACGGAGGAGCCTGGTGGCGAAGGGAAGGGACATCACTCATGACTCGCATCGCCATCAACGGATTCGGCCGCATCGGACGCAATGTGCTGCGCGCACTGCTGGAGCGCGACAGCGCCCTGGAGATCGTCGCCGTCAACGACCTGACGGAGCCCGCCACTCTCGCCCGGCTGCTCGCCTACGACAGCACGGCCGGGCGACTCGGGCGCCCGGTGACCGTCGACGGGAACGCCCTCGTCGTCGACGGCCGTCGGATCACGGTGCTGGCCGAGCGCGAACCGGCGCAGCTGCCGTGGGCCGAACTCGGCGTCGACATCGTCCTGGAGGCCACCGGCCGCTTCACCTCGGCGAAGGCTGCCCGCGCCCACCTGGACGCGGGCGCGAGGAAGGTACTCGTCAGCGCGCCGTCGGACGGTGCCGACGTCACGCTCGCGTTCGGGGTCAACACCGACGCCTACGACCCGGCCGTGCACACGATCGTCTCGAACGCCTCCTGCACCACCAACGCGCTCGCGCCGCTGGCCGCGGTCCTCGACGAACTCGCCGGTATCGAGCACGGGTTCATGACGACCGTGCACGCCTACACGCAGGAGCAGAACCTGCAGGACGGTCCGCACCGCGACGCCCGTCGCGCCCGGGCCGCCGGCGTCAACATCGTGCCGACCACGACCGGCGCCGCCAAGGCGATCGGCCTGGTGCTGCCGAACCTCGACGGCAAGCTGTCGGGCGACTCGATCCGCGTACCGGTGCCGGTGGGCTCGATCGTCGAACTCAACACGACCGTCGCCCGCGACGTGACGCGCGACGACGTGCTGGCTGCGTACCGCGCCGCGGCGGAGGGGCCGCTCGCCGGCATCCTCGAGTACTCGGAGGACCCGCTCGTGTCGTCCGACATCACGGGCAATCCCGCATCGTCGATCTTCGACTCGGCCCTCACCCGCGTCGAGGGCCGCCACGTCAAGGTGGTCGCCTGGTACGACAACGAGTGGGGCTTCTCGAACCGCGTGATCGACACGCTCGAGTTCCTCGCCGCTCGCTGACGAGGGCGCCAAGCCGGGCCGCCGCCATGACGCCCTCCCGCCATGTCGGCGGCCCGGCTTGGGTAGCGCCTGCACGAGCAACGCGACAACGACCGGGAACGCCACCATCACGGCGATGCTCAGACAGAACGCCTTGGGGTAGCCGCCCGGCACCGGCGACTCCCCAAGTGTCCCGAAGAAGACAAGCCCAACAAGCGAGACGCCCAGCGCCGCGCCGCCCTCCATCGCCGTGGACAGCACTCCGGAAGCGGCGGAGGCGTGCTTCGGGTCGACACCAGCCATCGCCGCTGTGGGCAGCGGCGCGGCGACCAGGCCCATGCCGAAGCCTGCGACGAGCAGACCGGGCGCGACCCAGTCGGCCGTCCCGTCCACGCCGATGCGCGCCCCGATCCTCCCGGCGAGGAACGACGAGCCGAAGAAGCCGGCGCTCATCGTGGTGAAGAGCAGCCCCGACGGGAGCGGGCCCCAGACTCTGCCTTCCTGCATGTACATCGCGAACAGCAGGAAGAACGATCCCATCGACATGAAGTACACGAAGTACGCGGTGATGCCGACCACGAAACCCCGCTCGCGGAACAGCCCGTAGGACCAGGCGAGGCGAGGCATACCTGATCAACCGGACTTCGTCGTCCCGCCCAAGGGAATACGTCGTGGCGATACCTTGCGATGACTGATCCGCCAGCCGTCAGCGGTGCGCACGACGGTGTCGTCGTAGGAGACGGAACCGCAGGAGCCGTCCGCCTTGATGCCCAGTCCCTTGGACCGGACCTGCACTCGGCCGTCTGCCGACGCCGTCACAACGACGTTGGTGACGTGATGCGCGACGGGGTTGGCAGCCCCTAGCGCCCATGCCGCTTCTCGGATGGCCTCCACCCCGAACAGCGGCTTTTGACCGAAGTCGGTGAGGTCATAGACAACATCGGAGGTGAACAACTCCTCCAACCGGTCAAGGCTTCCGTCGTCAACAAGGTGACCATGCAACGAGACCAGTTCACTGATGGCCAAGCGATCTTCAAGAGTGAGTGACACGCGCGCCCCCTCCGGCCTGGCGTGGAAAGGCCAGGCCGAGCATCGATCCGTCGTCAGCACGGCACCACACCCGCTGAACACCGCAACGAACTCGGATGCGTACGGCGCGAGAAGGGGCGTGCCCTCGCGATCGTCCCCTACCACCGTTCAGCTTGCCACCGACTTGTAGATCTGCGTCCTGCCACCGTCAGTCGAAGCGCGTCTTACGGGACAGCCCTAGCCCGCGCCGAGGACAGGCACGGTGGCCGTCTCCGCGCCCCGCCAAGTTGCACGCCGCTCTTAGATGAATTGCGTGCAAGTCTCGCTGCTGTCGCCATTGCGGTGGATACAGGCGCGCGCGGTGCGGTCCCACGGGTCGTAGTACATGCCGGTCCGGGCGATGATGTAGTTCCCATCCGAAATGGTCCGGAGATCGGTGAGGTTGGAGGACTGCACGGTCTCGCAGACGGTGTGGTCCGACTTGCAGCGCTGCAGAGTCACGGTGTAGTTGCCGGGGTTGTCCCCGCCCGGGTATCTCACCCGGCCCCATGCGTACCAGTCACCGTCCGTCTTGCCCGTGCGCAGTTCGATGCTGTATCCGCCGCCGTAGTCGTACGGGCCCGAGTCCGTCTGGGGCCCGGTCTGCCAGGTCTGGGCATTGGAGTCATGGCCATCGCAACCGTAACCACGGCACGCTGCCGACGCCGAGCCGGGTACGGCGACGATCGTCGCGCAAGCGGCGGCCAGCGAGGCGAACAGCAAGCCCGCCTTCCGTGCGTAACGCTTTTGCATATTCTCCGACATCCCATCTCTGTTGAAGCGCCCCGGAGCCGGGACGAGGCCGCTCTCATCCTTCGAGAGGCCAAGCGCCGTCACAGTAGGCAGCACTCATGTCATGCCGGAAGTTGCTTCCTGCACATCGATCAGGCGGTTTGGGTTTCGTCCTGCACAGCGACCGCTTGCCCATGCCGATCCGGTCCGGTTCCGTGGCGGGTTCCGTGCCGGGCGATGGGGTCGGCGCTCTCATGCCTGAATCCGAGGCGGTACTCGGTGGGTGTGGTGTTGAGACGCCTGCGGAACGCGCGGACGAGAGTGTCCGTCGTACCGAAACCGCACAGAGTGGCGATCCGCTCGATACGTCTGATCGTGGCGACCTGTTCGAGGGGGATGCTGAACTGGCTCTGGCTGCTGGGGCGTTTGAGGTACATGACCAGTTGGCGGGCGACCCGAAGTGCGATGTCCTCACCCAGGTCGTCGGCGATCAGGGCCAGTGGACCCAGCGTCGCGGGTTGGACCCGGAGGGCGGTTTGATTTGCGACCATCGGGGCGGCGGAGATGGGGAACGTGGTGGCCGGGATGCGCCGCACCGCCCTTCCGGCGATCCTGGATGAGTCAGGCGCTTCTCAGGAGGACGGCCATGTCCATGCTCGACAAGCTCAAGGACCTGCTGAAGGGCCACGAGGATACGGCCCGGCAGGGTGTAGAGAAGGCGGGTGACGCCTTCGACGCGAAGACGGGGAACAAGTACCAGAGCCAGGTCGACACAGCCAAGCAGAAGCTCGACGAGCAGCTCGGCAACCGGCCCCCGACCGACGACCAGCGGTAGGCCGTCTCACTACTTCCTCCCGCTGGCGTTGTTCGCGTTGGTGCGGGCCGGCCGGAGTCGCTGTGACCGGCATACACGTTCACAAACCCATCGTCCGACCGAAGTTGGGGATCATCATCGATCCCCAACCGCAGGGCCACGGGCTGTTCAAAGGCCGGTGACGGAGCCACTACGGGAGTAAATGCCGAAGCGGTACAGGTAATCAGCGTGCGGAGCGTTCTCCACGGTGATCTCGGTGCTGGCGATCACCCGGCCTTGGCCATGACCCCAGGAAGGGCAACCTCGTCGCGAGAGGTTCGAGTCGATGGTGCCCAGTGGGCTCGGGCCACCAACTCCCAAGCCCACCCCCACACTTCCGCCACTCACTACTGCGTCGGCAGGTCCTTGACCGTCAGCTGGTAGTCATGCCGGATGCGGCCGTCCTCGTCGAGGAGGAGGACGACCCGCGCCGCCCATTCGACCTCTCCCCCGGCCTCCAGCTGGATGGTGAACACCACGCAGTCGTGGTGGCCGCGGGTGTCGTCCGCCACTGTCACCGTGTACGCGCCGCCGGCGATGAACTCCCGGTAGGCCTGCGCGACGCGCTCGTCCAGCTCCTTGTGGCCGTGGAACTCCGCGCCCTCGACGAGCTGGATCGCCCCCGGTGCCCACAGCGCCGCGACGGCCGCGGTGCGGCGCGCCGGGTCCGGTTCGCTCCAGAGGGCGAGGTAGCGGGTCACGAGGTCGGTGATCTCGTCCGACGTCAGCTCGAGGTTCAGCGGGGTCGCGACAGTGGTCATGGCTCGGTCTCCTCATCCTGGCCACTCATGTGGCGCGCCACGCTCTGGCCGTCGACGGCCCGATCCGGGAGCACTACCTGGTCGGGCCGCGGGATACGAAGGACTCCTCGCAGTGGCGCACGGAGATCGGCTGGCCGGTCTTCGGCACCGGAGCCATCGCCCCCGGCGGATCCGATCCGGACAAGTAGTGCGTGAAGCCCGCACAGCGGTCGGCTGCGGTAACCCCGGGGAACAGGTGCGATCAGGGGGGATTTGGGAGGGCTGAATTCCGACAGGCTTTCATGTTTCGTTAACGCAGCGTGGCATGGCCGCACTTGACCGTAGTCGACCGACGGCGATTGACTTTTGCTCGCTTACGCCCAGCAACGCCACGCCGCCCCTCCGGCCACACCCGACGCTCGAGCTCACCCATCCCCCCGTGACCTCGGAGACCACGTGACCTCTACCTCTGAAGTGACCCCCGAACTGCTCACCCCGCTCGATCTCTCCTTCTGGAACATCGAGTCCGCCGGCCATCCCCTGCACATGGGCGGGCTCTTCGTCTTCGACGCCGACACCCCGGACGCCGCCCAGCGCGCCGCCGGGCTGCTCGCCGCCCGCGCCGCCCGCGTACCGGGCCTGGACACCCGCATCGGCCCCGTCCTGTTCCCCGTCGGCGGCTCCGCCCGCCATGTCGCCCCCGACTACGACCCGTTGCACCACGTGCATCTCACCGCGCCCGTACGGGACTTCCACGCGGCCGCCGGGACCCTGATGCAGCGGCCCCTGGAGCGGGGGCGGCCGCCGTGGGCCGCGCATGTGCTGCCCGGCGCGGACGGTACGTCCTTCGCCGTCCTGTTCACGTTCCACCATGCCCACGCGGACGGCGTGCGCGCGGCGTCGTACGTCATGGCGCTCCTGGATCCCGCCGGCGCCGGCGCGGGGCCCGCCCCGGCCGTCGCGCCACGGTCGCGGAAGAACAGCTCCGGCGGCCTGCGCCTGCCCGAACTGCGCGAGTTGACCGGCCTGGTGCGCGGCGCTGTCACCGACGCCGGACGGGGCCTGTCCATCGCCTCCGCCATGGCCCGCGGTGCCCGCGTCGTGCCCGTCTCGTCGGCCCTCACCTCCCGCGGCACCGGCGCCCGCCGCGCCGAGGGCGTGATCGTCGACCTGCGCGACGTGCGCCGCGTCCGCGAGGCCACGGGCGGCACCGTCAACGACGTCCTCCTCGCCGTGTTCGCGGGCGGTATGCGGCGCTGGCTCGACAAGCGCGGCGACGGCGCCGACGGCGTACGCCCCCGTGCCCTCGTCCCCGTGTCGCTGCGCGACCCGAGCGACCCGAGCGCGGGCAACCGGCTCTCCGGCTACGTGGCCCATCTCCCCGTCGACGAGGCCGAGCCCCTCGCCCGCCTGCGCGCGGTGCGCGCGGACATGGAGCGCAACAAGAAGGCGGGGCCCGCCAGCGGCCCGGGCGCCATCGCGCTGCTCGCCGAGTTCGTCCCGACCCTCGGCCACCGTCTCGGCGGCCGCCTGATCGCCCGCTCGGGCCGCCTCTTCTACGACCTGCTCGTCTCCAGCGTCCCGCTGCGCGGCGCCCAAGGGCTCAGGCTCGCGGACAGCCCCGTCCGCGAGGCCTATCCGCTCGCCCCGCTCGCGCCCGGGCAGTCCCTCGCCGTGGGCATCACCACGTACGAGGACCGCGTCTTCTACGGCCTGCTCGCCGACGCCGTCGCCGTGCCCGACCTGGACCTGCTCGCCCGGTCGATCACGGAGGAGGCCGCCGAACTGGTTGCCGTCTGCGGCAGTTGAGCCGTTCCCGCCTCAGCGGCAGGCGGCCAGGGCTGCGGGCGTCGTGTCCGCCGGCGCCGTGGCGGCGTGCTGCCCAGGACGGCGTCTGGTGCCATCCGTTCGGCGGAAATGCGGGCAGCGGCCGCTTGCCGCTCCGTTCCACAGGGCATCGCATCGTGTCAATGTCTCCCTGTCGCACGGAGGAATCCGCATGCCCCTTCCCGACTCGCTCAAGCCCGGCGACGTCCTGCTGACCCGCGGTACGGAGTGGATCTCGCGCGCGATCTGCCTGCTCGACGGCAGCGAGGTCAGTCATGCCTCGCTCGTCCTGGACCACGACACCCTCGCCGAGGCCGTCGGCGAGGGCCTGCGCACCGTCTCGTTCGAGCGGGCCATGGACAAGCACGACCTGGCCGTCGGCCGCACCCTGACCAAGGCGCCGGCTGACATGGCCCCGGTCCTGGACGTGGCACACGGCTACCTGACCCGCAAGGCCTCCTACGCCCACCAGCAAGTCCTGCTGCTCGCGGTCCTGTGCGTGACCCGCCGGGCTCCCATGCCACTGGGCGGGCGACGCATGGTGCGCACCGTCCTGGACCATGCGGCAGGCGCGGTCAACGCCATGGCCGAGCGCGGCCAACAGCCCATGATCTGCTCGGAGTTCGTCTACCGCTGCCACCGCGAGGCGCAACCGAAACCGCCATACGCCCTGTCCATCGGCGACGACGGGCAGGGCCACGGGCAGACACTTCTGCAGTGGGCCCATGCCCACCCGGCGCTGCCCGGCCTGCCCGTGGGGCTTGCCAAGACGTTCGATCCCGCCGGCGCGGAAAGCGCACTCGCACCCCTGGTCGCCGCCTACGCCACGGCCGTCGGGAAGGCCGGCGCCCTGCCGTCGGTACTGCACCTGCCCGCACCATCGGCCCTCACCGATCCCAGCGACAAGGAACTGCTCAGCTCCATGGCCGCCTTCGGCAACGCCCTGCACCGGGCCCGCAACCCCCAGGAGCACGACGGCAGCCTGCCGCCGGAGCAGGCCCTGGACCAGATCCGCGTCATGGAGGCCCAACCCGATTTCGTCACCCCTGGCGACCTCCTCCGCACTCCCTCCCTGACCGAAGGGTTCCGCCGAGCAACCGCCACGAAGGCACCGGGCAAACTGACCGGCATCCCGTTTCCCGGCCGCTGACCCCGGCCCGGCTCCCTGCCCCCGAGCGGCTCGGGGGCAGGCGCCATCAGCCCGCGGCCTCGGTTGCCATGCCCAGCAGGACCAGGGAGTCGTGTTCGGCCGTGCCGGGCACGGCCTGGTAGACCAGCAGGCGCTGGCCGCTGACGTCGGTGCCCAGCACCTCGATGGCAAGGGTGAGCGGGCCGATCACGGGGTGGCGGAAGGCGGTTTCACCGCCGCGCTTGACCCAGACGTCGTGGCGACGCCACAGCGTGGCGAACTCGACGCTGGCCTCGGACAGTTCGGCGACGAGCGTGGCCGTACGCTCCGGGTCGGTCAGCTCGGCCGTGTGCAGGTGTGCGACGCAGTTGCGGGTCACCCGGTCCCAGTCGGCGAAGAGCGTCCGCGCGGCGGGGTGCAGGAAGGCGTAGCGGATCGTGTTGCGCTGTCCGGGCGGCCAGTCGCCGAGGCCCGGCATCAGGGCCAGGCCCTCCGGGTTGGCGGCCAGTACGTCGTTGACCTCGTTGAGCACGTACGCCGGGCTGGGCCGGACCGACTCCAGCAGCAATCGCAGCCCGGGTCGGGCCACTTGCACGTCGGCCCGCCGACGGCGCGGGGTCCGGCCGGCGGTGCGGTCGGCGAGGCCGAGCAGGTGGGCGTGTTCGTCGTCGGTGAGCCGCAGGGCGCGGGCCAGTGCGTCGAGTACGGCGTCGCTGGGGGCGGTCTCCCGGCCCTGTTCGATCCGTATGTAGTAATCCACGCTCACCCCGGCCAGTGCGGCCAGTTCCTCGCGGCGCAGTCCGGGGGTACGCCGCGCACCCGGCCCGACGGGCAGGCCGACGTCGGCCGGGCCTATCCGCCCGCGCCGGATCCGGAGGAACTCTGCCATCGCGTTCATGGTGTCGAGTGTGCCACCGGTGATCCATTCCTGGGTGGCCGTGGCACTACCAGGAACGGCGCGGCCTTCCTGCCGCCCCGGCAGTGGCGGAACCTCGGACCATGACCAACGCACTGATCATTGGCGGAAGTTCCGGAATGGGCCTCGCCCTCGCACGCACCCTGCTCGCCGACGGCATGGAGGTGACGATCGCCGGCCGGTCCACGGACCGGCTCGCAACGGCCCGGGCCGAACTGCAAGGGAGGATACGCACGGTACGTGCGGACATCGGCCAGGAGCAGGACGTGGCCGACCTGTTCGCCCGGACCGGACAGGTGGAGCACGTGGCGGTCACCGCGGCGGACGCGACCGGGGTGTACGGCCGTACCACCGACGTCGCCACCGCGACCGCCCGGGCCATCGTGGACACCAAGCTGCTCGGCGCCTGGCTGGTCGGCAAGTATGCGGCCGGGCATGTGACCGGTTCCCTCACCTACACCTCGGGCATCAACGCGTACCGCCCGAACGGCTCGAACACGATCGTGGCCGCGGCCAACGGCGCGCTCGCCTCGCTGGCGTACGGGCTGGCGGTCGAACTGGCGCCGGTACGGGTCAACGTGATCTCCCCCGGCTGGGTGGACACCCCCATCTGGGACCAGCTCAGCATGGACAAGCGGACGGCCTTCGCCGAGCTGGCCGAGCGGCTCCCCGCCCGGCGCATCGGCACTCCCGACGACATCGCCCAGGCGTTTGCGTCGGTGATGCGGAACGAGTTCGTCACCGGAACGGTGCTGCACGTCGACGGCGGTCATCGCCTCGTCTGACCGACGGCGGTTATCCCTTGACCAGTTCGGCGGCTCGCACCGTGTGCCGAAGGAGAAGGGCGGTTGTCACCGGCCCGACGCCTCCGGGCACGGGGGTGAGCCCGGCTGCCCTCTCCGCCGCCTCGGGCGCCACGTCGCCGACAAGCCCACCGTCTTCAGTGGCGTTGGTGCCCACATCGACCACCATCGCCTCCTTCCCGACATGGTTGGCAGTGATGAGACCGGCCCGGCCGACCGCGGCCACCAGGACGCCCGCGCGCGGTGACATCCGGGAGGCCGCGGGTGCGGGAGTGGCAGACGGTCACCGTGGCGTCGCGGTTGAGCAGGAGGTGGGCAGGTGGCTTGCCCACCACGGCGGAACGGCCGACGATGGCCACGTGGACACCGGCGAGCGGGACGCCGTGGTGGTCGAGGAGTTCGACCACGGCCTCAGCGGTGGCCGGCGCGAAGGCGGAGCGGCCGACGGCGAAGCGGCCGAGAGAGGCGGGGTTGGCACCGTCCACTTCATGACGCGGCCACGTGAGCTGCGGGGGCTTCGGTGACGCCGTCCGCGCGAACCACGGACACCCGTTGGACACTTGGACCGTGGTCAGCCAAGGACCCGGGGTCGGGGCAAGGCCTGACGCCAGTTATCCCCTCCTCACACTTCTCGATCTCGCCGATGCCGGCGCGCCATTCGCAACCGCCGCCTGGCGGCAAGAGCCAGACGCAGCCGGACGGCGAGTCGTCGGAGAAGCGGACGGGGTCGCCGATCCCGTGGACGATCCCGACTCGCCCCCGTCCGGTATCAAAGACGCGCACCCCCAGGGCAACCCATTCGGGCAACGCCCGATGGTCCGGACGGGGAACGGAACACAACAGATGGTCAGGGCAGTCCTGAGTCACGGGGAATACACTGGACCGGTAAACCGGTCCAGTCAAGTCAAATGCTGTGCCCCATGGGGTACTTGTCCACCCGCTCCCAGAGATCCGAGGGCGTCAAACCCTCTTCGCACACCAACGCACGCCCAGTTTCGTCATGGGCAACGTGCAGGTCGATTGCCACCGCCAGGGGCTGACCACGCTCAAACCGCACGGCTTCCTCCGCCGTGGCGAGCCGAACCGTCGTGGTGTCGATCCCCATGACCGGCCGCCGCCCCGTCTCGCGCGCCACGTAGTTGGTGGTCCCCTCGGCGATCGGCCCCGTCTGCGCCAGGCGAGGGCAATGATCGGCCACGTCCGGCGGGAACCAGGCGCTCACCAGCGAAAGCGGTGCTCCATCCTCGAGCAGGACGAAGCGGTCCCTCCTCAGAGCCGACTCATCGGGCCGGAGGCCAAGAGCTTGCCGGATCCTGGCAGGCGGTACCTCCCGGGCAGGGGTTCCGAGCCTGCGAAAGGGGCGGCCGCCGGTCACTCGCGCACTATCGGCGCGCCTTCCGCCCGCCGGCCTGGCCAGAGGCGCATCTGTCACCCGGAACCCCAGGCCCTGCCGCGATACGACCACGCCATCGGCACGCAGAACGTCCAGCGCCTTGTTGACCGTGGCCCTCGATACGCCCCACTGCTCGCACAAGTCCCGGCCGGACGGCAGGAGATCACCGGGACTGAACTCACCTTCGGTGATGCGCCTGCGCAGCGAGTCGGCAATCTGTTCGTACTTCAACATGGGCACGGTTCATCACTCCGCATCTCTGGACAGGTTGACCGGTCAAGGGACAGCATGCTCCCCATGACTCCCGCGCCCGAAGTCGCCCCCGAGATCATCGCCTTCTACTCCGAGGGATTCGACGAGGCAACACGGCTGACCTCTTCCGCGGACGGCAGGCTGGAGTTGGTCCGTACCCAAGAACTTCTGCGCCGCCACCTCCCGTCGGCACCCGCAAGCGTCCTGGACGTAGGAGGAGGACCCGGTGCCCATGCCCTGTGGCTGGCCGACGACGGTTACACCGTCCGCCTCGTCGACCCCGTTCCGCGGCACGTCGAAGCGGCACAACAAGCCGGGTGCACCGCAGAAATCGGCGACGCACGACAACTCGGTGCGGCTGACCATTCCTACGACGTCGTTCTCCTCCTCGGACCCCTCTACCACCTGCTCGATCAGGAGGACAGGCTCCAGGCCCTGCGGGAAGCCCGCCGTGTTCTCAAGCCAGGAGGCGTGATCGCGGCTGCCGCGATCGGCCGCTACGCCTCCTTGTTCGAGCACACGGCGACCACTTGGCTCGACCGCGAACGCGTTCATGACGCGGTACAGGACATCCTGGCCACCGGGCGACACGACCCGGGGCGCAAGGGCTTTACAGCCGCGTACTTCCACACACCCGACGGTCTTGCGAGTGAGCTGGACCTCGCCGGCTTCCAAGAGGTGGACGTCCACGGCATCGAGGGGCCGACCTGGTCCCTGCTGAAGGCCACCGAACAGCACACCGGCGAGCACTTCGCCGATACTCCCATGTTCCGCGCCGCGTTGGCGGCGGCCCGCTTGGCCGAGGCGTACCCGGACCTTCTGGCCGCCAGCTCTCACATGCTGGCCATCGGGCACTCCTGACAACCACATTGACGGCACGGGCACCCTTTGACAGGCGAGTCCCCTGCTCGCGTCGACCCGGGTGCTGCTCGCCTCCTGTCCGGGCACCGGCGCGCAACCGGGGTGACCGAGACGCGCCGTTTCCGCCCTGATGCCGCCGGAGGGCGCGTCGGTAGCGTGTGGGCCGTTCCGGGGGACGAGCCCCGGAGCAACCCAGGTCAGGAAGGGCACGAGCATGGCGGACGCCAAGTTCCCAGCCGGTACCAGGATCTTGCGCAACCAGGCGCTGATCAATGGACAGGGTGACTCGTCCCTGCGTCTGCAGGACGACGGGAACTTCGTTCTGTACCAGGATGACAAGCCGACGTGGCAGGCCGAGAACGTCTACCCGAACGGGCATGAAGTCCTCTTCGCATACGACGGCAACCTTGTGGTCTTCGATGAGGACCAGCGCGTCATCTGGGAGTCAGGAACCGGGTCACCGGACAATCGCGGCTCCGTCCTGGTCGTCCAGGACGACCACAACGTGGTCATCTACAACCGGGACGGCGAGCCGGCCTGGGACACCGGCACCAACGACTGAGCGTGCACGGGCCAGGGCCGTGGTGAACTGCCACGGCCCTGGCCGAATTGCGCTGATGCGAATGCAAGTTACGCATGGATAGGTTCCTCACATGGCCAACATGACGTGCTACAGGGGCGAGAAGAAGGACCGCTGGGGTTCGGCCGAACTCCGGCTGAACGACGGGCTGACCGTGCGCAAGCCGTGGACCGGCGGCATGCTGCCCAGCATCAGTGCCAAACAGGTGTGGCCCACGCTCCTCCAGGACATCAAGAACCAGGCGAAGGACGACATCAACTCCTACGCGCAGTATCTGCGGGCATCGGGCCGGGATTTCGCGATCGCGACCGCTCGCCTCTTCGACGGGTCCTACGACGAGGACTTCAACTACGAGATGGCGATCCCTTCCGCACGGACCTTCCTCTGGGAGAAGAAGAACGGGATCTGGACGGTCGGCAGCGAGGTCCCCTGGGCGGAGAGCACCAAGGACATCAACAACCACTACATCGTGCTCAATGCGGCCACCCTTGATGCCTCCACCGCACTGGGCTTCGGTCACAGGACCAATACGTTCGAGGTCACGTTCTTCACCGACATACGGACGAGCTGGCTGACGAAGGTGAACAAGACACCGGTCAAGGACGTGAAGGTCAAGCCCAAGAAGGACTTCACCCCGGAGGAGAAGGTCCTGATGCGGGACCTGGTGCGCCCGCCCGGGCAGTTCAACTGACGCAGGCGGCCGCGGGGACGCGGCGGGCGGTCAGCTCCGGTATCAGCGTGAGCAGACCGCCCGCCGCCAGTACCGCGCCCAGCCACAGCGGTGCGCGCAGGCCGTACGTGCCGATCATCGCTCCCCCGACCGAGGAACCGATCATCACGCCCAGGGTGATGAAGGACGTGTGGACGCTGTTGACCAACGGCCCGTCGCCGCCGGTGCGTTGCACGCGGGTGATCATCGCCGGGTTCATGGTGACGCCCACCAGTCCGATGCCCAGCATGCACACCACCGCCGCGGCGGGCAGCTCGGCGGTCAGCGCGAAGGCCGCGAGGAAGGCCAGGTTCAGGGCGAGCCCGCACAGCAGCACGCGGAGGGTGTGGCGGTCGGCGAGGCGGCCGACGACGAAGTTGCCGAGCACCGTGGCTGCTCCGTAGGCGACCAGCAGGACGGGAACGGTGCCGTCGGAGAAGCCGGAGACCTCGGTGAGGATCGGCGTGAAGTAGCTGAACGCGGCGAAGGTGGCGCCGATGACCAGGGTGCTGGTGGACAGCACCAGCCAGAGCCGGCGGTTGCGGAAGGCGGTCAGTTCGGCGCGTACGTTCCCGTCGGCGCCGGCCGCGTCGGAGCGCGGGACCCCCGCCACGGTGGTGGCGGCGGCGATCAGCGTCAGGACGGTGATCGCCCAGAACGCGGCCCGCCAGCCCAGGTGTTCACCGATCAGCGTGGACATGGGCAGGCCCAGCAGGGTGCCCAGCATCAGTCCGTTCAGCACCACGGCTATCGCACGGCCGCGGATCTCGGGGCGGGCCAGCCGGGAGCTCAGGGAAATGGCGACGCCGAAGAACGCCTGGGAGGCGGTCCCGGTGATGACCCGGGCCACCAGCATCACCGCGTAGGAACCGGCCGTCGCGGCCAGCACGTTGCCGGCCAGGAAGATGCCGAACAGCACCATCAGCGCCGACTTCGGCGCCACGCGCACCAGCGCGGCCGTCAGGAACGGCCCGCCCAGGGCCATGGCCGCGGCGAACGCGGTGATGAGATAGCCGATCCGCGCGATGCCGGTGTGCAGACCGGCGGCCATCTGCGGCATCAGCCCGGCGACCACGAACTCACTGGTCACCATGGCGAAGATCCCCAAGGACAGGACATATACCGCGCGGGGCACCGCGGCTCGCTTCATCTCCCCCACCACAACCTTCACAACCTTTCATAACCGAACGTTCCAAAAAACAGGCAGAAAGATGCCCCGGCGTCAGGCCGGGGCGGAATCAGCGGACGAGAGTCAGCGCCTGGGCCACGGCATCGTCGAGCCGCCGGCGGCTGTCGGCGGTCTTGCCGACCACCCGTACGCCCTGCAGGAAGGTGACCAGGAAGCGTGCCAGCGCGCGCGGCTGCGCGGACTCCCCCAGCTCCCCCTGGCTCTTGGCCCGCGTCAATGCCGCGAGCAGTGCCGCCTCCAGCTCGCCCAGGCCGTTCTCCACCCGCCGCTCGGCCTTGGCGTCGCCGGGCAGCCGCTCCACCGCGGCGTTGGTGACCAGGCAGCCCTTCCGGTCCTGGTCGGTGTGACACTCGTCCGCGTACAGGGCCACGAGCTCCCGCACTGCCGGCAGCGCCGGGCCGGGGCGGCCGAGCAGTTCGAGCGTGGCGTCGCCGCGCAGCTCGCAGTAGCGGTCCAGGGCGCGCAGATAGAGCTCGTGCTTGCTGCCGAAAGTGGCATAGAGGCTGCCCCGGTTGATGCCCAGGTGTTCCACCAGGTCCTGCATCGAGGTGGCCTCGTACCCCTTGCGCCAGAACAGATCCAGCGCGGCCCTCAGTGCCGCGTCCGGATCGAACTCCTTGTTTCTGCCCATGCCCATGACGCTAACCGATCACGACCGATCGTTCAAGAATCGTTCAAGAAAAGCCCCCGGCCCGCAGGCCGGGGGCGAACCGGGTGCCTCAGCCCTGCCGGACCCACCCGCCCTCGGGGCGGTCGAACCAGAGGTGGACCTGGCCGGTTCCGATGCCGTTCTCGTACATGCCGTAGCGGCGCCCCGGGGCCCCGCACGCCGCGCCGCCCACCGCGCCGGCCAGCATCAGGTAGTGGCCGAACCCTGCCTCGGGAGCGAAGCGGAGGTACTCCGGCATCGTGGCGATCACCTGGCCATGGCGGCCCGACTCGAGCCAGGCGATGCGCTGTTCGTCCGCCGCACGGGCCTCGGGGGTGACGATGTTGGCCGGGTCCCCCGCCATGCGGTTGCGCAGCTCGGCCAGCGGCCAGAAGCGGTGCGAGAGACCGCCCGAGGCGACGAGCAGCACCTTGCGGTCGAGGCTGCCGACGGCTTCCGCGATGCAGGCGCCGATCTCGAGGAAGTCCTCGGTGGTGGCCGTCTGGCAGACCGAGACGGAGACCCACGGCTTGCCGGTGGTCCTGCCCAGGTGCGTCCAGAGGTTGAGCGTCGCGTAGTGGACCGGAAGGTACGGATCGTCGTTGGCGCTGATCCAGAGGGACTGCCGCCCGGCGAACTCCGCCACGGTCCGGGCGAGTTCGGGGTCGCCGGGGACGTCGTACGGCAGCCGGCTGATCGCGGCAGGCATCTCGTCCGAGGTGAACACGCCCGCGCGCCACGGATGGGAGGTGATCACCACCTCGGTCGTCGTCGCCCAGTGCGAGTCGAAGACGACGACGGTGTCGTAATCGGCCGGGCCGATCACCTCGCGGCGGAGCTGCTCCAGGCCCGTCATCAGCGTGAAGTCGCGGCCTCCGTTCTCCAGGAGCCGTACGTCCTCGGGGAACATGATGACCGGCGCGTGCGAGAGCAGGCCCGCGCCGACGATGTCACCCATGCGTCGCCTCCGGGAGGAGCAGGAGCTTGCCGGTGGTGCGCCGGGCCGCGAGGTCGGTGTGCGCCCGGTGGGCCTCGGCGAGCGGGTACGTCCCGCTGACCGTGAACGTCAGCGTTCCGTTGACGATGCCGTCGAACACCTCTCCCGCCCGCCGCTCGAACTCCTCGACCGTGGCCCGGAAATGCTCGAGGTACGGGCGCGTCAGGGTCAGCGACCCGCCCCACAGCAGCCGCATCACGTCGACGGGCGGCACCGCCCCGCTGGCGCCCCCGAAGAGGACCAGCGTCCCGCGCGTCCGCAACGACGCCAGGCTCGCGTCGAACGTCGCGGCGCCGACGCCGTCGTAGACCGCGTGCACACCCTCGCCCCCGGTGAGGCGGCGCACCTCGGCGGCGAGGTCGCCGGTCTCCGGGTACTCCGTGTAACGGATGATTTCGTCGGCGCCGTTGGCGCGGGCGAGCTTCTCCTTCTCCTCGGTGGACACCGTGCCGATGACCCGCACACCACGCCGCTTGAGCATCTGGGTGAGCAACTGCCCCACCCCGCCCGCAGCCGCGTGCACGAGTACCGTCTCGCCCTCGCGCGCCGGGTAGGAGTCGTTGGCCAGGAAGTGGGCGGTCATGCCGCCGACGAGTATGCCGCCCGCGATGCGCAGGTCGACCTCGTCCGGCACGCGGATGGCCTTCTCCTCCGGGACGAGGACGCGCGTCGCATAGCTGCCGAGGACGGTCGTCCAGGCGACCCGGTCGCCGGGCGCGAAGCGGGTCACCCCGGGGCCGACGGCCAGTACGGTGCCCGATCCCTCCTCGCCCGGGACGCACGGCACGGGCAGCGGGTAGCGGCCCTCGCGGCGGTAGAGGTCGATGAAGTTCACGCCGGCGGCGGCGAGTTCGACGAGGATCTGTCCTTCACCGGGAGCGCCGGGGTCGGGCTTCTCGACATACAGCTGGACCTCGGGGCCGCCGGTCTCGCGGATCTCGATCGCGTGCATCAGTTGCTTCCCTTCACATCGGTCAGCTCGACCTGGTAGGTGCGCAGCCAGTCGTCCAGGCGCACGGTGGACTCCACGAGGATCCGCTCGAACTCGGACAGGCTTCCGACGGCCGTCTTGGCGGTGAGGCGCCGCACCGCGTCGCCGTCGAGGAACGGGCTCAGCGGTGCGCCCGCCTCACCGGACGCCGTGGCGAGGCCGGTGATGAGGGTGCGGTCGTAGGCGGGGTCCTGGATCGTGGGGTAGGCGGCCTTCTTGCGGCGCAGGACGGACTCCGGCAGCAGGTCGGCGGCCGCGGCGCGCAGCAGTGCCTTCTCCTCGCCGCTGAAGGTTTTCATGGTCCAGGGGATGTTGAAGACGTACTCGACGAGGCGGTGGTCGCAGAACGGCACCCGGCCCTCGAGGCCGGAGGCCATGCCCATGCGGTCCTTCTTGTCGAGCAGGATGGGCAGCCATCGGGTGAGGGTGAGGTGGCCGAGTTCGCGGGTGCGCCGGTCCTCGGCGTTCTCCCCGTCCAGGACAGGGACTTCGGCGAGCGCGGTGCGGTAGAGGTCGGCCTCGTACTCTGCGAGGTCGATGCCGTCGATGAACCAGGGGTGGAACAGGTTGCGCGGGTCGAGGCCGCGGTGAGCGCCGAGCTTGAGCCAGGGGAAGGTCTCGGCCTGCCGTGCCACGGGGTCGGAGAACCACAGGTAGCCGCCGAAGACCTCGTCGGCGCCCTCGCCGGACAGGGCCACGGTCGCGTGCTCCCGTACGGCGGCGAAGAGCAGGTACAGCGAGACGTCCAGGTCGGCGAAGTTGAACGGCAGGTCCCAGGCGCGCAGGACGGTGCGGCGGACGGCCGGGTCAAGCAGCCGGGACCGGTCGAGGGTGATCATGTGGTGGTCGCTGCCGACGTGCCGGGCGACTTCGAGGGCGTACGGGCCGTCCGGGGTGGGGCGGATGGGGTCGGCCCGGAAGTTCTCGGTGTGTCCGGTGAAGTCGACGGAGAAGGTGGAGAGTTGCTCCTCGTTCGCGGCGCGGGTCCGGGCGGCGATGGCGGTCACCGTGCTGGAGTCCAGCCCGCCGGACAGCAGCGAGACCAGCGGGACGTCGGCGACCATCTGGCGCGGGACGATGTCGTCGAGCAGTTCGCGGACGGTGGCGATGGTGGTCGGCAGGTCGTCGGTGTGCGGGCGGGCCTCGAGGGCCCAGTAGCGTTCCTCGGTGACGCCGTCGCGGCCGGCGCGCACCAGGTGGCCGGGCTTGACCTCGCGCATGCCGCGGAAGGGCACGCGTCCGGGGGTGCGCAGGAACAGCAGCGCGTCGCAGAGTTCCTCGGCTCCCGCGGCGGGGCGGGCCAGGGGGTTGGCGAGGATGGCCTTGGGTTCGGAGCCGAAGAGCAGGCCGCCGGGGGTGGGCTGGTAGAAGAGCGGCTTGACGCCGAGGCGGTCGCGTACGAGGAGCAGTTCCTCGCGGGCGGTGTCCCAGATCGCGATGGCGTACATGCCGTTGAGGCGGTGGACGAAGTCCGTGCCCCACTCCAGGTAGGCGCGCAGGGCGACTTCGGTGTCGCTGCGGGTGGTGAAGCGGTGTCCCGCCAGGACGAGTTCCTCGCGCAGTTCGCGGAAGTTGTAGATCTCGCCGCCGTAGGAGATCACCGCGCGGGGCCGGTCGCCGGGGCCGCGTTCGGGGGTGTGCATCGGCTGGGTGCCGTGCTCGAGGTCGATGACGGCCAGCCGCCGGTGGCCCAGGGCGGCGTGGGTGTCCGGCCATACGCCGCGGGCGTCGGGTCCGCGGGCGGTCAGGGTGTCGGTCATGGCGCCGAGGACGCCGGTCTGTGTGGTGAGGTCGCGGGTGAAGTCCACCCAGCCGGTGATGCCGCACATGGTCACTCGCCTCCTTCGTCGTGCCAGGGGCCGCGTTGCCAGCCGTCGATGCCGTAGTCGTCGAGGCAGTCCTGCACCAGGGCCTCGTAGCGGGCGAGGCTGCCGCGGCGGGTCGCCCACTTCAGGGCGTCGAGGCGGACCTGTTCGCCGTTGCCCGAGTAGTTGCGTTCGTACAGTTCGTGGCGTCCGCCGAACTCGGTGCCGATCGCGTCCCAGGCGAGCTTGAGCAGCTTGATCCGGTCGAGGGCGCTGGTGTCCGCGCCACGGTAGAAGCGGTCGATCAGCGGGCGCAGTTCGGGGTCGGCCAGGTCGCGGCCGCTCGAGGGGACGGCCAGCGGGGCGCCGCCCAGGGTGGTCTCGAACAGCTCGTGGACGCGGTCCCACACCTGCGCGTTGTACATCCGCATCGCGGAGGCGTGTTCCAGTCGGGGCACGACGGTGCCGCCGCTGCCGGGTTCGGGGTCGTACGCCATGGCGGAGGTCAGCGCCCACACCATGTCCCGCATGGTGATGATCTCGCCGACGGCCGCCTGTACGCCGCGGAACTCGTCGGTGCCGTTGGCCTTGGTGCCGCGCGAGAGCAGCCCGGCCATCATCTCCAGCTTGACGCTCAGGCGGGTCCCGGACTGGAAGTTGTAGAGGTTGGGGAAGCCGGAGGTGGCGTAGAAGCCGGTGGACCGCTGGATGTCGCGGTGGACGAGGACGTCCTCCCACGGGATCAGGGCCTCGTCGAGCAGGAGGACGCTGTCGTTCTCGTCGAACCGGCTGCTGAGCGGACGGTCGAACGGGCTGCCCTGCGTATAGGGGGTGCGGCAGAGCAGCTTCACGCCGGGGTTGTCCATGCGGACGAAGAAGACCAGGGCGAACGCCTCGGCCTTGCCCGGGGCGAGGGCCGCCGACCCGACCGGGGCGACGAAGCCCGCGTTGGTGATCGCGGAACCGGTGGCCAGCATCTTGGCGCCGCTGACCACCACGCCGGCGTCCGTCTCGCGCACGGCGTGCACGAAGACGTCCTCCATGTCGTGGACGGCCCGCTTGCGGTCGACCGGGGGGTTGATGATGACGTGGTTGAGGTACAGCGCCTTGCGGGCGAACTGCTCGTACCAGGCGGTGGCGTTGGCGGCGTACGGCCCGTAGTAGTCGGCGTTGACGCCGAGGCCCGCCATGAAGGAGGCCTTGTACTCGGGGGTGCGCCCGAGGAAGCCGTAGCTCATCCTCGCCCAGGCGGCGATCGCCTCGCGTGCCTCGACCAGTTCGGCCGCCGAGCGGCTCGGCTTGAAGAACTTGTGGGTACGGATGCCGGTGGCGGTGTCGGTGCCGGTGAGCACGTCGGCGGTGGCCGGGTCGTGCAGGGCGTCGTAGAGGCGGGCCACGGACAGGGCGGAGTTGCGGAAGGCGGGGTGGGTGGTGACGTCCTTGACGCGCTCGCCGTGGAGGTACACGTGGCGGCCGTCGCGCAGGCTCTCGAGGTACTCGTCGCCCGTCATCAGCTCGTTGGCGGTCATCAGCTCGTTGGCATTCATCGCACCAGTCCCGGGTTGTCGAGGGCGGGGGTGCCGAGCACCTGGACGCGGCGCAGGTGTCTCGGAGCGCCGCTGGTGAAGGCGTTCCGGCCGTGCAGCAGCGTGTAGTTGTCGGTGATGACGAGGTCGCCGGTCCGCCAGCTGTGGGCGTAGAGGTGCGCGGGGTCGTACAGGGCCGCGCGCAGGCTGCGGTGCGCCTCGGCGAGTTCGTCGTCCGGGAGCCCGGTGAAGTTGAGGTCGGGGTGGTTCACGAAGTCCGCGTCGGCGCCGTCGGTGGGCTCGTTGTAGCGGATGACCGGGGCGCCGTGCACGGGGTGGGCGGTCACGACCGGGGAGACGGTGGTGCTGTCGTAGAACGCCATGGCGCGGTGGTAGGTGCCGGTCACCTTCGACCACTGGGCGACGGTGTGCGGGTCGGTGTGCTCCAGCACGGCGGTGGTGTGGGAGAAGGTCGTCTCTCCCCCGTTGCCCTCGCCGGGGGCCTGTACGCACTGGAACACCTGGAATTCCGGGACCTGTTCGCGGTACATGCCGTCCCAGTGCATCGGCATGTGGCTGTGGTCGAAGATGTGGTCCTCGGGCTTCTCCTGCTCGACGAGCTCGAGCACCGTGCCGAACGGCCAGACGCTCGGCACGCCCCACCGCTCGCAGTACGCGGACAGCGCCTCGGGTCCGTCGAAGGGGTCGAAGCCGCGGAGCAGGAGGACGTGGTGCTCCCGGACGAGCGACCGCAGGGGCTCGACGGGCAGGTCGTCGACCCGTGCTCCCGGCTGTGGTGCGTGGAGGGCCGCCCCGAAGGGTTCGAGGGGTATGACGGTGAGGTCAGTGGTCATGGTGCACTCCGGTGGTGGGGGTCAGTGCGTAGTGGCTGTGGCGGCCCGCGACGAACACGGGCCGCGCCCCGGCCTGTTCCGCGTCGTCGCGCTTCATGAGCGTGTAGCGACCGCCGGTCTCGACGGCGACGCTGTGCCAGGGGGTGAGCCACGCGTCAGGCGTGTCGGCGAGCAGGATGCCGATCTTGTCGGTGCCGCACGGCTGGGGATGGATCGACAGCCGTACGGCCGTGGGGAAGAACCGGGTCAGCAGGTCTCCCCAGGCCCTGCTCCGCTGGATGACGCGATAGGCGAGCTCGCGGCATCTGCGCTGCAGGGCGGCCCTGCTGCCGGTGTAGTGCGGCCCGGACTGGTCCTCCAGCATGAAGCGGGTGATGCCGCGGTACATGGCGAGCGGGGCGCCGCCGCCGCGTACCTCCGCGCGCAGTTCCTCGACCGTCGGGGCGAATCCGGCGGACAGCATGGCGCGCATGTCCTCGTGCCCGGTACCGCTGTAGACATCGTCAAGGGTGAACTGTTCGAGGTGGGTGGCACCGATCCTGGTGATCATCGCGTCGAGTTCCCGGGCGTAGCGGGTGACGTTCTCGTCGCTCACGCCGATCAGGTCGTTGAACACCCGGCCGTCGGAGCAGATCACTATGGATGCCCCTGGCGGGTGGATGGCCTCGATGCGTTCGCACAGGGCCTCGAGGAAGCGCAGGGCGAGTTCCTCGGCCAGATCGGGCAGCGGGCTGATCACCTTGGCCGGATTGGGGGACTTGGTCGGAAAGGCCGGCAGCACGAACTCGATGCGCCGGCCGCTCTCCATGGCGTCGCGGATCGCGTCCAGGTGGTGGCTGACGCACCGGGGGCAGATGCTCCCGGTGCACCCGCCGTCGCGCATCCGGCGCTGGTGGGACAGGACTTCCCGCATCACTTCGACGGCGGCCAGTTCGATATCGGAGGTATCGGGCGAGGTATCTGGTGCGGTGAGATCGGACACCGCGCCTCCCTTCGTGGACTGGAGCCCACCGTTCACTCCTCGCGCATGAAAAACGCACAAGGAGGGATTCAGCCCGAAGCCGCGGCCTTCCGGAGGGTGTTGATCTCCGTCTGGGCGCGCTCGGCCCAGTCCGTCATGCGCAGGCTGCGGAACCCGGCCAGCGCCGCGGCGAGATGACCGGTCGCCAGGCCCTGCTCCCCGAGTGCGGCGTGGGTCCGGCCGAGCCAGTAGGAGGTGAGCGTCTCGCCTCGGCGCTCGCCGAGCTCGGTGAACACGGACGCGGCCTCGCCGAGCGGGCCGAGGGCGCGCGGCGCCTGGTCGGGGCCGAGCCCGACGTGCAGCCGGCCCATGGTCAGCAGGGCGTACGCCTCGCCGGGGCGGTGCCGCACCATCCGGAACTCGGCCAGGGCGCGGTGCAGATGGCGGGCGGCCCGGCCGAACCGGCCGTGGGCGATCTCGGCGACGGCCAGCAGTTGGAGGAGGTCGGCGAGGGCGAGGGCACGGCCGAGCCGCTCCGCCGTCTCGACGGCCGGTTCCAGGAGGCCGATCGCCTCCTCGTGCCGTCCCCGGCAGACGAGGGCGTTGCCGAGGCTGCGTACGGCGAGGATGCGGCCGTGCGCGTCGCCGAGGCGTTCCAGTACGGCGACGGCCGACTCGGCGTCCGCGCAGGCGAGTTCGGCCATGCCCCGGTCGGCGATCGCGAAGCTGCGGTGGGTGCGCAGCCGGGCGGCGTGCCGCTCCTCGCCCAGTTCGTCCAGCCGCCCGATGGCCGTGGCCCACCGGGTCACGGCGTCGTCGACCCGGCCGCGTACGGCCGAGGCCCGGGCCAGCGAGCCCTGGGCGACCGCGACGGCGACCGTGTCGCCGTCGGCGGTGGCGCGCTCGAGCGCGGCCCGGGCCACCCGCTCCCACTCGTCCCACCAGTTGCGCAGGTGGCAGACGTCCTCCAGGGCGGAGGCGAGGGCGGCCGTGTGCGTGCCGTACCCGGCGCGTGCGGCGAACTCGGCGACGGTGACGAGGGTGGTGCGTTCGCTCTCCAGCCAGCCGACGGGGTCGCCCGCCCCGTCCCCCATGAGCTCGCCGCGCCCGCCGCGGACGAGCCGGTCCGCCGTACGGACCCGGGCGAGCCAGCCGTCCAGGACCCGGGCCACCGCCGCCCGCCGCCACGACGGCGGGTCCTCGGCGAGGGCGCGTTCCGCGGCGTGACCGTGCACCAGGTCGTGCATCCGGTAGCGCGGCTGCCCCTGGGCGTCGGCGCACACGACCTGGATCAGGTCCGCGTCGAGCAGCGCCTCGACGGCGCGGCCGGGGTCGCGGACGTCGAGGGGGTGGCCGATGGGTCGGTGCGGGCCCTGCGGTGTCTGGTGCGGTGCATCGCAAGGCGGAGCATCACCCGCGTACTGGGCGATGGGGGCACCCCCATGCCCGTCCAGGGCTATGGGGGAGGGTGATGCGACAACGCGGCGAGGCGCCGTGCCAGGCGCCGCAGGGCTCGTGCCGACCCATCGGCCACCCCCTAGCAGGGCGGCCGGCACCCAGGCCGGGAACTCGGGGACCGGCAGCAGGCCGATGGCCCGCAGGGCGCGAGCGGTGCCGGGTTCGAGGTCGCGGCAGGCCGCGGCGCAGGCGCGGACGGCGAGGTCACCGGCCAAGGGCGTGGCCGGGCCGCCCTGTTCGTCGGCCAGTGTCCGCACCCGGCGGTGCGGACGGGCCGCGAGCCTCGCCCCGGTCACCCGCAGGGCCAGGGGCAGTCCGGCGCAGGCGGCCAGGATCCGTTCGGTCGCCTCCGGTTCCGCCGCGAGGCGCCGGGGGTCGACCAGGCGGCGCAGCAGGGCGCGTGACTCGTCGTCGTCGAACGGGGCGACGTCGACGTGGTGCGCGCCCTCGAGTCCGGTCAGCCGTGTCCTGCTGGTGGCCAGGACCGCGCTGTGGGACGTCCCCGGCAGCAGCGGACGGATCTGGTCCTCGCCGTGCACGTCGTCGAGCACCACCAGCACCCTGCGCCCGCACAGCAGCGAGCGGAACATCCCCGCGCGGTCCGCCGTCGCCTCGGGTATGGACGAGCCGGTGACGCCCAGGCTCAGCAGCAGGTCCGCGAGGACGGCACCCGACGGTCGCCGTGTGCCACGGGCGCCGTCCAGGCGCAGGAAGAGCCGGCCATCGGGGAAGGCGTGCCGCAGGAGATGGGCGAGCCGGGTGGCCAGGGCCGTCTTGCCGACTCCGGGCGGGCCGGTGAGCAGCACGACGGGGGCGGTGCCTGGGGCCACTGCCGTCGGTTCGAGCAGGGCGGCGGCCCGGGGCAGGACGAGGTGCCGTCCCACGAAGGCGGCGGTGTCGGCCGGGAGTTGGTCGACCGTCCGCCACACGGGCGCGGGCCCGGCCGGCCGTACGGGGGCGGGCGGCGCGCCCAGTGCCGGGTCGCGGGTGAGTACGGCGCGGTGCAACCGGCGCAGTTCGGCGCCCGGTTCGAGGCCGAGTTCGTCGCGCAGCGCGGCGCGGGCGAGGGCGTAGGACTCCAGTGCGTCGCCGGGGCGTTCGCAGCGGTACTGAGCGGTCATCAGCTTGGCCCACAGCGATTCGCGCAGCGGGTACTGCGCCACCTGGGCCCGCAGCATGCCCACGGTCTCGTGGTGTTCGCCGAGTGCCAGGCGCGCTTCGGCGTAGTCCTCGAACGCGGCCAGCCGTGACTCCTCCAGGCGCATGGCCTCGATGTGCAGGGCCTCGTGGAGGGTCACTCCCTCGAAGGCGGCGCCGCGCCACAGGTCGAGGGCCTTCTTCAACAGGCAGGCCGCTTCCCGGGGTTCGCCCTTGGCGAGCGCGGTGCGGCCGCGCGCGGCCAGGTCCTCGAAGCGGTGCAGGTCCGCTTCGTCGGACAACACGCGCAGCCGGTACCCCTGGTGCCCCATGCTCAGCCTGCCCTCTCCCGAGGGCGTGTTGAGCACGCGGCGCAGGGCGGCGACATAGCTGCGGACATTGGCCTGGGCCGAGGCCGGCGGGGTGGCTCCCCAGATCGCGTCGCACAGGCGCTCCCCGGACACCGCGGTGTTGGCGTGCACCAGCAGCGTGACGAGCAGGGCCCGCTGTTTCGGCCCGCCGAGCGGAAGGGCACGTCCGCCGGATACGGCTTCGAGAGGCCCGAGCATCCTGAATTCGACGCGTGGAAGTTCCACCGAAATGACCGCCTTATGGTAGATATTCGAGTAAAGACGAGGTCAACTACCCTAGAGGAATGCGGTACCTGACCTTCCGTTTGCGCCTGTCGAAGGAAAAGAATCCTTGATCACCACGACCGGCCGCGGTTAGTGTTCGAACGTTCGCCAGGGAAACAGTGCGAGGATCCGAATTCACCGGCCTCTTTTGGCTGTTGGAAGCGGTGTCCGGTGCACCCTGGGCCGTCACATCAGCAGGAGGTGAATGCGTGATGAAGAGCGACGAGCGCATGGAGGACCGCGAGCTCCGGGCCTACGAGGCCCCGGAGATGTTCGAGTGCGGTTCCTTCCAGGAGGAGACCGGCTACTTCGGCTTCAAGAACTTCGAGCCGATTGGCTCGATCCCGCGCGACTTCTGGTAAATCGCGCATGATGCGCCGGACCCGGTGAAAGAGGTCGACATGGTCGGTACCGGAAAGCAGTACTTCGTGGTCCTGCCGGACCACGAGACGGCCGCCATGGCCGCCGACCGGCTCCCGCCGGGTGCCGCGCACATCATGACGCACCGGTCCGGCCGGCCCTTCGTGGCCGGCCGGCCGGCCGCGGCGCACGTACGGTGCGCCGAACACGGCGACACCCGCCTCGCCGTCATCGGCCAGTGCTCGGTGACGGAGGCCGAACTGGCCGCAGCAGCGGCCCGGATCAACGACCTCGCACAACTCGACTCGCTGGGCGCGTCCTGGGCAGGGAGCTTCCACATCGTCGCGTCGGTGGGCGGACGCCTGAGGGTCCAGGGCAGCGCCTCCTCGATGCGCCGGGTCTTCCACGGCCGCCTCGGCGGAACGACGGTCGCGGCGGACCGGGCCGACGTCCTGGCCGCGCTGCTCGACGCACCGCTCGACCGCACCGCACTCGCCCTGCGGCTGCTCGACACCCTGCCGCACCCCCTGGGCGAACGGCCGCTGTGGCAGGGCGTCGCGGCGGTGCCCCCGGGCTCGTACCTCACGCTCACCGCGGACGGGCGGAGCTCCGCGGTGAAGCGCTGGTGGCAGGCCCCGGAGCCGGTGCTCTCCCTCGCGCAGGGCGCGGGGGTGCTGCGGCAGGCGCTGGAGGACGCCGTACGGGTACGCACCCGTGGCGACGAGCCGGTCAGCGCCGACCTCTCCGGCGGCATGGACTCCACCTCCCTCACCGTGCTGGCCGCCCGCGAACACCCGTCGCTGACCGCGTTCACGATGGACAACGACGACACCGCGGACGATGACCTGTACTGGGCCAGGAAGGCCGCGAAGGCTCTGCCGCAGGTGAAGCACGTCGTCTTCCCCGGCAGCGAACTCCCCCTGTTCTTCGAGGGCTTGCTCGGCATGGAGGGCCTCCCCGACGAGCCGTCCATCGCCCTGCTGTCCGGCCCGAGGCTGCGCAACGGGCGGGAGAGGTCCCGCGCGCACGGCGCGCGCCTGCATCTGGACGGATTCGGCGGCGACCAGCTCCTGTCGGGCCACCCCGCCTACTACCACGACCTGTTGCACAGCAAGCCGCTGCCGGCCGTCCAACGGCTGCGGACCCTGCACCGGCTCACCGGCCTGCCCCTGGGCCCCACGGTCCGGACCCTGGCGGACCGCGGCTCGTACCGCCGCTGGTTCGCGGCCGAGGCGCAGGCCCTGTCCCGGGGGCACACACGCGCCGAGCGCAACCGCCTCTTCGACTGGGGCGGCACCGTCCAACTGCCGCGGTGGCTCACGCCCGAGGCCCGGCACCTGGTGACCGGCGCCCTGCGCGACGCGGCGCGGACGGCCGAACCGCTCGCCCCGGCGCGGGGCCGGCACTCCGACCTGCTGGCGGTCCAGGGCGCCGGACGCCTGATCCGTCAGTTCCACCAGCTGCTCGAGGCCCCGGACCACGCCCCGGCCTCCCCCTTCCTCGACGACCGCGTCGTGGGCGCCTGCCTGGCCGTGAGGCCCGAACAGCGCGTGACGCCCTGGGAGTTCAAGCCGCTCATCAAGGCGGCCATGGCGGACGTCATGCCCCGTGAGCTCCTGGCCCGGCGCACCAAGGGCGACGGTACGACCATCGCGGCCGAGGGCTTCGAACGGGCCCGCCACGATCTGGCCGCGCTGTGGGACACCTCCCGCCTGGCCGAGCTCGGGCTGATCGACCCGGCTCCGGTGCGCGAGCTGTTCCGCCGCCCCTACACCGCCCGGATCCACGAGGGTTCCATGCCGCTCGTGCTCGGCTGCGAACTGTGGTCACGGGCAATACAAGTGTGATGACTGTGCCCCTCCTGTCCGGGGCACACTCCGGAAGCCCACATTCCCCTGTGGGTCACAAGGACATCCGGAGGCCGCCATCAGCACATTACGTATCAGCAGAAGAATCGGCATCGCCGCCGCTCTCGTGACGGCGGCGGCCATCGTCGCGTCCCCGGCGGGAGCCGGCACGGCCCTGGCCGACCAGGGCTGTTTCGACCGGGCGAAGGAGCCCTGGACCTCGGCGGTCGACAGCCACCTCCACTTCCGCCCCTTCGGCGGCGAGGCGATCCCGTTCGACGAACTCACCGGCTACCTGCGCAAGAGCGGGGTCCGCCACGCGAGCATGTACGGCATCGGGCAGAAGGTACCGGCGGGCTCGGCCTGCACGTACTACCTCAACTGCCCGGGCACGCCCGTGCGGCCGAGCATGGCGAACGACTTCGTCAACGCCGAGAACTACCTCGAGAACCGGCCGAAGGACCCCGGGCTCGCCCTCTCCATGACCTTCATGGACCTGAACCGCCCGGAGACCATTCCGCCCGGCATCGCCCTCTACGACCGGGAGTTCCCGGGGATGTTCCGGTGGGCGGGCGAGGTCAACGTCGTCAAACAGGCCCTGTTCCCCAACCACCACAAGGCCGCGACGAGCGCGAACATCCGCGACTGGGCACCGTTCATGAAGGTGCTGCGCGACCGCGGAATCCCGATCACCTTCCACTCGGATCTCGGGAACGACGCGGAACCGACGAAATACCTGCACCTGATGGAGGAGACCCTCCGGCTCTATCCGCACAACAAGATCGTGTGGGCGCACATGGGGCTCTCGAAGGAACTCACCACCATGGACCCCGACCGGCACATCCGCATCATGGAGCGGCTCCTCGACGCCCACCCCGACCTCACGCTCGACCTGAGCTGGCGGGTGCTCGAGGACAGCTACTTCAGCAAACCGGGGGTCCGGCAGAAATACGCCGCGTTCCTCGACCGGCACCCGACGAGGGCCATTCCCGGAACCGACTTCGTGGCGTCCCGGGACAAGGACTACGCGGTCTACGAGCAGGAGCTGGAGGTCACCAGCCGCATCAACAAGGCCCTGGGTGACGAGGCGTTCCGCGACATCGCCCTCGGGCAGAACTACTTCCGGCTGCTCGGCGTGAAGGAGAAGGCCCCGCGCGTGTGCCGGGCGCGGTGACGCCCGCCTCCCGGCGGCACGTGTCCCGTCCGTGCCGCCGGTGGGCAGGGTCATGTCGAGAGGGGTCCGGCCACGAGATATCTTGATGTCGAGCAATGTTGCAGACGTGGAGCGGAGCACCCGGTGACTGACTCGACCATCATCTACACGCACACTGACGAAGCCCCTGCCCTGGCGACGCATTCGTTCCTGCCGGTGGTCCGGGCGTACGCCTCGACGGCCGGGGTCCGTGTGGAGACCCGTGACATCTCCCTGGCGGGACGGATCATCGCCCTCTTCCCCGAGTACCTCGAGGAGAGCCAGCGCATCGGTGACGCGCTCGCCGAGCTGGGCGAGCTGGCCAAGACCCCCGAGGCCAACATCATCAAGCTGCCGAACGTCTCGGCCTCGATCCCGCAGCTGAAGGCCGCGGTCGCCGAGCTGCAGCAGCAGGGCTACGCGCTGCCGGACTACCCGGACGACCCGAAGACCGACGAGGAGCGCGAGATCCGCGCCCGCTACGACAAGGTCAAGGGCAGCGCCGTCAACCCGGTCCTGCGCGAGGGCAACTCGGACCGCCGCGCCCCCGCGTCGGTCAAGAACTACGCCAAGACCCACCCGCACCGCATGGGCGCCTGGACCGCCGAGTCCAAGACGAACGTCGCCACCATGGACGCCGACGACTTCCGCTCCACCGAGAAGTCCGCGGTGATCGCCGAGGACGGCACCCTGCGCATCGAGCTCGTGGGTGACGACGGCACCACCACCGTGCTGCGCGAGTCCGTGCCGGTGCTCGCGGGCGAGGTCGTGGACGCCTCCGTCATGCGCGTCGCCGCCCTGCGCGAGTTCCTCTCGGCCCAGGTCGCCCGGGCCAAGGCCGAGGGTGTGCTGTTCTCGGTGCACCTGAAGGCCACGATGATGAAGGTCTCCGACCCGATCGTCTTCGGCCACGTGGTGCGCGCCTTCTTCCCCAAGACCTTCGCGGCCTTCGGCGCGGACCTGGCCGCGGCCGGCCTCACCCCGAACGACGGCCTCGGCGGCATCCTCAAGGGCCTGGAGTCCCTGCCGAACGGTGCCGAGATCAAGGCGTCCTTCGACGCCGAGCTCGCCGAGGGCCCGGCCCTGGCGATGGTCGACTCCGACCGCGGCATCACCAACCTGCACGTCCCGAGCGATGTCATCGTCGACGCCTCCATGCCGGCCATGATCCGCACCTCCGGCCACATGTGGGGCCCGGACGGCCAGGAGGCCGACACCCTCGCGGTCCTGCCGGACAGCAGCTACTCCGGCGTCTACCAGGCCGTCATCGAGGACTGCCGCGCCCACGGCGCCTTCGACCCGGCCGCCATGGGCTCCGTCCCGAACGTCGGCCTCATGGCGCAGAAGGCCGAGGAGTACGGCAGCCACGACAAGACCTTCGAGGTCGCCACCGGCGGCACCGTCCGCCTGGTCGACCAGGCCGGGAACGTCGTCCTCGAGCAGACCGTCTCCGCCGGCGACATCTTCCGCGCCTGCCAGGCCAAGGACGCCCCGATCCGTGACTGGGTCAAGCTGGCCGTCACCCGCGCCCGCGCCACCGGCGACCCGGCGGTCTTCTGGCTCGACGAGAACCGCGCGCACGACGCCCAGCTGATCGCCAAGGTCGAGCGGTACCTGACCGAGCACGACATCGAGGGTCTGGACATCCGCATCCTGGCCCCGGTCGAGGCGACCAAGCTCTCCGTCGAGCGCATCCGCGCCGGCAAGGACACGATCTCCGTCACCGGCAACGTGCTCCGTGACTACCTGACCGACCTGTTCCCGATCCTGGAGCTGGGCACCAGCGCCAAGATGCTGTCGGTCGTCCCGCTGATGGCGGGCGGCGGCCTGTTCGAGACGGGCGCCGGCGGCTCCGCGCCGAAGCACGTCCAGCAGCTGGTCAAGGAGAACTACCTGCGCTGGGACTCGCTGGGCGAGTTCTTCGCGCTGGTGCCGTCGCTGGAGCAGTACACGAAGACCACGGGCAACCAGCGCGCCCAGGTCCTCGCCGACGCCCTCGACCGCGCCACGGCGACCTTCCTCAACGAGAACAAGTCCCCGACCCGCCGCGTCGGCGGCATCGACAACCGCGGCAGCCACTTCTACCTGTCCCTGTTCTGGGCGCAGGAGATGGCGAAGCAGACCGAGGACGCCGAGCTGGCCAAGGTCTTCGCCCCGCTCGCCGAGGAGCTCACCGCCAACGAGCAGAAGATCGTCGACGAGCTGAACGCCGTCCAGGGCAAGCCGGCCGACATCGGCGGCTACTACCAGCCCGACGCGGCCAAGGCCTCGGCCGTCATGCGTCCGTCGCGGACCTTCAACGAGGCGATCGCGAAGCTCGCCTGACAAGCTTCACACAGCTTTGAATTCAACACAGCAGAACTGCCCCCGGCCGGTGAACTCCGGCCGGGGGCAGTCCCGTTGTATGCGTACGCGTCAGGAGGCGGCGACGAGCTCGGGCTCCCGCTCGGGGCGCGGGTCGGTGTCGAGCACGGGGTCGGGGCCCGGCAGCCCGGCCCGGTGGGCGAGGACACCGGCGCGTACGGCCCAGAAGTAGAAGCCCACGGCCGACACGGCGACCAGCGCGATGTCGAGACCGCCCGGGATCACCCCGTGGCCGCCGAACTTCGTGCTGCCGAGCGCGGACAGCAGCGCCAGCCACAGCAGGAAGGCGACCATCCACCAGGCGGGCGCGAACTGGCGGCGCAGGCTCATGCCGCCCCGGCGGCGCAGCACGGCCGCGGCGATGGGGACGGACACCAGCGTGAGCAGGGCGACCTTGCCGGTGTTGGGCCACTTCGACCAGTACAGGGCGCAGGCCGCGAACGCGAAGGTGACGGGGCACAGCACGCGTGCGGCGGGGAGCCGGAACGGGCGGGGCAGGTCCGGCTTGGTCTGCCGCAGGACGCCGACCGCGATCGGGCCCATCAGGTACGAGACGACCATGGCGGCCGAGACGACGCTGGCCAGGGCCTCCCAGCTGTGGCCGATGGTGACGAGCAGCAGCACGGAGAAGCCCAGGTTCAGCCACATGGCGGGGCGGGCGACGCCGTAGCGGGGGTGCACCTCGGCGATCTTCCTGGGGAAGAAGCCGGTCTCGGCGAGGTTCTGGGCGAGGTACGCGGCCGAGGCGACGTTGCCGATGTTGGCGCCGTTGGGCGAGATGAACGCGCCGAACTGGAGCATGGTGACGACCCAGTGCAGCATCAGCAGCTTGGCGAGGTCGGCGAAGGGGGAGGCGAAGTTGATGCCGCTCCAGCCGCCTGCCTCCGCGAGCCGCTCCGGCGGCACGGCGCCGAGGAAGGCGACCTGGAGGGCGAGGTAGATGACCAGGCCGAGGGAGAGCGCGCCGACGAGGGCGAGCGGGATGGCGCGGCCCGGGTTCTTCGCGGTGCCGCCGAGGTTGACGACGGCCTGGAAGCCGTTGAACGCGAAGACGACGCCCGAGGCGGTGACGGCGGTGAGCACCGCGGACCAGCCGTTGGGGGCGAAGCCGCCGTGGTTGGTGAAGTTGCCGGTGTGGAAGCCGGAGGCGATCAGCGCGCCGCAGGCCAGGACCGGAATGGCGAACTTGACCAGCGTGAGCAGGTTGTTGGCGCGGGCCAGCAGCGCGACCGACCAGTAGCAGGCGAACCACAGGGCGACGGTCAGGAACAGGGCCATGGCCATGCCCGTACCGGAGAGGCTGCCGCCGGAGACCAGGTCCCGCGCCCAGCCGAAGCTCCACGAGGACATGTACTGGGTGCCGGCGATGGCCTCGATGGGGATCAGGGAGGCGGTGGCGATCCACACGGCCCATCCGGTGATGAAGCCCAGCACCGGACCGTGCGTGATCGAGCCGAACCGCGCCATGGCGCCCGGCAGCGGGTAGGCCGCGCCGACCTCGGCGTACGACATGGCGATCATGCCGATGAAAATGGCGCCGATCACCCAGGCAACCAGTGCGGCGGGCCCGGCGACCTGGGCCGCCTGGCCGGCCCCGAAGAGCCAGCCGGAGCCGAAGATGGATCCCAGACCGATCATGATCAGGGCGAAGAGGCTGAGGCCCTTGCGCGGGGCCGCGCTCACATCCACGAGGTGCTTTCCGTTCTGGCCGGTGACATGGGTCAGGACGCGCCTGTGCACCTCTGCCGTACCGATCGGAAAGCGCCAACTGCACTGCGTACCGGCCCTACGTGTTTCGCCAACGGCCGAGAACGCAAAGAACGACGTCGGGACATAGTACGCCAACCCATGGAAACGGCCCCAATCGCGCCCACGGGCGCGAGGGCGGTCCCGGACCCCGACCCGTGCCCGTATTTCCGTCGCAACTCCCGCGTCGTTAAGCCTTCATCAAATTCCGCAAGGGCCGAACGGGGTCGAACGGCGGCATGGTCGAGATCCGGACAAAAATTCCATGGCGAAATCGCCGGGGTAACCCGGGGAAACCGAAGGCAGAACAGCGCGCCACCGGCGCGACCGGCCGCCGGGACTGAGCGGAAATTTTGCGGAACCAACCCCTCGACGTCCTATCGTCGAATAGCGGTCGGACCGGACACCACCCCTCCGACCTGCAACGTGGCGCCCGTCACACGGCACTTGCATGCCACTCGGATTTCGTCACCCATTTAACGGCTCAAGGCAGGCCGGGAGAATATTGTGAACAAGAGCAGGTTAGAAGCCATCGGCACGTATCTGCCCGCGAAGGCCATGAGCACCCCGGAACTCCTCGCCCGTATGGAAAAGGCTCCGGAAATCGATCTTTTCAAGATCACGGGAATGGCCGAGCGGCGCGTCGCGGATGATTCCGGGGACGCTCCGGAGGACTGCCTGACCATGGCGGTCTCGGCGGCCCGCGACGCCCTGGACCGCTCGCGCTGGGCCCCGGAGGAGATCGAGGTCGTGATCTCCTGTTCCATCACCCGCACCACGGACGGGCGGCGCTTCCAGTTCGAGCCCTCGCTCGCGCACCGCATCGCCGACGAGATCGGCGCGGTCTCCGCCGTGCGGTTCGATGTGTCCAACGCCTGCGCGGGCATGATGACGGGCGTCTATCTGCTGGACCGGATGATCCGCTCCGGCGAGGTGCGCAACGGCATCGTCGTCAGCGGGGAGCACGCCACTCCCATCGCCTTCACCGCCGCGCGTGAGATGGAGCACAGCCGCGACCCCCAGTTCGCCTCGCTGTCCGTGGGCGACTCGGCGGTGGCGGTGGTGGTCGACCGGGCCACCGACGACGCCGACGTGATCCACGACATCGAGCTGATGACCTGCTCCGAGTACTCGCACCTGTGCCTGGCGATGCCCAGCGACGACACGGGTGACCTGGCCATGTACACCAACAACCAGGAGATGCACAACGAGGACCGGTTCTCGCTGTGGCCCGCCTTCCACGGCGACCAACTGGCCCGCAGCGGACGCCGGTTCGCGGACGAGGGCTATGACTTCGTCATCCACCACCAGGTCGGCAGCCGGTTCATCGACATGGTGAACGACTTCGGCGGGCGTCTCTTCGAGACCCCGATGCCGGAGACCGTCTCGATCGTCGAGAAGTTCGCCAACACCGCGACCACCTCCCACTACCTGGTGCTGCACCAGGCCCTCGCCGAGCGGCGGATCCCCAAGGGATCCAAGATCCTCATGGTGCCCGCCGCTTCGGGCGTGGTGGCCGGCTTCCTGTCCGCGACCGTGTCATCCCTGGAGGTCTGACCGTGGCGACCGTCATCACCTCGACCGCGGTGAGCCCCACCGACGACACCGGCAGCTCCGTCGCGTACGCGGCGGCGGCGGGCCGCACGTGCCTGGAACGGGCCGGGCTCACCCCCGCGGACGTCGACGTCCTGATCAACGTCGGCGTCTACCGCGACCGCAACACCGTCGAACCCTCCAACGCCGCGCTGATCCAGAAGCGGATCGGCATCAACCTCGACTACCTGCGCGACCCCGGCCGGCACGCCGCGTTCTCCTTCGACCTCATGAACGGCGCCTGCGGCATGCTCAACGCCGTCCAGGCGGCGGGCGCGCTGCTGGCGGCCGGCGGGGCGCGCCGGGTGATGGTGGTCGCCTCCGACACCCACCCCTCCATGGACCCGGACCGGGCAGGCACCACCGCGTTCCCCTACGCGAGCACCGGCGGGGCGCTGCTGCTCGAACGCACCGAGGACGCGTACGGCTTCGGCCGTGTGCACCACCGGACGCTGCCGGGCCCGCACGGCGTCAACGGCCATCTGCCGATGCGGGAGGCCGGTTCCGGCGGACGGGACACCATCGTCGTCGACCGCGACGACGACGCCCTCGAGCGGATGCTGGACCTCGCCGCCGACACCGCGCACCGCGTCCTGGCAGCCGAAGGCGCCGACGCGGACGGCACGTTGCTGGTCACCTCCCAGCCATCGCCCGACTTCGCCGCTCAACTCGCGGCACGCCTGGGCCTGTCGGCCGACGCGGCCGTCACCGTCGAGGGCCTGCGCGGCGACCCGCACACCTCGGCGCTCGTCCACGGTCTCGAGCAGGCGCGGGACGCGGGCCGGCTCGGCGAGTACGACCGGGTTCTCTTCCTCACCGTCGGCGCCGGGCCGAGCTCCGCCGCCTCGCTGTACCGCCTGCCCGCCACGGCCGACGGGACGGTGCGCCGATGACCGACACCGTCACCCTCCCCGATGCCCTCCTGCCCGACCTGCTCGCCCGGCACGCGGACCGAACGCCCCGCAAGGCGGCGGTCGTTCACCCCGACGGCGACCGCCGCGATCCCTCCGGCCGCCCCGCCTACGCCTCCGTCGACTACGCCCGCTTCGCCGCCCGGGTCACCGCCTGCGCCGCCGGGCTGCGCGAGCACGGCGTCGGGCGCGGAACCCGTACGGCCCTGCTCGTGCCGGCGGGCGCCGACCTGCTGACCCTGGTGTTCGCGATGCTGCGCCTCGGCGCGGTCCCCGTGGTGGCCGACCCCGGCATGGGACCGGGCAGGATGCTGGACTGCTTCCAACGGGCCGGTGTCGAGGCCTTCGTCGGCGTGCCGCAGGCCCACGCCCTGCGGCTGCTGCGGCCCCGGGCCTTCGCCGGGGTGCGCAGCGTGATCACGGTGGGCCGCAGGGACGGTTCCATGCTCGAGGAGCTGATCACCCTCGGCGCGGGCCGGCCGCCGCTGCCCCCGCCGCCCTCCGGGCCGGACGACCTGGTGATGATCGGTCACACCACGGGCAGCACCGGCCCGGCCAAACCGGTGGAGTTCACCGTGGAGATGCTGCGCGGCATGGCGTACGGCCTCGAGGAAGGCCATTACACGCCCGACCTGCGCACCACTTTGGTCACCCTGCCCCTCCTCGGCGTGCTCGACCTCGCGGCCGGCCGGACCGTGGTGGTGCCGAAGATGGACATGGGCAAGGTCGGCGCCGCCGACCCGGAGCTGCTGGCCGACGCGATCAGCCGCTTCGAGGTCAACGCGATGTTCGCCTCCCCCGCCCTGCTGGGTCCGCTCCAGGCCCATCTGGCCCGCACCGGCACCCGACTGCCGTCGCTGCGCATGCTCATATCCGGAGGGGCCCCGGTGCGGCCCGAGTTGATGGCCGCGCTGCGGGCCGTCCTGCCCGAGCAGGCGCGGGTGTACAGCACGTACGGCGCGACCGAGGCCCTGCCCATGACGCTCCTGGAGAGCCGCGAGGCCGAGGCCCTGCCCGCCGAGGGCCTCCCCATCGAGAAGCCCGGTGTCTGCGTCGGCCGCCCGGCGCCCGGCACCTCGGTGCGCGTCATCGCGGTCGACGACGACCCCGTCCCTCACTGGAGCCCCGAACTTCCGGTGTCCCCCGGCGAGATGGGCGAGATCGTGGTCAGCGGCCGGGCCGTCAGCCCGCGCTACTACCAAGCCTCGGACGCCGACGCCGCACACAAGATCCAGGACGGCGAGGTCCGCTGGCACCGCACCGGTGACGTCGGCCGCATCGACGAGGAGGGCCGCGTCTGGTTCTGCGGGCGCAAGAGCCACCGGGTCCGCGCCGCCGACGGCGACCTGCACACGGTGTGCTGCGAGAGCGTCTTCAACGACCACCCGGAGGTGGCGCGCACCGCGCTCGTCGGCTTCGGCCCGCACGGCGGGCAGCGGCCGGTGCTCTGCGTGGAACTGGAACCGGGCATCAAGAGCATCCAATGGCCGCGGATCGAGGCCGAGTTGCGCGAACGCGGCGCGAACCACCCGATGACCAAGCCGGTCGCGGACTTCCTGCCGCATCCCGGCTTCCCCGTGGACGTCCGCCACAACGCCAAGATCCGCCGGGAGCTGCTGGCGGGCTGGGCCGAGGACCGACTCACCGGCAGCCGCCGCCCCACGGCCGCGGATCTGGCGCTGCGCTCCGTGCCCGTGCTCGGCTGGGCGTATCTCGCGGGCTATCCGCTCCAGTCCCGCCGCACCAGGGCGCTCACCGCCCTGTGGTGGGTCGACGCCGCCCTGAGCGTCGGCGTGCACGCCGCCCAGATCCCGGCCGCGCTGCGTGCCGAGCACGAACGCGCCACCGGACGGCGGCCGTTGGCCACCGCGGGGCTGACCATGCTGTTCGGCGCCACCTGGTGGCGGACCGGCGGACGCAAGGAGGCCGGCGCATGAAGGTGCTGGTGACCGGCGCGTCCGGGTTCCTGGGCGGCCACATCGTCGACGCCTGCGTGCGCGCGGGCGACACCGTACGGGTCCTGGTGCGGCACACGAGCGACCTCAGCCATCTGCGCACCGTCCCCGGCGTCGAGTTCGTCCACGGCGACCTGCGCGACGCGGCGGCGGTCCGCGAGGCGATGACCGGGATCGAGGCGGTGCACCACAGCGCGGCCCGCGTCACCGACCGGGGCACCCGCGCCCAGTTCTTCAACGAGAACGTGCTCGCCACCCGGCGGCTGCTGACGGCGGCCCGCGAGGCCGGGGCCCGGCGCTTCGTCTTCATCAGCAGCCCCAGCGCGCTCATGGGCATCCGTGACGGGGACCGGCTCGGCATCGACGAGAGCGAGCCCTACCCCCGGCACTTCCTCAACCACTACTCGCGGACCAAGGCGGCCGCGGAGCGCCTCGTACTGGCCCACGACCGGCCGGACTTCACCACCGTCGCCCTGCGCCCCCGCGCCGTCTGGGGCCCGCGCGACCACTCCGGCTTCATGCCCCGGCTGCTCGGCAAGATGCTGACGGGCGGCCTGCCCGACCTCTCCGGCGGCAGGCCGGTGTACGCCTCGCTGTGCTACTGCGAGAACGCCGCCGAGGCGAGCGTCCGGGCGACGCGGGCCGAAGGGGTCGGCGGCAGGGCGTACTTCATCGCCGACGACGAGCCGGTGGAGCTCTGGGGCCTGCTGGCCGGCCTCGCCGAACGCTTCGGCGGCACGCCCCCCACCCGTACGGTCCCCCGCCCGCTCCTGGACGCGGCGGCACTCACCGCGGACCTGCTCTGGAAGCTCCCCCCACTGGCCCGGCACGTCGCACCCTCCATCTCCCGTTACTCGGTGGCCCTGTTGACCCGGTCGGCGACGTACGACACCTCGGCGGCCAGGCGCGACCTGGGCGCACCGGCGGTGGACCACGAGACCGGGATGGCCCGGCTCGCGGCATGGATCGACGACATCGGCGGCACCGACACGTTCGTCCGGAGGGTGACACCTTGACCATCACACCCCGCACCCCGGTCTTCCGCCGGGACGTCTCCCCGACCGAGTGGTCCTACCTGGCCGCCGCGCGGCTGGGCGAACTGCTCGTGATCCAGCTGGTGATCGAGGGCACCGGCGCGCTCGACCCGCTGGCGCTGAGCCGGGCCGTGGCCGAGGCCTCGGCCGTCTGCCCCGGTGCGCGGCTCGTCCGCCGCGGCCGGACGTGGACGGACAGCGGCCGGCCCGCCCGGGTCGTGGTCACCGACGGCGACGGCTTCGACCGCGCCGCGTTCACCGGTCTGCCCGAACTGTCGCTGCCGCTGGCCGAGTCGGAGGGCCGGCCGGGCTGCGAGGTGCTGCTGGTCACGGGCGGGCCCGGCACCGTGGTCTTCCGGGCCTCCCATGCCGTGATGGACGTCAAGGGGCTGACGCTGTGGGCGGCGGAGGTGTTCCGCGCGCTGCGGGGCGAACCGCTGCGCGGCGCCGCGGATGCCGAGACCGACCACGGCCTGCTCGCCACGCTCGGCCACACCGGCCGCCGGCCTCGCACCGGGCTCGACCAGCGCTCGCCGCTGGGCGGCCGGGCGGGCACGGGCGCGGCGTGGCGGCGGCGTACGGTGCCGGGCCGGCACGCGGCGCCGACGGCCAAGGTGGCGGCGGCAGTCGCGGAGGCCACCGGCGGTACGGCGCGCATCATGGTGCCGGTGGACCTGCGGCGCCACGCCCCCGGCCTGGCCTCGACGGCCAACCTGGCGCTGCCGGTGTTCCTGGACGTCACGCCCTCGGAGGGCCCGGACGCCGTACAGCGGCGGCTGCTCGACGCCCTCGCCGCCCGGCGCGAGCTGGCGCCGGGCTTCGAAACCGCCCTGGCCCGGCTGCCGTTGCCGGCCGCCGCGGCGGCCGTACGCACCGCGCGCGCCGCCTCCCACTCCCGGCACCGCCACCTGGCCTCGGCGGTCGTCTCCCACGCGGGCCGTCTGGAGCTCGAGGAGTTCACCGCCGCGGAGTTCACCGCCACGACCGCGTACGTCCTGCCCGTGCACGCGCCGCTGATCCCCGTCAGCATCGTGATGCTCGAACTGGACAGCCACACCGAGCTGGTGGTCTCCGCCCGTGGTGCGGCGGACGCCGGAGCACGCTGCGAGGCCCTGCTCGACCGCATCGAGGCCGTGCTGCACACCGGTGCTCCGGCGGCACGCCCCACCGGAGCCGAGGTCGCCGAGCGGCTCCTGGCACCACGGCCGGGCGGGCTGCCGTCCCTCGAGGACACGGTGGTACGGCTGTTCCGCGCCCAGGCCGCCTCGCGGCCCGACGCCGTCGCCGTCACCGGCGACGGCCCGGACTGGACGTACGGGGAACTCGACCGCCGCTCCGACATCGTCGCCGGACTGCTCCTGGAACAAGGGGTACGGCGCGGCGAGGTGGTCGGCGTCCTGGCCGACCGCTCGGCCCTCGGCCTGGCCGCGGTGTGGGGCGTGCTCAAGGCGGGCGCGGCCTTCCTGCCCATCGACATCCGCAACCCCGCACCGCGGGTCGCGGAACTCCTGCACGACGCGCACGCCCGCTTCTGCCTCGCGGAGGCGGCCGAGGCCGCCAAGGCGAAGGAGGCGGACTGCACGGCCGTCGTGCTCGAGGATCTGGCGTCCTTCGAGCAGGTCGACCTGCGGACGAGGACGGCCCTCGCCGCCGCCGACCCCGCGCCGGACGACCTGGCGTACGTCATCTACACCTCCGGTTCCACCGGCAGGCCCAAGGGAGTTCAGGTCGAGCACCGCAGCCTGGCCAACGCGGCGGGCTGGCTCGCCCCGTTCCAGCGGTGCGACGAACAGACGCGCATGGCGTACTCCTTCTCGCCCGGGTTCGACCTGTCGATGATGCAGATCTTCCCGCCGCTGCTGCACGGCGGCGCGGTCGTGCCGGTGCGCGGGGAACTCGACCACCTCAAACTGCGCGCGATGTTCTCGGGCAGGCAGGCCAACACGCTCGGCCTGACCCCGACCCACCTCGACCTGGCCGACCGGCTCGGCATCCGCCCGAGCGGCATCCGTGCCCTCCAGATCGGCGGCGAGAACCTCACCGCGGCCACCGCCCGCCGTACCCGTGCCGCTTTCGGCCCCGACTGCCTGATCACCGACGTCTACGGCCCCACCGAGGCGACCATCTCCTGCACGGTCGCCGTCGTCGACCGTGACACCGCGCGCGCCAACTCGCCGATCGGCGTGCCGGTTCACCGCACCGGCGTGGCCGTACTGGACGAGCAGCAGGCCGAGGTCCCCGACGGAACGCTCGGCGAACTCCACGTCACCGGCGTCCAGGTGGCCCGCGGCTACCTCGGCCTCCCCGACCTCACCGCCGAACGCTTCGTCCGGCTGCCGGACGGCCGCCGCGCCTACCGCACCGGCGACCTCGCCCGGCGCCTGCCGGACGGACAGCTCGAGTACGCGGGGCGGATGGACGCCCAGGTGAAGATCCGGGGCCATCGTGTCGAACCGGCCGAGGTCGAGGCGGCGCTCACCGCGCTGCCGGACATCGCCCAGGCCGCCGTGGTCGCCCGCCGCAAGGACGACGACAGCGCGCAGACCCTGTGCGCCTTCGTGGTCCCCGCCCAGGGCACGGCGACGGTCGACGAGGCGGCGGTGCGGGCCGAGTTGGCGCGTACGCTGCCGCCCCACCTGGTGCCCACCGTGATCCGCGCACTGCCGGAACTGCCGGAGACGTCCAGCGGCAAGACGGACCGCAACGCACTCCCGAGCCCCTTCCACGACGCTCCCCCGACCGACAACGACACCGACAACGGCACCGGCACCGACGCCACGGACGTGACCACGGCGATCTGGGCCCGCGTCCTGCACTGCGACGCCGCGGACCTCGACGCCTCCTCCGACTTCCATGCGCTGGGCGGCGATTCGCTCACCGTCCTGGAGATGCTGGCCGCATTGGGCGCGGAGGTGCTCGGACAGGCGGCGGAGCAGCAGTTCCTGGACCGTCTCGGCCCGCTCGGCGACCACCTCACCCTCGGCCGGGTCGTCGAGGCCGTCGAAGCACTGCGGAGCAAGCCATGATCTTCGTTGGCGAGGGCGCGCTGCTCTGGCGCGCCGTACGGCACACCCTGGACAGCGGCATGCAGGTGGACACCGTCTGCAGCCGGTCGGCGGCGGACGCCGCCCCGGCCTCCCGGCACGGTGTCCCCTTCCTGCCCGTCACGGACGTCAACGAGGCCGCGGGCGAACTGGCCGCGGTCTCCACGGACGGCATCGTCTGGTCGGTCAACAACCCCATGCTCTTCCGCGCCCCGGTGCTCTCCGCCGGGCTGCGCGTCATCAACGTCCATCACGGACCGCTGCCCGCCTATCGCGGCCTGCCCGAAGTCGCGCTGGTCTACGCCATGTTGCACGGCGAGCGCGAGTTCGCCGCGACGCTCCACCGGGTGGACGCGGGCATCGACACGGGCCCGCTCCTCGCCACCGTCCCCTACCCGATCGGCCCGGACGAGCCCTACCACGTGGTGCTGCGCCGGGGCCTCGCGGTCTGCCACCAACTCTTCGAACGCTGCCTGCCGTTCGTGGCCGCCGACCCCGACTGGCCCGGCGACGGCCTCCCGTCCCCCGCCGCCGCCCACGGCGGCTACTACGGCCGCAAGGCCCTGTCCCGCCTCCCCGAGTTCCGCGACCACCCCGCCTTCGCCCGCGCCACCGACCTGGGCTACCTGGCCGGCTATCTGCACGAGCTGTCGGCCGCGGTGTCCTGAGGCAGTACTGGCCCGAAAACATGCCCCTGCCCTGCTCGCGGCTGGTCGAACAGGGCAGGGGGCAGGCTCACGACCACCAGTCGCCGTAGTCCCCGTCGTCGCCGAGGTTGACGAAGTAGCCGTCGTACATGCCGCCGACACAGACGAACAGCGGGCCGTCCAGGTCGTCGCCCGGTATGTCGATGTAACCACCGCCTCGTTCACACAGATCTTCGGAAACGGGCGTGGGATCAGCGGGTCTTGTCGGCGCCGCTGTCGCCGCGGTGCCGCCGAGGGCGGTGAGGGTCATTGCGATGACCGGCGGAGCCAGGATCCGGCGTATCTGCATGGGAACCTCCCTCGTCGCGCGAAAATGCGCGAACAGACACCCAGCATTGGCTTCGCGGCCGCGGCGCCGCACACGGCGTTACTCCATTCGAGTGACCTCCGAGAACTCGGCCAGGAACTCCCCGAGCAGTTCGGCCGTCTCACCAGGCGCTTCCTCCGCCAGGTAGTGATCGCAGGGCAGCGCCCGGCCCCGTACGTCCGCGGCGTACTCCCGCCAGGCGGCGAGCACGTCGTAGTGGCCGCCCACGAAGCTGTGCTCGCCCCACAGGGCGAGCACCGGGCACATGACGCGGCGGCCCGCGGCGGCGTCCTCGTCGTCGTGGACCAGGTCGATGCCCGCGGCGGCGCGGTAGTCCTCGCAGGAGGCGTGGATGGCGGCGGGGTCGGAGAAGCACCGTACGTACTCCGCCAGCGCGGCGGGGCTGAAGGGGGTGCCGCCGCGGTGACGGGCGGTCATGCGGGTGCGGACCCAGAAGCCGGGGTCGGCGCCGATGAGGCGCTCGGGGATGCCGTCACCGGCGGCGAGGAACAGCCAGTGGTAGTAGCCGAGTCCGAAGGCGGCGTCGGCGTTCCGGAAGGCGTGCCGGGTGGGGACGATGTCGAGGACCGCGAGCCCCGTGACGGCGTCCGGGTGGTCGAGGGCGAGGCGGTGGCCGACCCGGGCCCCGCGGTCGTGGCCGACCACGGCGAAGCGGTCGAAGCCGAGGTCGCGCATCACCAGCAACTGGTCGTGCGCCATGCGGCGCTTGGAGTAGGCCGCGTGGTCCGGCGTGGAGTCCGGTTTGTCGCTGTCGCCGTACCCTCGCAGGTCGGTGAGGACCACGGTGTGCCCGGCGGCGAGCAGCGCGGGTGCCACCTGATGCCAGATCAGGTGGGTCTGTGGATAGCCGTGCAGCAGCAGGACGGGCGGACCGTCGCCCGCGATGCGCGTGTTGATGCACACACCGTCGGCATCCACGAGGTGAGGGGAGAACTCGGAGGGCAGGAGTCCGCTCATCTCCCGATCACACCAGCCCCGCGTCCCGCGGTCCAAGAGCATTCCGCGACAATGCTCATAGGCCGGGCCTATAAGGAGACCTGCAAGGAGGGGCGCAGCGGTGGATGTCAGGCAGCTCCAGTGCTTCCTGGCCGTCGTGGACCACGGCGGGTTCAACCGCGCGGCGTCCGCGCTCTATCTGGCGCAGCCGTCCCTGTCTCAGACCATCCGTACGCTCGAACGCGACCTGGGCAGCGAGCTGTTCCACCGGATCGGCCGCAAGGCGGTGCTGACCGAGGCCGGGGCCGCGCTGATCGGGCCGGCCCGTGAGGCCGTCCGGAGCCTTGAACTGGCGCGTGCGGCCGTGGAGTCGGTGGAGGGGCTGCGCGGGGGCCGGGTCGACATCGCCGCGATGCCCTCGCAGTCGATCGAGCCGTTGACCGGGATGGTCCGGCGTTTCTCCGAGCGGTACCCGTGGGTCTCGGTGGTGATCCGGGCGGCGTTCACGCCGCGGGAGGTGATGGAGGCGGTGCGGACGGGGGCGGCGGAGCTGGGGCTGGTGGCGACTTCCGGGCCCCTCGAGGAGATGCCGCAGGCGGCCGGGGTACGTCACCATCCCGTCCTGGAGCAGCGGTTCGTGCTGCTCACCGCGCCCGACGGGCCGTTCCCGCCCGGCTCGCCCGTGCGTCGTGAGCAGCTCGCCGGGCAGCGTCTGATCGTGGGCCAGCGGGGGACGGGGATACGGGCGTACGTGGACGGCCTCCGGGACGCGGGGATCGCGTGGGTGACCGCCGTGGAGACCGAGCACCGGATCGCGATCCTTCCGCTGGTGCTCGGCGGTGCCGGTCTGGCCGTGGTGACGGATTCCTGGCGGGAGTTCGCGGAGGGGGCCGGGGCGCTGGTGCTGGACATCGAGCCGGTGACGAGCCTCCGGGTGGCGCTGGTGAGCCGGCGGACGGCCCCGACCCCGGCGGCCCGGGCGTTCCTCGCATGTGCCGTGGAAGCCGAGGACAGCCGTGGATAGGTGCGTCCTATAAGTCCCATGGGCCTTTCGTCTTGGACGGGTTCGCGGTCCCGTTGCTGCAATCCATACCATGACAACCCATCACCGCATCGCCCGCATCCCCGGCGACGGCATCGGCGCCGAGGTCCTGCCCGCCGCCTGCCGCGTGCTGGACGCCGTGGCCGCCCGGCACGACATCGCCCTCTCCTACACCGAGTTCGACTGGTCCTGCGAGCGCTATCTGCGCGAGGGGGCGATGATGCCCGAGGACGGACTGGACCGGCTGCGGGAGCACGACGCGATCCTGCTGGGCGCGGTCGGGCATCCCCGGGTGCCGGACCATGTCTCGCTGTGGGGGCTGCTGATCCCCATCCGCCGCGGGTTCCGCCAGTACGTCAACCTGCGGCCGATCCGGGTCTTCGAGGGGGTGGCGAGCCCGCTGCGGACCGTGGGGCCCGACGGCGTGGACTTCGTGGTCGTGCGGGAGAACGTCGAGGGCGAGTACAGCGAGATCGGCGGGCGGATGAACCGCGGCTTCGACGACGAAATGGCCGTCCAGCAGGCGGTGTTCACCCGCCCCGGAGTGACGCGGGTGCTCGAGTACGCCTTCGCGCTCGCCGAGCGGCGCGGCGGGCTGCTGACCTCGGCCACCAAGTCCAACGGGATCGTGCACACGCTGCCGTTCTGGGACGAGCTGGTGCGCGAGACCGCGAAGCGGCATCCGGAGGTGCGCTGGGAACAGGAACACGTCGATGCGCTGGCGGCCAAGTTCGTTCTGAATCCTTCACGTTACGAAGTCGTGGTGGGATCGAACCTGTTCGGTGACATCCTCAGCGATCTCGCCGCCGCGGTCGCGGGCAGCATCGGCCTCGCCCCCGCCGCCAACCTCAACCCGGAGCGGGCGTACCCGTCGATGTTCGAGCCGGTGCACGGCTCGGCGCCGGACATCGCCGGCCGGGGCATCGCCAACCCGGTGGGGGCCGTCTGGTCGGCCGCGATGATGCTGGACCACCTGGGACACCCCGCCGCGGCCCGTGCCGTCACGGAGGCGATCGCCGCGGCCCTGGCCACGACCGACGTGCGCACCCCGGACCTGGGCGGCTCGGCCGGCACCGAGGAGTTCACCGAGGTGCTGCTCGGCGTGCTCCGGCATCACGGGGCGGCGTAGCGGGATGTTCACAGTGCCGTTACGTACGAACTGACGCTTGGTTTAAGAATCATGGCGCGTCATTACCGTGCAGGGATCAAATTTTTATGAAGGAAACCGGTCCCGCTACCTGTTTTGCGCCAGAGCCGGAGCCAATGGACGCGCGCGCATCGGCCGTTTCTCCCCTGGCGAGCGGCGGACGCGTGCGCTCCATGTCGCGGAAGTGGGCGGCGGGACCCGGTCCGCGGGGCGGGGAAAACGGCGGCGTAATAACAGGTGGCGGGCCATTTCACCGCTCAGCGGACACCCGTCCGGTACCGGAGGGCGGACGACGGGTTCCGGCATAGGTACGCATCATTTTCCGTTGGCCTATTTCTCCGCTGGCTTGGCCCAGGGTCGAACCTTACGTTCTTCAACAGTCCCGTATGCTCGGAGCGGAGGGGAGGCGCCGATGCGAAAGTCTGTATACGATGCTCCGACCCCTGCCAGAGACCGGCGCTGTTGACGCCGTGGGGCATCACTAGATCATTTCTCTAAGGTTCGCCTTTCCCACGGAGATCATCGCGCACGCGGCCTGATTGCGCCACCGATTCCCGGTCATCTTCCGTGATCAACACATCCGTCACGCTGGTAACTTCACGTCCCCATCGGCACATTCGCACCACCGCACCTACTCGGGAGGAGCTCACGTGGTGGGAAAACCCGCCAACATCTCGGCCGACGACCCCGCCGATTCCTTGCGCTCGCCGGGAGTTGCCGTCCATACGGCGAGCGACACGGAAAGAATCTTCGCCGAAGTGCTGGCAGAGCTCGTGGGCACCGTTCAAGTCGGGCCCGACAGCCACTTCTTCGAGGATCTCGGCGCCGACTCGCTGGTCATGGCTCATTTCTGTGCGAAGGTCAGAAAGCGTCCGGAGCTGCCGACGGTGTCCATGAAGGACATCTACCGGAATTCTACGGTCCGGAGCCTGGCGACGGCCCTCGCGGAAACCGAACCCGCTCATGCCGAACCCCCGCCTCCGGAACCCGTCGAGGTGGTGCAGCCGGGCAGCACGGCGCGTTATGTCCTCTGCGGTACGTTCCAACTCCTGTTCTTTCTCGGGTATTCCTACCTCACCGCTCTCGCCACCACCCGGGGCTATGGGTGGGTCGCGGACGGTTCGGGCGTGGCCGGCGTCTACGGGCGGGCCGTCGTCTTCGGCGGCGCCGAGTTCATCGGCCTGTGCACCTTCCCGGTCGTGGCGAAATGGATTCTCGTCGGGCGGTGGAAGCCCCGTGAGTTCCCGGTCTGGGGCCTGACGTATCTGCGCTTCTGGATCGTCAAGGTGCTCGTGCACGCCAACCCGCTGGTCCTCTTCGTCGGCAGCCCGCTGTACGTGCTGTATCTGCGGGCCCTCGGCGCGCGCATCGGCAAGCACGTGACGATCCTGTCCCGCTCCCTGCCGGTGTGCACCGACCTGCTGACGGTCGGCTCCGGGACGGTGATCCGCAAGGAAGCGTTCCTCCTCTGCTACCGGGCCCACGCCGGGCGGATCCAGACCGGCACGGTGACCCTCGGCAGTGACGTGTACATCGGCGAGAAGACCGTGCTCGACATCAACACCTCGATGGGCGACGGCTCCCAGCTCGGCCACACGTCCGCGCTGCAGAGCGGCCAGTCCGTCCCGGAGGGACAGCACTGGCACGGGTCCCCGGCGCAGCGCACGGACGTGGACTACATCAGGGTCGCACCGGCGAAGTGCGGTTCGCTGCGGCGGGCGACCTTCGGGCTGTTCGGTCTGCTGAAAGCGTTCTTCTTGATCGTCCCCCTGTTCGTCGTGGTCCCGTACCTCCTGCTCGACCATGCGCCGGAGCTGGTCGGCCGGAAGGACGCGGTCACCGAACCGATCACGTCGGGGGCGTTCTGGACCGACGCGCTGCTGGTCTCCCTGCTGCTGTTCGCCGGCCTCGTGGTCGTGGGCCTGGTGGTGCTGTTCACCGTTCCGCGGCTGATGCGTCTGGTGATCAAGCCGGACACGGTCTATCCGCTGTACGGCTTCCGCTACGGCCTGCACCGGTCGATCGCGCGCATGACCAACACCAAGTTCTTCATCTGGCTCTTCGGGGACAGCTCCTACATCGTCCACTACCTGCGCTGCCTCGGGTACGACCTGACCAACGCCGAGCAGACCGGCTCCAACTTCGGCATCGGCCTGCAGCACGAGACGCCGTACCTGAGCTCCTTCGGCCGCGGCACGATGGTCGCCGACGGGCTGTCGATCATCAACGCCGACTTCTCCAGCACGTCCTTCAACGTGTCCCGGACGACGATCGGGAAGCACAGCTTCTTCGGGAACCACGTCGCCTACCCCTCGGGGGGCAGGACAGGCGACAACGTCCTCATGGCGACGAAGGTGATGGTCCCGCTCGACGGCGAGATCCGCGAGAACGTGGGCCTGCTCGGCTCGCCGTGCTTCGAGATTCCCCGGTCCGTGGAGCGCGACACCCGCTTCGACCACCTGCGCGACGGGGACGAACTGCACCACCGCCTCTCCCTGAAGAACCGTTACAACCTGCGGACCATGGGCGTCGTCCTGTTCATTCGCTGGGTGCACATCCTCGGGCTCACGCTGCTGGCGCTCGCGACGATGGGCCGCTACGGCGCCGCCGGGCATGTGCTGGACGCCGTGGTCCTGGTGGCCGCGCTGGCGTGGACCGCCCTCTACTACGCGCTGGTCGAGCGGTGCATGACGCGCTTCCGTCCGCTGGAGCCGCAGGTGTGCTCCATCTACGACCGCTACTTCTGGCACCACGAGCGCCTGTGGAAGGTGCCGGACACCCATTTCGCCGCGTTCAACGGCACTCCGTTCAAGAACATGATCTGGCGGCTGCTGGGCATGCGGGTCGGCAAGCGCGTCTTCGACGACGGCTGCTACCCGTCCGAGCGCACACTCACCACCGTCGGGGACGACTGCACGCTCAACGCGGGCAGCAGGATCCAGTGCCACTCGCAGGAGGACGGCACGTTCAAGTCCGACCGCAGCACACTCGGTGCCGGATGCACTCTCGGGGTCGGTTCCCTCGTCCACTACGGCGTGACGATGGGCGACGGCGCGGTGCTCGCCGCCGACTCCTTCCTCATGAAGGGCGAGGACATCCCCCCGCACGCGCGGTGGGGCGGCAACCCGGCGGCACCGGTCACCGCGGCCGTCACCGGCCGAGGGGGGAAGGTTCGATGAACATGTCACTGGACAACGGCCGGGAGTTCTGGCGGAGAACGCTGACCGCCGGCGGCTTCACCGCGATCCCGCGGTGGACGTCCGCCCCGGCGCCGGGAGTCGCCGAGTACGAGACGGCGATCCCCGACGACCTCGCGGACGCCCTGCGCACGCTGGCGGACGACCTGGCGGTGCCGCTCGGGTCGCTGCTGCTGGCCGCGCACGTCAAGGTGCTCGCCGCGCTCTCCGGCGAGCAGGAGGTCACCACCGGCTACGCCGCCGGGGAGGCCGGCCCCGTCCTGCCCTGCCGGCTGACGGCCGGGCCCAAGTCGTGGCGGGCGCTGGCGCTGGACGTCCGGCTCGCCGAGTCGGAGCTGCTGACGTACCGGGACGTCCCGTTCGAGGACCTCAGACGTGAACTCGGCCTGAGCAGATCGCTGTTCGAGACCGTGTTCCATCCGTCCGGCGACTGCGGCGAGCGCGCCGCCTCCACCGTGCTGGGCGTGGGAGTCCCGCGGAGCGGCGGCCGGCCCGTGCTGCGGCTGCGCTACCGGACGGACGCGTTCGACGCGGACTGCGCCGCGAGAATCGCGGGCTACCACCTCACCGCGCTCACGCTCATGACGGCCGACCCGGACGCCGCGCACGCGCGGCAGAGCCTGCTGTCCGCCGGGGAACTCCGCTTCCAGCTCGAGGGGCTCGCCGGGCCGCACCGGGAGCTGCCGGACCGCCGCTTCCACGAGCTGTTCGAGGAGCGGGTACGGACCCACCCCGATGCCGTGGCCGCCGTGCACGGCGAGCGGGAGCTGACCTACCGGGAGCTCAACGCCCGCGCCAACCGCCTGGGCCGGGCCCTGCTGGACCGGGGGCTGGACGCCGAGGGCGTGGTCGCGGTGGTGACCGAGCGCGACCTGGACTGGATGACGGCCGTCCTCGCCGTCTTCAAGGCCGGCGGCGTCTATCTGCCCGTCGAGCCGCACTTCCCGGCCGAGCGCATCGTCTCCATGCTCTCCCGCGCGCAGTGCCGCCTCGTCCTGACCGAGACCGGCAGCACGACCACCCTCGACGAAGCCCTGGGCTCACTGCCGGGCGTCCGTACGCTCGTCATCGACGAGGCCGTGCGCGAGGACCACGCCGAGGACGACCTCGGCATCGCGATCGCACCGGACCGCCTCGCCTACATCTACTTCACCTCCGGCTCCACCGGTGAGCCCAAGGGCGCGATGTGCGAGCACGCGGGCATGCTCAACCACCTCTACGCCAAGATCGAGGACCTGGGCATCGGCGAGGGGACGACGGTCGCCCAGACCGCGCCCCAGTGCTTCGACATCTCGCTGTGGCAGCTCGTCTCCGCGCTCCTGGTCGGCGGGCGCACCCTGCTGATCGAGCAGGAAGTGGTCCTGGACGTCGGGCGGTTCGTGGAGAGGATCACGGACGGCCGGGTCGCCGTGCTCCAGGTCGTCCCCTCCTATCTCGAGGCCGTCCTGTCCCATCTCGAGCGCGACTCCCGCGAACTGCCGGACCTGCGCTGTGTGTCGGTCACCGGCGAGGCGCTGAAGAAGGAGCTCACCCAGCGCTGGTTCGCGGCCGAGCCCGGCATCAAGCTGGTCAACGCCTACGGCCTGACCGAGACGTCGGACGACACCAACCACGAGGTCATGGACCGCGTGCCGGACCGCGACCGGGTCCCCCTCGGCCCCTGCGTGAACAACGTGCGCGTCTATATCGTCGACGAGCACCTGTCGCCCGTGCCGCTGGGCGCCCCCGGCGAGATCGTCTTCTCGGGCGTCTGCGTCGGCCGCGGCTACGTCAACGACCCCGAGCGCACCCGGCTCGCCTTCATGCCCGACCCGCACCGCGAGGGCCAACGGCTCTACCGGGCGGGCGACTTCGGCCGCTGGCTGCCGGAGGGCAAGCTGGAGTTCCTCGGCCGGCGCGACAGCCAGGTCAAGGTCCGCGGCTTCCGGATCGAGATCGGCGACATCGAGAACGCCCTCCTGCTGGTGCCCGGCGTCCGCGACGGTGCCGTGGTGGTCGCCGAACGGGACGGCGGCCAGGGCAAGTACCTGGTCGCCTTCTACTCCGGCACCGCCCCCCTGGACACCACCTCGCTGCGGGAGCAACTGGGGGCGTCGCTGCCCGCGTACATGGTCCCGACCGCCTTCCACTGGCGCGAGCGCCTGCCGCTCACCGCCAACAGCAAGATCGACCGGAAGGCGCTGACGGCGCTCGCCGCCGAACTCGACGGCGCCGGCGAGGAGTACGACGCACCGCGCACCCCGACCGAGCGGCGGCTGGCGAAGGCCTGGGCCGAGGTGCTCGGCGTCCCGCAGGAACGAATCGGCCGCGAGGACCACTTCTTCGACCGGGGCGGCACCTCGCTCTCGGCGGTGAAGCTCGCGATCGCCCTGGACCGTACCGTCTCCCTCAAGGACCTCACCCGCCACCCGGTACTCACCGACCTCGCCGACTTCATCGACGGCAGGTCGGCACCCCGCCCCGGGCTGCTGCAGCCGCTGTCGGAGCCGGACGGCGAACGGACAGGCACCCTCGTGTGCTTCCCCTACGCCGGCGGCAACGCGGTCAACTTCCAGCCGCTGGCCAAGGCGCTGCGCGGCAGCGGGCTGGCCGTCCACGCGGCCGAACCTCCCGGCAACGACCCGGCCGCCGGCACCGAGCCCTTCGCCCCCATGGACCGGGTGGCCGAGCGGGCGGTCGACGAGATCGTCCGGCTCGGCACGACCCCGGTCCTGCTGTGGGGCCACTGCTCGGGCGCCGCGATCGCCCTGGAGACGGCCCGCCGTCTCCAGGAGCGCGGGACGCCCGTCCAGCGGGTCTTCCTCGGATCCCAGTTGCCCGGCACCGCCGCCTACCGGCGCGAGGAGATCGCGCGCCTGACGGAGATGGGCGACGCCGAGATAGCCAAGGAGCTGACCGCGGCCGGCGATTACACCGACCTCGGCGACATAGCCGAGCACACCGGTGCCGCCTACCGCCACGACTGCGTATCCGCCCACGGTCACCTCGCCGGCGCCCTGGACGACCCGCCCGCGGTGAAGCTCACCGCCCCGGTCACCGTGGTCCTCGCCGCCGACGACCCCTTCACCACGGGAGCCCCGGACCGCCACCGCGCCTGGGAGTTCCTCGCCGGCCACGTCGAGCTGCGCGTACTGCCCGACGGCGGCCACTACTTCGCCCGCACCCGCCCGGAGCTGACAGCACAGGCCGTACTGGACGCGGCCCACGTGACGGCCTCCTCCTGACGCAATCGGAAAGGACACTGCCCCATGCCATCGTCATCCTCGGCGCCGCTGCTCGACGTGGACGTGCACCCCGGCCGGCCCCCGATCCTGCTGGCCAAGGACACCGGAGACCCGTCGCGCTGGGCGGCCGAGCACCGGGACGCCCTGCGCGCGGCCGTCGCCGTCCACGGCGCGGTCCTGGTCCGCGGCCTCGGGCTGCACGACCCGGACGGCACCGCCGCCGTCTTCCGGCAGCTGGCCGGCCGCCTGATGACCGAGACGGAGACCTTCGCGCCCCGCAAGACCTACGCCGACGGCATCTACTCCTCCACCAAGTGGCCGCAGAACCAGCCGATGTGCATGCACCACGAGATGAGCTACACCCTGGAGTTCCCCGGCCTGATGTTCTTCGCCTGCCTCAAGGCACCCACCGAGGGCGGAGCCACCGCCGTGGCCGACTCCCCCGCCGTGCTCGAGGCCCTGCCCGCCGAGCTCGTCGCACGCTTCGAGCGCGAAGGCTGGCTGCTCACCCGCAACTACAACGACGAGATCGGCGCGTCCTACGAGGAGGCCTTCGGCACCGAGGACCGCGGCGCCGTCGAGGCCTACTGCCGCGCCCGCGCCATCGAGTTCGAGTGGCTCCCCGACGGCGGACTGCGCACCCGGCAGCGCCGCAGCGCCGTGGTGCGCCACCCCAACAGCGGCAAGCGCTGCTGGTTCAACCAGATCGCGTTCCTCAACGAATGGACCATGGCCCCGGAGATCCACGAGTACCTCGTGGACGTCTACGGCGCCGACGGCCTGCCGTTCAACACCAGCTTCGGCAACGGCGACCCGGTCGGCGAGGACATCGTCCAGCTGCTCAACGAGGTCTACGAGGCCCACACCGTCCGCGAGCCCTGGCAGGCCGGCGATGTGCTCCTCGTCGACAACATCCGTACCGCACACAGCAGAGAGCCCTTCGACGGACCGCGTGAAGTGCTCGTCGCGATGACCGACGCGGTGCGCCTGGCCGACTGCAATCCGACCTTCGAGGTGACCACCCGATGACCACGCACCACTCCACCCCCCAGGACGCCGAGGAACCCGAAGCGGTCACGGTGCCGCCCTTCGCGGTGATTTCCGGCGGGCAGGTGCACAAGGCCCTCAAGGGCCGCGAGAAGGAGATCGTGGAGGTGGTCGACGCCACCTACCGAGTGCACGGGGCGGGTGACTCCGTCAACCCGCCGTCCTACTTCCTGCGCTTCGCCGACCGTCCGTCCTCCCGCATCATCGCCCTCCCCGCCTCGATCGGCGGCGGTGTCGGAGTCGACGGCCTCAAGTGGATCTCCAGCTTCCCGGAGAACATCGCCTCCGGCGTCCCGAGGGCCTCGGCCGTACTGATCCTCAATGACCGCCGCACCGGATACCCCTTCGCCTGCCTCGAGAGCTCCATCATCAGCGCCACCAGGACCGCCGCCTCCGCGGCACTGGCCGCCGACCGGCTCAGCAGCGCCCGGCGCCGCCGCCCCACGCGCGTCGGGTTCATCGGTACGGGCCTGATCGCCCGCTACATCCACACCTTCCTGGCCGGCACCGGCTGGTCGTTCGACCGCATCGGGGTGCACGACCTCTCCGCCGACAGCGCGGCCGGCTTCCGGACCTACCTCGAACAGTCCGGCGCCACCGCCGGGATCACCGTGCACGACAGCGCCGAACAGCTCATCCGCAACAGCGACCTGGTCGTGTTCGCCACCGTCGCCGGCAAGCCGCACGTCCACGACGTGTCGTGGTTCGACCACAACCCGCTGGTCCTGCACGTCTCCCTGCGCGACCTCTCCCCCGACATCGTGCTCGCCTCGGCCAACTTCGTCGACGACGTCGACCACTGCCTCAAGGCCGACACCTCACCCCACCTCGCCGAACAGCGCACCGGCCGCCGGGACTTCCTCGACGGCACGCTCCACGACGTACTGACGGGACAGGCATCCGTCCCGCTGGACCGTCCGGTGATCTTCTCGCCCTTCGGGCTGGGGGTGCTCGATCTCGCCGTGGGCAAGTACGTCTACGACGAAGTCGTCCGCTCCGGCGAACTGCACGTCGTCGACGACTTCTTCCACGAACTGCGCAGGTACGGGTGACCGGCCGAAGCTGCGTGTCGGACAAGGGGGGTACCGTGCAACGCGTCATATCCGTCCCCATGGACTTCAACGAGGACGAGCTCTACGTCAACCTGAGGCCGATCCTCGGTCACTCGCTCTTCCTCAAGTGCGAGGGCTTCAACTTCGCCGGCTCCATCAAGCTGAAGGCCGCGAGCGCCATGGTGGAGGCCGCCGAGCGAAGCGGCGCCCTCCACGCGGGCTCGACCATCGTCGAGTCCTCCTCCGGAAACCTGGGCGTGGCCCTCAGCATGATCGCCGCAAGCAAGGGCTACCGCTTCGTGTGCGTCACCGACGCCCGCTGCAACCTGGCGACCCGGCGTCTGATGGAGGCACTCGGCAGCCAGGTGCACATCATCACGGAGCCCGCGGCGACCGGCGGCCTCCTCGGCGCCCGGATCGCCTACGTACACGCCCTGTGCGCCTCCGACGACCGGTACGTATGGCTCAACCAGTACACCAACCCGGCCAACTGGCGCGCCCACTACCGCACCACGGCCCCGGCCATCGACCGCCAGTTCCCGCGCCTCGACGTCCTGTTCGTGGGCGCCGGCACGACGGGCACCCTGATGGGGTGCGCCCGCTACTTCCGCGAGGCGCACCGCGACGTACGGGTCGTCGCGGTCGACGCCGTCGGCTCGGTGACCTTCGGCGGCCCGCCGGCCCGCCGGATGATCCCCGGCCTCGGCACCAGCGTCCGCCCGGCGATCCTCGACGACTCCTACGTCGACGAGGTGATCCTGGTCGAGGAGGCGGACACCATCCGCACCTGCCACCGCCTGGCCCGCCGCGGCTTCCTCTTCGGAGGCTCCACGGGCACGGTGGTGAGCGGCGCCCTGACCTGGCTCGACAAGCACGACGCCGACGACCTCACGGCCGTCGCCATCGCCCCTGACCTCGGCGAGCGGTACCTGGACACGGTGTACCAGACCAACTGGGTCCAGGACCTCTACGGCGAGGCACTCCTGGAGGAGGTCCCGGCAGCGGAACGCGCGTGACGTGACGGTACGGCAACCGGCTTGCTGGGCAGGCCGGTTGCCGTACGTCATCATGATGACTGTGATCCCTGACCCCCGCAGCGCATCACCGACACCGACCGCCGACTCGGCGGACCGAGAGCCCCCGGCAGCGGTCCTGGAGCTGTACAAACTGGCCGTGGAAATGGCCGACCGGGTGTCCGCACGACGGGGCCTGGCCAACGCCTTCTTCCTCTCCGTCCAGACGGCCTTCGTCGGCACGGTCGGCATCTCCCTGACCAATCCCCGGCACGCACCTCTGTGGGCCGCCCCGGTCATCGCCCTGGCAGGACTGGCGATCTCGATGACCTGGTGGCTCCAGCTGCGCAGCTACCGCGACCTCAACCGGGCGAAGTTCGACGTCATCAACACGCTCGAGACACAGCTCCCGGTCAAGGTCTTCACCGACGAGTGGGAGCACCTGACCCGTACGCCCGCGGCCTCCTGGCGGACCCGCTACGCCGAACTCGGTTTCAGCGAGCGGATGATCCCCTGGGTCTTCGCTTTCTTGCACGGACTGCTGTGTCTGGGCAGGCTTCTCTCATGACGTACCTGCGCGACGACGCCCGTCTGATCCGGTCCCACCTGCCCGCACACGCCCAGCCGCCGGAGGACGCCGACGCGCTCTTCCTCCTGTACGCCGTCCTCATGCGGGCAAAGGGCATGCAGGTCACGGAGGTTGACGTACACAACGCCTGGGCGGCCTGGATGGAGACCCGCAACCCCCAGCATCCCGCTCTCGTCCCGTACGAGTCACTGGACGAGCCCACCCAGCGCCAGGACCTGCCGTACCTCCAGGCCATCCACGCCGCCGCGCATGACCGTGTCACCCGCTCCCGGGCTGCCGGACCGGGGGCTGGGATCCCCGGCTGATGTGCGTCATCACGGGCTCCAGCTGCCGCGTGAAGTGCTTGGCGATCCTTCTGGTGTTGGTGCCCTTCACGGCGGACCTGTCGAACCAGGCGAGATGGGGCTCCCAGCCGTCGGTGAAATAGATCATCGCCTTGAAGTAGAAGGCCCGTGCGACCTTCGGGTTCGCCGGTGCCGGCAGGTCCGGCAGGATCGGGGGCTGCCAGAAGTCGCCGTACTTGTGCTTGAGTTCGAACAGCACGCCCTCGACCTCGGCGATGGTCGATGCCTTGAACCGCAGGTACTCGGCCGCATTGGTGACCAGCACGACAAGCCGGGACGGGTCCCTGCGGCGCATGATCTCCACGTACTCCCACACCGTGCCGGGCCCCGGCCCGGCGCCGAGGATGACGAGACGGGCGTTGTCGATCAACTCCCCGACGGTGTCCTTCCAGTCGTCGAGCGGAAGGTAGGTCCTGCGCGCCCCGGACCCGCCGGGCAGCGCCTCCCCCGGTCTGCCGATCGCGATCATCGGCCCGAACTGCCGGAACATCCTGCGGAGCCGCTCCTCGTAGGTGCGGCCCGATCGCGCGATCGACCGAACGGGGTTGGTGAACGCGTTGTCGTTCTCCGCGGCCGGGGCAATGCCGGAGGAGCTCATGTCCTGTGTGAAGGGGCGCAGGTACAGGACATACGAACCCGGCACGAGGGCCGACAGATCGGCGACGAGGTGCGTCGTATGCACACGGGCCCGCCGCCCCACGACCAGGCTGAGCCAGAAGACCACACCACCCGCGATCATGATGCCGAGGCAGATGAGCAGTTGGACGAACCAGGGAGGCCCCGTGTAACCGGGCGCGTTCGTGGTCGCCGACAGCGTCTTGGAGCGCTGCACACTGCCCAGGATCGCCACGCTGCCCGCTATGCGCAGGATCCAGCCCGTGACGCGCAGAACCCAGCCCAGGATCTTGCGCTGCGCTGGTAAGGAGGCTGTTTCCATGCGGCGGCACCGTCCCTGGTTCTTCGTTGTCTCACTGTGCCAGATGAGGTGAAGCGGCGTCAGAGCATCCATCAACTCCGGTCAGCCGCAGGGGACATGTGCTGGACATGACCCACTATCCGGTGGCACTGTGTAGTGGTACTAAGTGTCACGCAGTACCAGGAGATCGAAGAGGCCGCGATGGACGACCTGACGGAGATGCTCAAGGGCACGCTCGAGGGCTGCGTGCTGGAAATCATCGGTGGCGAGGAGACCTATGGGTACGCCATCACACGTCGGCTGAACGAGCTCGGCTTCGCCGACGTCGTCGAGGGGACGGTGTACACCATCCTGCTGCGACTGGAGAAGAACGGACTCGTCCAGGTGACGAAGCGGCCCTCCGGGATGGGGCCGCCGCGCAAGTTCTACGCGCTCAACGACGTGGGGCGCGAGCAACTCGCGAGGTTCTGGGCGAAGTGGGAGTACGTCTCATCACGAATCGACAAGCTCAAGGAGGGCGGGAGATGAAGCTCTGGGAGACCATGACGGGCAGCGATCTCACGAGGGAATGGAAGGCGTTCGGAGCCCGGGCCGAGGCATTGCCGGCCGACCACCGGGCGGCGTGGGATCAGATCACGGTTCACCTCTTCCCCTACGCGGGCTTCACGGGTCGCAACCTGATGCCGATCCTCGACAACGCCCTGGGGCTGCTCGAGGAAACAGCGGCGGACGGACAGAGCATTCACGAGGTGCTGGACGACGACATCAAGGGCTTCTGCGCCGCACTGGCCGGCGGAGAAGGAGCCCGAAGCCATCGCGACCGGTGGCGCGAGCAGTTGAACAGGAACGTCGCAAGGAAACTGAGCCGACTGGGAGGCTGACGTGGGCATCCAGGACATCATCGAGGGCAAGAAGCAGTGGCGGGCGCACCTGGCACGGGTCAAGGCGCTGCCGCCGGACTACCAGATCGTCTACAAGGAAATACAGAGGTATCTCTTCAAGGTCGCAGTGGTCGACGCCGCAGCGGTCGACCTGTCCGACGGGCAACTGCTCACAGGGATTGTCGATTTCTTCGAGGAGGGCGTGGCGTCCGGCAAGGGAGTCCTGCAACTCATCGGCAACGATGTCGCCGCTTTCTGCGACGACCTGGTCAAGGACTCACGCACCTACGCGGACAGCTAGTGTGATGCGCCAGAAATCCTGAGGGTTAGTTCTGCTCGGTTATCTGGCTGCCGGCACCGACCTTGGTGAGGTAGTCGGCGAGGGAGTTGAGGATCTCGTCGGCGGTCTTGGTCCAGGTGAAG
>NZ_JBTHHU010000025.1:0-115037 GCF_059089585.1 Streptomyces sp. SX-6 | reverse complement strand
ACCGCCCTGCGGACGGGACCTGAACGATGGCAGCAACGGAGCGGCCAGTTCCCACAACCCGTCAGGAACCAGCCGCCGCGAAAGATCAACACTCACAAGCGACCATGATGCCGCACGTCACCACAGCGCCACGTGAGACATCCTCTTAAAGTGCCCGCACTTGCTGGCTCCGGCACATCAGATGGCGAACCCGCATCATTCCCGCGTACGCGGGACCGACTTGCGGAGCTTCTCCCGCATCTCCCAAACCGTCGGCACATCCCCGCGTGCGCGGGACCGACCTGGTGACCGACGTCGTCGTGGAACCATCCCCGCGCGTGCAGGGCCGACAGGTCGGCGATGGCCGGGGCGAGGAGGCCCCCAGGAACATCCCCGCGTGCGCGGGGCCAACAAGCGCGCCCAGTCATCCAAGAGAGCGCCGCATTCCCGCGTATACGGGGCCGACAGGCCAGCTGCCTTGGCCATGGTGCCGCCGTACGAACCATTCCCGCGTGCGCGGGACCGACTCGTGGTCGACGACCGCGTTGACGTGGAGGCCGGAACCATCCCCGCGTGCGCGGGACCGACTCGGCAACACCGAGGAGCACCCGGTCAAGCGGAGAACCATCCCCGCGTGCGCGGGACCGACGCGGAGGTGAGGTCGGGTCCGGCGTCCATGGCCGAACCATCCCCGCGTGCGCGGGACCGACACTTCTTGAGCAGCGACAATACCGGTCGAGGGCGCTGTTTTCCTTCACTCCGTCTTCGGCCTGATGCCCCGACAGGTTGGCGAGCCCGGCATGTGCGGGGCCGACCACGTCGAAGTCGAAGAGGACAAGACCGGCGCCGGACCATCCCTGCGTGGTGCGGGGTCGGACCGGCGTCCAGTACGGGAGCGGCTTGATCCGTACGGATCACCCCCGCGTGCGCGAGGCCAACCGGGCGAAGGAGGCGATGCTCAACACGGAGGGCGGACCGTCCCGCGCGTGCGGGGACGACTACGCGACCTTCTCGCCGCCGTGGTGCCAGAACGGACCATCCCCGCATGTGCAGGGCCAACCTCGTCCTCATCCTCGCGGAGACGCACTACGGGGAACCACTCCCGCGTGCGCGGGGCCGACCTGCTCGAGGAAGGCTACGTCCTCTCAGGCTTCGTTGTCCTGGTGGTCGTAGTGGACGTTGCCGTCTTCATCGAGGAGGGGGTGCATCGGCGCGGGAGGGTGGCTGTTGGTGTCGGAGGGGCGTGGTCCTTCGGGTCCGTCGGGGCCCCAGCGCAGCAGTCGGCGGGCACGGCAGATCTGGTAGACAGTGCCCCCAGCCTCGACCTGGTTGGCGCGTTCGGTGCGGAGTCGGTCGGCGGCCTGAGCGTACTCGGCCAGTTCTCCGGCCGCAGGATCGGTGCCCTCCGCGGCCACCGTGCGGGCGTCGACCGTCCTGTCGTCGGCGTCCCAGGGGATCAGACCCCGCTGGCGTGGCTCGAACCATGTCAGGGCGAAGTCCAGCGTCTTGCGGGCGTCATGCGCACTGGCGTGCGCACCGCTGCCCACCTTCCACCCGGGACCGTCCCCTTCCACGACTCTGAATACCGGGGGCAGCAGCATCACGTCGGGATGGGTCACCAGTGCCTGTCGGGAGTCACTGCGCACGTCCTCGGGGAACCGGTACCCGGCGTAGTCCAGGTCGCGCAGTGCCAGCCGTTCCGCGGCCTGGACAGGCGTGACCGGCGCTTCGGGATCCAGGACCAGACCGTCATCGATCCTTGCGTCTCTGCTCCCACGGTCCCAGTTCGGGGTGGCGGGCTCGGGGTCGGTCGGGCGGGGTCGCTCGATGCCGTCCCGCCCCAGCCCGGCGTACTCCTCGGCACGCACCACCCGGTAGCGGGCGCCGAGCACGGTGAGCTCATCAACGCGTTCGCTCTCCAGGCGGGTGACCGCCGTCAACAGAGCACGCCGCTCTGCCCTGTTCTGGGCCTCGTCCTTCGCCCGGAACCACCACAGCGAGTTGAGGCTGTCCCGGGCTTCCTGGGGACAGCCGGCCGTCACCGCGACCACCACCCGCCACCGCGGTGCCTCGCCGGCGTCTTGTGCGGCTACTCCGAACAGCGGGCCCCGTACCAGCATCGTCTTTGCGTCCAGTGTGGCGTCGAGTGCGTCGGCCTCAACGACCGCCTCCACCGGATCCTGCGGATACCTGATCACGATCGGCCGCATCCGGTCCGGGCTCTCTTCCTCATGACCCATGCGCTCATCCTGCCGATCGTAGGTGGCGCTCAATGCGGGTTTCCTGATTCCCGACCAGCTTCGGCAGCAACCAGCGGTGCCCTGGACAAGGACTGCCCATGCCAAGCTGCTGGCATGGGCAGCTGGCGTCGGGAATCACTGCGTGCGTGGCCCGCTCCATTGCGGACAGCCCATGCGCGCCCGTCACAGGGTCTGGCGCCGCCGTTGCCCAACGGCAGTGAGAATGCTCATAGTTGGGGCATGCGCGAGCTGATTTATCTATCTGAGCGGAAGCTGAGTCAGTTTGTCGATGATCGAAAGGATGGGCGCAAGCGGCATGTCAACCAGGTAGGGGCGACCGCGCCTATGGGATTGGGCGGGCTTCAGGTCGGGTTGTCTGAGTCGAAGACTGGCGAACACCCGCGATTGGCCGAGGTCATCCGCCACCTTGAGAAGACCACGGCGCCGAAGCCGTTCACCGACGAGGACGTGCGGCCGGGACAATGGGTGCGGTTCGCTGCCAGCATGATCTACCAGATCTTCTGTGACCCTGAGAGACTTGCTTGCATACCCAGGGCAGGCAGCCCAGGACCACCTGCACTACTGTTCTGGGACCCTCAACCGCCCGACAGTGGTGATGAGTGGCCCACCCGGTTGCTGCTGCACGGATCACCGGAACACCTCGTCGGTACTCGCGTTGACGAGACTCCGAGGGTCACTTCCCGCCACGTCGCGGTGATGTCTTCGCCGATCGGCCTGGTCGACTTCCTCACTGGGCTGACGCAACAGGACTTCTCGGACACCTTGTGGCTCACGCTCCAAGACCTGGACCGTTGCTACCCAGCTGAGATCGCCACCGGGGTAACCGGATATGCACGCGTGACGGCAAACATCAGAGTCGACCACACACCGTTCTATGCCGTGTCCGGCAGAGATGCCTCCAGGGTCGTGGTCGCGAGCCCACTGTTCGTGGAGCTGGCCAGGTAGGGCATGGAGCCCGGGCTGCACGGCCGCACGGTGCCCGTTGACATGACCGAGGATCAAAAACACTCACTTGTCGTTTAACCTCGATCGGTTACAGAACGCCACATGCATGAGCGAAGTGTCGGGGGATTCTGCGTTGGAGCTTGTGCCGGACGACGATTCGCTGGGTGGTATGCGTCCGATCTTGGAGGGGAACGAGGCCGTCTTGGGCTACGAGCCCCAGGAGGGTTTCCCCGATCGCTGCTGGATTCTGCACACCGTCACTGTGGGAGGGCAGCGGGTCCGGTGGGACGACCTGCTGGCGCAGGTCGGCAAGCGCCTGGAGGACTGGCCATACACCCCCTCCTTCAGGGTCTTCGAGGGACTGGACCTGCCTGAAGACCCTGAAGGAGGGGACGTGGGCGAGATCGACCACGACAGCCTGGCCCGTCTGGTCGAGATCCTCGCCCGCCACAGCCCCGACGGATTGCGTACGGAGTGCTACTGGGCCCAGGCCGCGATCGAGGACATTGGCCGCCCGATTCCGGCCCGTCGGGGCCGGCTGGATGAGGCGCTTGCTCACCACGATGCCTGCGCGTGGCCCGACCGGACCGTCGGGACCCAGTTCCCCGCGTACTGGTGGCCCATAGCAGGGGCCTGGTTCGTCCTCACCGACTGGGACTTGAGCGCGACCGAGATCTTCGGCAACCCGGCCCTCATCGCCGACCTCCTCGCTGATGACGGGCTGGACGCCGTGCGGCACCCCAGCATCGCCGAAGTTCAGGGCAACCGCGTGCAATGGCGCGAGCGGACCAACTGAGCCCACTGCACATCCCACCAGCCTCGCGCTCTCGAACGAGGAACCTCTGTGCCCGGAACCATCCCCGCGCGCGGGCCCGACCGCCGGTTGCAGCCAGCGCCTCCACCGCACAGGGAACCATTCCCGCACGCGCGGGGCCGACTGCGCGGGCCGTCCTGGCGCCCCGGCGCGCCGGGAACCATCCCCGCACGCGCGGGGCCGACACTTCTTGAGCAGGGACGATACCGGTCGAGGGCGCTGTTTTCATTCGGTCCGTTTGGCGGTCATGTCCGGCGGTGTGGAGCACCCGAACGAGGACCACCCCGTGTGCGCGGACCGACTGGACGATCCGTTGGTAGAGCTGGACGGCCTCGGGACTATCCCCGCGCGTGCGGGGCCGACGCTCCGTACCAGCGGATCCAGTCGCTGGAGACGGGACCATCCCCGCGCGTACGGGGCCGATGCCGACTACAACCTGAGCCAGGCGCAGTACAACGGACCATCCCCGTGTGCATGGGGCCGATGCTTCCCGCTCCGACGGCATGAGAGCCATGCCAGGATCATCCCCGCGTGCGCGGGATCAACGTTCTTGTGCTGCGACGGTACCGGCACCCGCTCAGTGCGCCGCGCCCCGTACATCCCGACGGGGCACACGACCGGGTCTTGGGCCGGGCCGCCACAACAGGACCAGAAGTGTCGACCGAGGCCACCAGCGCATCCGTCAAGTGCCTTAATAGACAGGAAAGTTCAACAGTACACAACCAGAGGTTGCCTGTTACGCGGACCGGCCGACCACCCCGCCAAGCTGATCTCCAGAGCCACGTCCACCTACGCCGACAATCGGCAGGCCCCCGATCGGATAGAGCCTGTCTGCTCGGCGCGGGGCTGCGGCAAGGCCACTTGTTCGCGGCTCTGCGGTCTCGGATGATCGACTCATGGCTGAAGCTCCCGATGTCCCAACTGCCTGGCGTCAATTGCTGGGGTGCACTCCAGGAACCCGGCAAGGGGATCCGCTGGTCGTCGAGGCCGCGCACGCGCAGCCGATGCTCCGCGGCTTCTACCCGTGGCCGAGCCACGGCACGTTGAAGTTCTTGCGATCTGCCCCGCCATGGGATGGGGATCACGATGACTTGCCGTTCATCGTCTGCGGTGGACCGCCCTACAAGGTCTACGCATCCGGCTACACCACTCTCCTCGGCGAAGCAGCGACGCCACAGGAGGCTGCCGCTCTCGTGGTGGCTCACCTGCCGGCGGACAGCGTGATCTTGGACGAGTGAGTCAGGTCGGAGCCTGGGTCCCGAGGGCCGGAGCGATTTCGCCGCGCCGTCTTCGGCCACCGGGACCGATCAGGGGGAGGAGACGAACCCGTGCGAGAGGTCCAACTCGAAGGGAGAGCCGGAGCGATCCGGGGTCCAGCCCCGAGCGAGCGCGGTGCGGATGTGCTCCGCTACGTCAGAGGGAAGAACCGGGGCACCTGGTCTGCCGATCCAGTTACTGCAGTGCGGTTGACCGGTGGTGACCACCAGCACCGCCCCGGGATGGGTGGCGTGTTCGACGGCGTAGGTGCACGGTGTCCAGCACAGTGCCTGGCCGTAAGTGGGCCTGCGGCGAAGCCGCCACCGATAGGTCACCCCGTCCACGACAATGCGGCGCGACCCCTTCCGTACCAATGCCACAGCCCCTCCTCCGATCTCCCCGCACAGTAACGCGTGCCCGGCACGCTGCCGAAACAGATATTCACCTCGATTCCCTCGTCCTGAACCGCACCTGGGCCGTACTGGGCCAGGGAACATCCCCGCAAGTACAGGGCCGACCCTCTAACCATCGCAAAGTGATAGACGGGACGAGAGCCGTCCCTGCGCGCGCGGGACCGAGTCCGAACGCTTGGTGATCGCCTGGTCGAGGCTGGAACCATCCCCGCGCGCGCGAGACCGACCTGGTCGACCTTGTGGTGACCGACGTCGTCGTGGAGCCATCCCCGCGAGTGCGGGACCGACTCCTTGGCGGAGGTGCGGACCTTGTCCGCGGCCGGACCATCCCCGCGTGTGCGGGGCCAACCCGCTGTGGGAGCTGTTCCCGCGGGTCTCCACCGGACCACCCCCGCGTGCGCGGGACCGACGGGCCGACCTGCCAGTCCACACCAGCTCGAAAAGGCACATCCCCGCGTGCGCGGGACCGACAATCGGGCATACCGGATGCTCAAGATGGAGGGCGGCACATCCCCGCGTGCGCGGGACCGACACTTCTTGACCAGCGACGATACCGGTCGAGGGCTCTGTTTTCATTCAGTCCGTATCCGGTCTGGCGCTCCGGCTGGTGAGCCCTACGCGCGCAGGGCCGACGTAGGCAGCGCCTCGTGGCCGGAGGCACCCGAGGGAGCATCCCCGCGTCGCGGGGCCGACCGGTCGGCCGCGGGTCTCGTACTCCGCGAGCGCGGGCCATCCCCGCGTCGCGGGGCCGACTGGATCACCGACCACCGATTCAGCGCGGCTCAGGGACCATCCCCGCACGCGCGGGCCCCCGCGGCTTTCTCAGGTGAGGTCGAGGGTGACGCGTAGGGCGGCGGAGATTCGGTCCATTGTCTCCGTGTCGATGGTGCCCAGGTACTCGCCGGAGGTGAGGCGTTTGTCGGTGAGTGCGGTGAGGTCGACGGCGACGGCGGCGCCGCGTACCGGGTGGGTGATCGGGATGGTGACGACGGTGTCTGGGGCGCCTTGGGTTTCGTCGATCATCATGCATACGGCGGTGCCGGGCAGGGCGTCCAGGGCGGCGTCGGACTCGACGATGACCACGGACCTGGTCTTGGTGGCCAGCTGGACGCGCCAGACCTGGCCGCGGGCGAGCGGTGTCACGCGACGTCCTCGCCGAAGAGGTCGGCGAGCTCCTCTGTGTCGGCCGCGGCCCGCTCGCGCCAGGCTCGGACGGCGGGAGCTGCGTCGCGCAGCTGCTGGGCCCTGAGTGCGTGCTCGATGTAGGCCGAGAGGTTGCCGCCGGGTGCGGCCGCGCGGGCGTGGGCCAGCAGATCAGCCGGCAGGGTGACTGTAGTACGCATACGACCGCTCATACAGGCGAGCATACTCCTGTATGAGCACTGTGTCTGGCTGGTGCTGGTCAGTCCTCGCTGGCCTCGGCGTCGTCCTCCGCCACCTCCTTCTTGGTGCCCTCGCCGACCGGGTGGGGTTCTCCCGCCGGTCGGCTGTGAGCTCGGCCCGCAGCTCCCTGGCCAGCCACTCCTGTGCCTGCTCGGCGCGGTCGGCGTGCTGGGTGGCCGCCGCTCGCTCCTGGGCACATCCCCGCATGCGCGGGACCAACCCGGACAGTGAGCAGATGGTCAGAGGGGGTCTCGAACCATCCCGCGTGCGCGGGACCAACCTGACCGCGGTCGACACCGAGGGCGCCGGGGCGGAACCATCCCCGCGTGCGCGGGACCGACGCCGGGTATCGGGCAGGCTGAAACGACACGTAGGAACCACCCCCGCGTGCGCGGGGCCGACCAGGCCGCGGCCGCCACCGGGTCGATCCTGGCGGGAACATATCCCCGCGCGTGCGGGGCCGACAAGCCGCGCGTGGTGTGGAGATACGCGCGCAGGGGACCATCCCCGCGCGTGCGGGACCAACACTTCCTGAGCAGCGACGGTACCGGTTGGGGGTGTTGTTTTCCTCAAGCCTGTCCGCAGTCTGACGCCCCGGCAGCTCTTGGTGATCCCCGCGTGCGCGGGACCGACGAGGGCAAGACCAACAAGGACGGCGTCCTGACCGAACCATCCCCGGTGCGCGGGACCGACCTGTCGGAGGCCGCGGTGATATGGGCGTCCAAGGGGCCACTCCCGCGTGTGCAGGGCCGACTTCAGGCTCGTACTGTGCGACACCCGACCCATGGGGCCAACCCGCGCCGCGCGCGGGACCGACCCCCTGACAAGTGCGAGGACGGAACGGCGCCGAGGAACATCCCAGCGTGCGCGGGGTCGTTTTCCTGGCACGATAGCTCTTCATGCAGCCGATACCGGTTCCTTGTCCCGCAGCCCTCATCCCCAACGCCACGGGCCTCGACGCGTTCAACGCCGCCTACCAGGCGGCCAAGACCTCGCGCGCCGTGTACATCGGCATCGAGCGTCGTGGCCAGCAGTGGACGGTGAAAGCCGATGCGCTCACCGCCTCCCCAGAGCACGTCGTCGACGACACCGCATATGACGCGGTATTGGCCGCTGTCCTCCGCCTGGTCCGTCGTGGCGAGATCCGCCCCAACGCTGGGCCAGGGCTGGTGCATTACACGCTGCACGGTGTGAAGACTGAGGAGAGGGCCCGTGAACTCGCCGCCGCGCTGCACGCCGCCCTCTACGGAGACCTTCACCCATTGGCCCGCGCCGTCCCTGCGCCCTGACGCCGAAGCTCGGCGCGGGTCGACTCCATAAGATTCGGAACAGTCGACGTCCGAGGGGCAGATCCCCGCATTCGCGGGGGCGACCTCTGCCTGGCCATCGCCACCTTCGCTGCCCCGGGACCATCCCCACGTGCGCGGGACCGACATTCCCGCGCGCATGTCCTGCGGGTTCATGGGGGGACCATCCCCACGTGCGCGGGACCGACACTTCGTGATCAGCGACGATACCGGTCGAGGGCGCTGTTTTCATTCAGTTCGTTTCTGGTCTGACGCTCTGGCAAGTTAGTGATCCCCGTGTGCGTGGGGCCGATTCGAGCTCAGGGGACCCGATTGCTCCCGTCTGGGCTGGTTGTGGGTTAGCCGTGCTCGTCCCGCCGGAACAGTCGTGGTGAGGGAAACGCAGGCAGTACCTATGTGAGATGGGGAGGTACCACGCAGGGGTACCTCCCCATCTCGTGCCTGGGGTCAGGTACCCAGCTCTGTTACCTGCGTGAGGAAGTCAGTGTTCGCCTTCACGTCATGTCCGAGGAGCAGGGTGTGCCGGGGAAGCTCACCGAGAAGTTCGCGCAGGGGCTCGGTGCTGGGGAGGTCGGCGGGGAGAAGGCCGAAGACGTCGGGGTAGCGGTCTTCGGTGCCTGTGGTGAAGAAGTCGCTGGCCTCCACGCTGCGGTCCTCGTCGAGGAGGGCGGGCTTGGTGCCGGGGGTGATCCGGGGGAAGAAGATGCGGGCGGCGGTGCCTTCGGTGGCCAGGGTCAGGCCGAGCCAGGTGTGGAGCTGGTCGGGGAAGAACTGGGGCTTGAGTTCCTTGCCATCTTCCTTCCACAGGGGTGTGCGGTTGTCGGAGTTGAGGGCGTCGGTGACCTTCTGGTGCTGGGTGGGGTGGAGCTGTTCGCCGCTGCGGAGGTGTTCGCGGACGGTCTCGTACCAGTCGAGGGCATCCAGCAGGCCGAGGCCGATCGCGGCGGCTGAGGGCCAGGGCAAGACCCGCAGCCGGTCGTCCTCGCGGCGGATGAAGACGCGGTCGTTGGCCAGCAGTTGCCAGCCGGCACGGGCGAGCAGGAGGGCGGTGGTGGTCTTCCCAGCGCCCTTGTCGCCCAGGGTCAGCACGGTCTGCCTGTCACGGACGACAGCGGAGGCGTGCAGGATCGACCAGCCATCGGCCAGGAGCTGGCCACGGACGACTTCGCGGGCGAGCCGTGCAGCGGCCAGAGCGACGGGGACGTCCTCACAGCCGTAGATGTGCAGGGGCCCACCGGGTTCGGCCTGGTAGGCGGTCTTGTCGTCGGGCTGGGAGGCGACCATGGTGCCGTCGTCGTCCCGGTCGAAGAACATGCTCGAGTTCGCGTAGACGGTCTTCTCGTGGGGGTGGTCGGCCACGCGCTGGGCGATCTCGGTGACCCGGTTGGGGTTGACGTCCGCGGTCACCGCCGTGTCGGCGTCCGGGGTGGTGCTGGTGGCCTTCCACCAAGGGCCGAAGTAGCGAAGGGCCCAGTCGGTGACCACTGGACTGTTGCTGGTAAGGGTCGCGGCCTGGGTGGCCGTGGCGATGCGGACAGCGGTTTGAGGCACTGCGGTCTTCTCCTTCTGTGTGGGATGTGCAGGGAGATACAGGCGGGCAAGGGGCGCGTAGGCGTCGCGGAGTTTGCTGTGGGCAGCGGCCAGTTGCCGGGCCTCGGCGGCATCCAGGCGGGGGAGGCACACGGTTGGGGTTCCGGCGGTGAAGCGCAACGGGATTCCCATCCACCAGCCCTCGTGGTTGACGGACAGCTCCACCACCGTGTCGGTCAGGCCCAGACCCGCGCGGAGGGCAGCGATCACCGCCCCGGCGGGGCCGCAACGTGTACGTCCGAGGCCCGCGTTGATCCGCCGGGGCCGGTTGGTCAGTTCCTCACGTACCTGTCGCAGCGGCACCAGCACGGGTCGGCCGCCCGCGCGGGTGGCCGACGCGCACACCACTGCCTGGTCGCCGTGCTCGCCGATCACATGGCCCTCCACAGTCTGCGGGGGAATGTCCAGGAGACGGGCGAGGGCGAGGTGGTAGCGAGCGGTGTCGGTGTTCGAGCCGACCCCGTAGACGTGGGGGCAGTGGGAGACTTCGGCGAACAGTCGGGTGAGCACGTCGACGGGGTTGGTCACCATGACCACCAGCCCCTGGTAATGGGCTAGTTTCCGGGCCAGGCTGGCGATGACGGGAGCGTTCGCGTTCAGGCCGGCCATCCTCACGTCGGTGCGGGCGGTGTTGGTGAAGTCGGCCCGTGGGCAGACGACCACCGCTTCGCAGGAGAGGAGCTGTCCGGCGTCGGTGGCGTGGACCGCCCGGACGGGGGAGCCGGTGACCTGGCACATGTCCTCCAGATCGGTCACCAGGGCCTGGGCCGAGAGCCCGGTGCGGGAGACGACTCGGACCGATTCGCACCAGCCTCCGGCGGCTAGCAGCATGGCCACACTCTGGCCCACGGCACCGGCGCCGATCACGCCGACTGCACCGGCCGACGGGGTCACCGGTCTGCCGCCTTCGCCACGTCGGTCAGGGCGAGTTGCCACACCGCCCGTGGATCCGTTCCGGCGAGCAGGTCCGCTGTGGTGCGGTCCAGCAGAGTGCACACTGCCCCGGCCTGGCGTGTGATCTTGTTTGCGTGTTCGGGCACGGGCAGGTCGGCCGGGCAGGTCAGGTAGGTGCTGAGGATGTTGGTGGTGTCCATCAGCCACAGCACCACCACATGTTTGATCCATGAGGCTCGCTCGTCAGGCTCCAGGTCGGCGGTCATCGCGTTGGCGAACACCTCGATGCCGTCGACCGTAGCCTTGGCCGCCGCCTGGTCCGGCGGGGAGGCGATCAGGTTCAGCACGGTCCGGGAGACCAGTTTCGCCGGGTCCGTCTGCGGTCGGCCGCGGGCCAGCCCGGGGTCGAGGAAGACCGGTCGGCCCTCGGGCCCCTCGGGGAAGACCGCGTGGTCCGGCTTGAGGTCGCCGTAGATCACGGGCCGCCACCCGGCCACAGGGGCTGGCCGAAGCCGCCGCAGCCTGCCGACCACAGTCGCCAGGACCTCACCCGCCGCTCCGGCCTTGCGCAGATAGGTCGGGCCACTGATGCCGTTGAACTTGCGATGGAAGGTGGCCCCGATACCTCGTTCGACGACCGCCGCCTCATCCACGGACCGGGCCACAGCAGGCCGTTGGAGGCCCGCCAGCTCCACCAGGACACGGGTCATCAGCTCGCCGGTCCGGTGGGGCTCCTTGGCCAGCAGGTCGGCCAGCGTTGGACCCGTGACCTGCTCGGTGAACAGCACTCCAGCCTTGTGCCCGGCGACGGGACAGGCCAGCACCCCGCCTTCCTCCCTCAGGATGGCCAGCCCCCGGGCCTCCCGCTCCAGCAGGGTGCCCGGTGAGCCCAGGTAGGCCGCCTGGGCAGCCCGGACCTGTACCCAGTCCCCGGCAGTGCCCCGCAGCACCGACACCAGCGACAGCCCCAAGAACGAGACCTTGGCGAACAGATCCCGCCCGTCCACCTGCACACGGCGGACGTAGGCCGTCACGCTCGGCACGTGCAAACCGAGCCCCACCACGGCACCCGGCCACAGCAAGGCCGCGGCCTGCTCGATCTGCCGGTCCGCGTAGTCGAAGACATCCGGGGCTTCCGGTACAGCGTTTGGTGCGCCCGCCATGTCAGTGGCCCCCCGGCATCGAAGGCACGTCGTCCTCCGGCATGGACACCGCCATGGAGCTGTTCCCGGGGTGAGCAAGGTCGTGCTCGACGCTGACGGCCAGGCCGCCGACCGTCATGAGCGCGCCGAGAGCCCAGACCCATCCGAGCGTCACCCCCAGCAAGTCACTGCGGGCCTTCCTACCGCGGGTCGTACGGGACGTGTGCGCCACCATCGTCTCCTTCGGGAGCGGATGCAGCGGGTCGGCGCCCCCGGCGAGGGCCCGCTGCGGCTTCAGAGAGCCCGCCCGTTGGATCGGGCGGTGCGCTTCAGTGAAGAGCCGGGCATGGACGGCGAGGAGGGGCCAGGATGTAGGCCAGCTGTAGGCCCGTGTAGGCCAGGAGGCGACGGCACCGTGCCGACCAAACAAGAACTCGCCGCACTCATCCGACACGCGTGCGAGAAACGCGGCTGGGGCCCCACCAAGCTCGCCCGGGAGGTCAGCATCGCGGCCGGGCGGTCCCCGGGCAGCATCGAGCGGCAGTACGCCCGCCGCTGGATGACTGGCGAACGATCACCGAAGTACTGGCTGCCGTTCGTCATCAAGGTTCTCGACCTGGACTTACAGACCTCCACAGAGGGGGAATCCGCCGGGCTGGAGGGAAGGGCCACCGATACCGTGGCCTCAGTACTCCAGTTGGGGAGGAGCGACGTGAACCGCCGGAACTTCCTGGCCGCCACGAGCGGTTACGCCCTGAGCGCGCTCGCGCTGCCCGACCTCGACAGCATCACTCGCCGCACCAAGGCTGCCTCAGCCGGCGCCGTCCGCGTCGGCTCCGGCGAAGTCGCCGCCGTCATGCAGATGGTCAAGGCCCTCGGCGACTCCGCCGCCGAACTCGGCGGCGGACACGCCCGCCACCTGGCCGTGCGCTACCTCACCGACGACGTCGCACCCTGGCTCAACGGCACATACACCGAAGCCACCGGCCGCGAACTGTTCGCCGCCACCTCCCAGCTCGTCCACCTAGCCGGATGGATGGCCCAGGACGAAGGCAACGATCCCGAACACCAGGGCCGGGCGCAGCAGTACTACGCGCACGCCTACCGTCTCGCCGCCGAAGCCCGCGACCCTGAACTCTCGGCAACTGCCCTGCGTGGCCTGGCCGTCCAGGCCATTGACCTCGGCTTCAGGGCAGAAGCCGTCCAGCTCGGTGAAGCGTGCGTCCGTTACGGCAAGGGCCTCGACAACCCCCGGGCCGTCGCCTATTACGAGGCCACACTCGCCAACGCCGCTGCCCAGGACGACGACCGCAAGATGGCCACCCGTCACCTTGCCCTCTCCGAGATCGCCATCGGCCGTTCCTCGGCCATGGCTGGCGATTCCTGGGCTGCCCACTACTCACCGGGCCGTTGGGCCCACGAATCCGGGATGATCCTGTCTCGTCTCGGTGACCTCGACGCTGCCGAAGAACACCTCCGCCTTGCCCTTGGCATTCACGGGCTCGATCGCCGCCGTACCCGGGCCATCGTCCTGGCCGACCTCGGTGGCGTACTCCTCCGCCAAGGCAACCTTGACGGCGCCCTCGCCATCTGGACCGAATTCGTCGAATGCGCGGATGGCGTCCGCTCCGTCAAGGTTCACACTGCTGCGAGCGACATGCGCACCCGGCTCAACCGGTTCAAGGGTCTTGCTGAAGCGGACGGACTGCGGCAGAGAGCGGCCCGGCTCCTCCCGTAGCCGGCCAGAGCGCTGCTGGGCTGGCACATTCCCGCGTGTGCGGGACCGACGCCCGTCAGGGCCTCGACCACCTTGCGGCTCACGAACCACCCCCGCGTGCGCGGGACCGACACTTCTTGAGCAGCGACGATACCGGCTGGGGGCGCTTTTTCCTTCAGTCCGTCTCCGGTCTGACGCGTCGGCAGGCTGGTGAGCCCTGCGTGCGCCGGACCGACTCGGTGAGCAGCATGCAGTGTCCCAGCGGCGGTGGGCCATCCCCGCGTGCGCGGGACCGACCTCGGTGGAAAGGGGCGCGTCGTCCGCGAAGGCGGATCATCCCTGCGTGCGCCGGACCGACTATGGCGAGAACGGCGTCCCGTGATGCGTGATCGGGCCAGCCCCGCGTGCGCGGGACCAACGGCGTTCTGCCGACCATCGAGTTTGGCATGCTGGGAACATCCCCGCGTGCTGTAGGGCTGACATCCAGGATGTCGTCGGCCTGACACCGAGGGGCCATCCTCACATTTGTGGGGGTCGACCCTCCGTTCACCGCAAGCTGCGCTGTGGGGGTTGGAACATTCCTGCGTGCGCGGGACCGACACTTCGTGAGCAGCGACGATACCGGTCGAGGGTGCTGTTTTCATTCAGTTCGTTTCTGGTCTGACGCTGCGGAAGGTTAGTGGTCCCCGCATGTGCGGGGCCGACTCTGGCCCCCTGGGTACGACCGCGCACGGCACGGGCACATCCCCGCGTGTGCGGGACTGATGTCCAGGCGGGGGTCGCCGTCGTACGGGAAGCGCGGACCATCCCTGCGTGCGCAGGGCCGACCAGGCTGAGGACTTCAACACCAAGTGGGGCCAAGGAGCATCCCCGCATGTGCGGGGCCGACAACGTGATGATCTCCGCGCCGGGGAACAGCTGGGAACCATCCCCGCGTGCGTGGGGCCGACACTTCTTGAGCAGTGACGATACCGGCCGAGGATGTTGTTTTCCTACGCTCCGTCTCCGGTCTGACGTTCTGGCAGGTTGGTCAGTTCGAAGGGATCACCCCTGCGTGCGCGGGGCTGACTTCAGGGTTTCGTCGTTTCCGGCCTATTGGTCGGGGTGGACTGCCTGGATGCCGGTCTCTTCGTACAGCTCGGGTGTCAGTGTGAGGAGGAAGCGGCCGGTGGGGAAGTCGGCGGAGGGGCGGGCTGCGTGGATGGTGTGGACGGTGGCCCAGGGGTGTCCGGCGTGCAGTAGTTCGCTGGCGGCGAGTGCGGCTTGGGTGTCGAAGGGTTCGATCGTGATGAACCGCAGTCCGTTGATGTAGGCGAGGAGGCCTGGCCGTTCGGTGTCGCCGGCGGTGAGGGTGAGTGCTGGGGTGTAGAGGGTGCCCAGTCCGCCGGAGGCTTGGACGTAGAAGGCGGCGACGGCTTCGTTGTGCGGGTTCTTGGGGTCGTGGAGGGCGGTGGCGGTTGTGTGGTCCAGGACGACTGCGATCGGTCCCACTACGCGGCTGCCGGGTCCTGGCGGGCGCCGAGGCGCTCCAGGAGGCCGCGGGCTTTCGCTTCGGCCTGCTCGCTGGGCGCGGTGCCCAGGAAGCAGGCGAGTTCGGCGCGGGCCTGCTCGGCTCGCTCCGCGTACTCGGCCTGGGTCGGCCGGCCCTCGGCGAGCTCTTCGACGAGCTGCCGGATCGTGGTGTTGTGCTCAGCCGCCAGTGCGGCCAGCCGGTCGCGCGTGGCCGCGCTCACCTTGATGCTCGTTTCGTCTGCCATACCTCGACTCTACTGCGAGTAGAGGGGCGGTGTGAGCTGCAGCGGGCCCTTGCCCATGACGAGATACCCGCCGGTGCCCGGCGCAGCCTGCGGCTGCTGTTGGAGGATGACGTTCTTGGCCGGTCGCGGAATCTGACGGGCTACGGGCCTGGGCCATCCCCGCATGCGCGGGACCGACGTCCAAGGAGACGAGTTCATCGCTCCATAGACGGAACCATCCCCGCGTGTGCGAGGCCGACTGCGCGAAGGTCATCTGGTGGACCGCGTACATAGAGCCATCCCCGCGTGCGGGGTAGGCATTGTCAGAGCTGGTAGGGGTAGAGGCTGATCTTTTCGCGCGCTACGAAGAGTTCGACCCACGTATCGGCGATACCTTCGGGCAGTGGATTCAGGAGGTCCAGGAGGATCAGTGTGCTGTCCAGGTCCAGCACGGCGGCATCGTTGTCCGTGGGGTTCAGGCGTCCCCGCAGGACTACGCAGTGTCCGCCGGGCCGGATCCCCGGCCCTGTACCAACGGCGGGCTTGGCGTTCCAGCCCCAGGTGATGTCTTCGTCGATCGTCCACTCGACGTGGTATTCGCCTGGCTTCGCGGCTGGGTCCCCGCACCAGCGCACCGCAGTGTGTCCGAAGCGCGTCTTGACTTGAGCCAGCCAGGGGAGCCCCGGAAACTTTGCGATCTTCCCTACCTCAACCAGCATCGTTCGATCATGCAGCATCCGTCTTGCCAACGGAACCTGTGATGGGCCCACCCCCACATGTGCGGCGTCGACTTGGCGACGACATCCGGCATGTTGTCACGCCCAGGCACATCCCCGCGTGCGCAGGGTCCGGTCCCAGAATCGCCAGGTGCTCCGGCTCCCACGAGCCACCCCCGCGTGCGGGGCCGATACGTTGAAGGCGCTCGCGTCGAGAACGTACAAAGGAACATCCCCGCATGCGCGGGGCCGACCAGAACGCCGCTGCCGCCTTCATCGGGACCGATCAGGGGGAGGAGACGAACCCGTGCGAGAGGTCCAACTCGAAGGGAGAGCCGGAGCGATCCGGGGTCCAGCCGCGAGTGAGCGCGGTCCGGATGTGCTCCGCTACGTTAGAGGGAAGAACCGGGGCACCTGGTCTGCCGATCCAGTTACTGCAGTGCGGTTGGCCGGTGGTGACCAGCAGTAGTGTCCCGGGACGGTTGGCGTGTTCGACGGCGTAGGTGCACGGTGTCCAGCACAGTGCCTGGCCGTAAGTGGGCCTGCGGCGAAGCCGCCACCGATAGGTCACCCCGTCCACGACAATGCGGCGCGACCCCTTCCGTACCAATGCCACAGCCCCTCCTCCGATCTCCCCGCACAGTAACGCGTGCCCGGCACGCTGCCGAAACAGATATTCACCTCGATTCCCTCGTCCTGAACCGCACCTGAGTCGTACTGGGCCAGGGAACATCCCCGCGAGTACAGGGCCGACCTTCTGAACCCGTGCTGGCGCATCGTCGTAGGACTCGTAGGACTCGTAGGGCACATCCCCTCATGCGCGGGGCCGACGACATGAACAACGACCTGCCCGAACCTGACGAAGGGCTATCCCCGCGTGCGCCGGGTCAACGTCCCAGCTCGTCTACGTGATGGATCGGTGGTGGAACCATCCCCCACGTGCGTGGGGCCGACCCGTTGGCGGCTGCGGCGAGGAACAGCAGCCGGGGACCATCCCAGCGCGTGGGATCGATGCGCCGGGGGTGAGTGCGGAGTGGCGGGCGTAGGGACCATCCCCGCGTGTGCGGGGCCGACATGCGCAGCCAGGCTGCTCTGGCGCGTAACGCGGAACCATCCCCGCGCGTGCGGGGCCGACTCACCACCACCCGGGCCCCAGAAGAGGTGCTGGGAACCACCCCCGCGTGCGCGGGGCCGACCTGCGGGCGGCCCGGGCGGGCAGCACCAACCCGGAACCACCCCCGCGTGCGCGGGGCCGACACTTCGTGAGCTGCGACGATACCGGTCGAGGGCGCTGTTTTCATTCGGTCTGTCTCGGCCTGAGGCTCCGACAGGTTGGCTATCCCCGCGTGTGCGGGGCCGCCCCCGTGGCTTCCTCAGGTGAGGTCGAGGGTGACGCGTAGGGCGGCGGAGATTCGGTCCATTGTCTCTGTGTCGACGGTGCCCAGGTACTCGCCGGAGGTGAGGCGTTTGTCGGTGAGTGCGGTGAGGTCGACGGCGACAGCGGCGCCGTGCACTGGGTGTGTCAGGGGGATGGTGACGACGGTGTCCGGGGCGCCCTGGGTCTCGTCGATCATCATGCATACGGCGGTGCCGGGCAGGGCGTCCAGGGCGGCGTCGGACTCGACGATGACCACGGACCTGGTCTTGGTGGCCAGCTGGACGCGCCAGACCTGGCCGCGGGCGAGTGGCGTCACGCGACGTCCTCGCCGAAGAGGTCGGCGAGCTCCTCTGTGTCGGCTGCGGCCTTCTCGCGCCAGGCCCGGACGGCGGGAGCTGCGTCGCGCAGCTGCTGGGCCCTGAGTGCGTGCTCGATGTAGGCCGAGAGGTTGCCGCCGGGTGCGGCCGCGCGGGCGTGGGCCAGCAGATCAGCCGGCAGGGTGACCGTGGTACGCATACGAGCACTCATACAGGCGAGCATACTCCTGTATGAGATGTGGCCCACGGCTGCCGTACCCGGCCGTCGCCGATGTCCCGCTCGGTACGGGCCCCGAAGTACCTGGTGGCCCGCAGTCGCATACTGGCGGTCAGCACTTCCCGGACGACCGCGCACTGCGCGGGGTGCCCATCACCCACACCTCGGGCAGGCGGTTCGCTCTCGTCGGCCGGAGCGAGCACAGTGGGCGGCAGGTCCTGCAGGCCGGTCCGCGCGGGACCATCCCCGCGTGCGCGGGGTCGGTCCGGCCTCGGAGTAGCAGAACTCCCCGGCGAAGGGGCCATCCCCGCGTGTACGGGATGAACACTTCCCGAGCAGCGACGGTACCGGTCGAGGACGCTGTTTTCATTCAGTTCGTCTTCGGTCTGCCGCCCTGGCAGGTTAGCGATCCCTGTGTGAGCGGGACCGACGCTGGGTGCCGCACTTTGCAAGCGTCGCCGGATGTGACACTCGGTTCGGGGTGCTGAGATGGCATGTCATCACTGGCTCGGTGTTGCGACGGCTCCCTGGACGAGATGAGAGGTTGGCACGGAGAGTATGGGTGAGGGTCCGCTCATAGCGGCAGTACGGTGCAGGGACGTCAAGGCGGTGGCGGCGCTGCTGGCGGCGGGCGCCGATCCCGACGCCGTTGACGGGCACGGTATGCCGGTGCTGTGCCTGGCGGTGGACGCCTTCGATCTTCCGGTTGTCGAAGAGCTCATGATGTCGGACCGGGGAGCCAACCTGAACTGCACGGCCCCTGATGGCAGTACGCCTCTGTTGCGTGCGGTCGACCGCGGTGCCTGCGAGATCATGTCCGTGCTCATCAGCGGCGGAGCAGACCTGGGAATCACCGACTGCGAAGGGCGTAATGCCCTGGAGCTCGCGCGGCACTGGCATCTCGCGGGCGTCGAGGCCGAGTTGTGCCGCAGGAGCGGTACTTCGGGGCCGGTCACTTGCAGAGCGGCCCTGGACGGGTGGGGCAGTGTCTGCGAAGAGCTGTCCATCGGCGGCCTGAAGGTCCGCAACGGGCACACCGCGATCCTCACCGAGCTTGAGCCCAGGTACGGGATCACACCGAGCTTCGAGGAGCTGAAGGGCCGTGCTCTGGCCGAGCCGGACATCGACCAGCCAGTGTGGTCGGCGACCACACTCACGCTCCAGGAGCGCGGCGCCCCCACCGTCTGGGCCCAGGCCGCCGCCCTGCGCGACCGCCCGAACCCGCTGGAGCGGTACTGCGGCGCCGAAGTGATCCGTCTCATCAACCTCTTCGACGACAGCGACGACATTCCTTTCGACGTGCCCCTCGTCGACCTCTTCCTGCCCTGGGCAGCGTGGGAAGAGGATCCACGGGTGATGCGGGCCCTCACTGCGGGGCTGGCTGAGGCCATGGACCCCCGGGCCGAGCAGCCACTGCCGACGCTCACCCGGCATGACGACAGGGACGTCCGGCGATGTGCGGTCGCCGGCCTCCGCCCGCTGGTCGCGCAGGGGAGCCCCGAGGCATTGACCAGCGTCATCGCATGCACCCGGGACACGGACGCCCTGGTACGCGAGGCGGCGTGCGGGGCACTTGCTCAGGCCCCCGCGGAGTCCCCTGCTCCCTGGGACGCTCTTGCCGCTTGTCTCCATGACGAGGCCGAGAACGTACGGGTCGCGGCAGCAATCCCGCTGTTCCTGCGCGACGACCCACGCGGCGACGAGATACTGCTTGCCCTCGGACCCGTCGACCAGGACTCGCCCTACTTCGCGCAATTCCACGCCGTCTGGTACCACCACCGGGCCCTGGGCCCCGCAGATTAGACTACTCAGCCTCACCAACTCTCGCTCAAATCCACCAACTACCGCTCAATGGCATAGTCCGGATCTTCACTTCAGAGGATCTACACCCAGCTGAGGTGGGCCATCTCCGCGTGCGCGGGACCAACTGGATAGTCGACCCTGACATGACGGGCCGCAACGGATCATCCCCGCGTGCGCGGGGCCGACCTGACGTCGCGGCCCCGGCAGCACCAGGTCGCCTTGGTCGTTAGTGCGGGAAGCGGCGGGGCGGGCGGGTCACGGCGGATTCGCGGAACTCGGCGATCCGGGAGTGGACCTGGCGCATCAGGTGCGTGTCCTCGATCTGGTCGAGGTAGAGGCAGCGGGCTGCCAGGCCCGGCAGGTCGAAGACGAAGTACAGGGACATCAGCGGGTTCACGAACAGCTCGCTGCCCCGGGTGCGGTCAGTGAACTGGACATCACCGAAGGAGCCCCGCACGGCTGCTGCGATCGAGCCGTTGACGATACTGGGGTGCTCCGGGGTGCACTCCCTGGCGTGTTCCACCGCGTCGAGGTAGAGCACGCCCTCACGCGTGGCGCGCGATATCGAGAACGCTCCGAGGTACGCACCGTCGCGTTCCAGCGCGGCGATGTTCTCCAGTACCTGCACATGGTTGACGCCGTGGTACGCGTCAATGCCGAAGCCGACCGACGCCACGAGCCGGGTCGGTACGCCGTCCAGCGCGGCCAGCGCCGCCACGCTGGCCAGGTCCTCCTCCGGCGTGCCGAGACCGGCTTCGTCACCTCGCATCAGGATGTCCGTACCGCCGTCGACCAGCACCACCGCGTCGATGCGGTGGAGTTCGACCAGTGCCTGATAGGCGGCACGCAGCGGAATCACCCCGGTCTGAGGGAAGGCGTACACCGTGGACGGGTAGCCGTGCTGGCTCAGCCACTGGGCGAGCGTTCGCTCCGGGAAGTAGCTCTGATGGAGAGCGGAGTCGGGGGTGACGGCGGCCAGGTCGGGGGCGGCCCAGTCCTCGATGGGCAGACCGTCGAGGGCGCTGAAGGAGAGGTTCGCGAGATGGACTTCCTTGCCCTGGTGCAGGAGGGAGAGGGCCAGCGGCAGGCCGGAGTAGATGTCGAAGCCGCCGCCCGCGCCCGCGACGAGGATCCGTTCAGCATTGGCAAGCCGGGCGAAGAGCGGGTTGGTGTGCAGAGACGTCATGCCGATCATTGTGCGGGGGCCGGTCTGGAGCTGTCGTCGTGGATCAGCACACCGCGCGCTTGCCGCTCGCCGACAGCTCGCGTGGATGAGCGAGCTTCGGGGAGCATCCCCGCGCGTGCGGGACCGACAGCTTGCTCGCCCAGCCCTTGAGCGGGTCGCCCGGTCCATCCCCGCGCGCGGGGCCGACGTCAGCCGCGACCAGACCAGAAACACGATGACCGGTACACCCCCGCGTGTGCGGGGCCGACTTCATCGTGAAAGTGGCGACGTTGTATGTGCCGGAACCATCCCCGCGAGCGCGGGGCCGACGTCGCCGCGGTTGTCACCGTCGTCGCCTACTACGGACCACCCTCGCGTGTGCGGGGCGACCAGAAGAGGGTGTCCTGGACGGCGCCTGAGGGGGAACCATACCCGCGTGCGTGGGGTCGATGGGCGGCTACGGTCCTGCCACCAGCCACAGCACCAACACGGCGTCAAGTTCCGCACTGTGCCGGTACACCACCGAGATGCCGCGGCCGCCGGTCTCCTGGGGCAGCAGATCAACCACTCTCAGGTCGCTGTCGGGCATGGGGCGGCCCTGCCGGGGGTCGGCCTCCAGGGCGGCGCGGACACTGTCAACAGCCGCCCTCTCGGCCCGGGTCAGCTCCACGCGGACTTTCTCGGCACCATCGCTGTAGAACGCGTGGGTCACCGGGCGGCCTCGAGCTTGCGCCGCAGCTCAGCCTCGACATCCTCAGTCGTCCTCGTCACGGCGGCCGTCCCCTCGGGGTCGAGCCACAGCAGCACGCGGTGACGGTAGTGCTGCGCGAGTCGGCGAACCGCTGTCAGATCGTCCAAATCCGCGGCGTCCAGGTCGTCCTCGAGCTGCTCTACGTCGCTGGGGTGGCCGTGGGTCTGCAGGGCGGCCCGGAGCTCGCGCAGGGTACGCATCGGCGGCAGATCGGGCAAGGGCTGGTGTTCGGTGGGCTGTGCAGTCATGGTGAGCGGCCTCCTTCACGGTGGAACTGACGCTACTCGGTACCGGGGTGCCACGTGATGGGTTCCGCTGCCGCGCCGCCCCCGCCCCGAGGGCCCGGCCTGGTGCTGGCTGCTCAGTCCTCGTCGGCCTCGGCGTCGCCCTCCGCTGCCTCCTCCTCGGCGTCCTCGGCTGGCTGGGCGGGGTTCTCCTGCCAGCCCGCTGCGACGAGCTACCCCGCGTGCGGGGCCGACATCGCCGGTGTAGTCACCCGTCTGGTGTCGCGGGAACCATCCCCGCGTGTGCGGGACGGACGAGGACAACTACTACGACCAGCGTCGCGAGGTTGAGCCATCCCCGCGTGGGCAGAGCCATTTCTGCGTGCGAGAGGCCGACTTGAGGATCGGGACGTCACGATACGTCGGCACGAGGCCATCCCCACGTCCGTGGGGTCGACGTCAGGCGGACACGGCCTTGAAGCAGTCGGAAGGGACCATCCCTGCGTGCGCGGGACCGACAAAACGGCGCGGTTGATGGTGTCCACGAGCTGCGAACCATCCCCGCCTGCGCGGGACCGACTTCCCGGCGTCCAGCCACGACTGGTAGGCGGACGGGGCATCCCCGCATGCGCGGGGCCGACTTCAGCTTCAGCAAGCCCGTCACCGGCGGCACCTTGCAGGGGCCATCCCCTCGTTTGCGGGACCGACCGGTACTTGGTGGCTGTTGACATCAACATGTCGGAACCATCCCGCGTGCGCGGGACCAACTACGGGATCACTGGTCACACGTCCGAACAGTGCGGACCATTCCCGCGTGCGCGGGACCGACAGTGCCAGAGCGGCACGTACCTGCGTGCGGGGGCAACGATCCGGCCTGGATCCGGGTGGCGTTCACCGCGGGTACATCCCCGCGTGTGCCGGGCCGACACGACCTTGCCCCAGATCCCGGAGAGCAGTGTCGGTACATCCCCGCGCGTGCGGGGCCAACCGCAGCAGCCGCAGCGCACGCCCGATGGTGCCCGAGCCATCCCCGCGCGCGAGGCCGACCCCCTTGCGTGGGTTCGGTGCAGTGGAGGAGTCGGGGCCATCCCCGCGTGCGCAGGGCCGACGCGACTCCGCATGCGTTGCAGTGGTCTCCGGGGGGACCATCCTCGCGTGCGCGGGGTCAGCTCAGTGCGCCCAGGGTAGTTGCATTGTCTCGATTTCACAGTCGTTCAGCAATGCGTTGATGAGGGCTGGGGGTCCGGCGATCTTGGTGGCCCATAGGTCGTAGTCGGTGCACAGGACCCATGAGTGGTCATCGGCCCAGAGGTTGGACGGGCTGAAGTCGGCCTCGGACTGGTCGTACAGGGTCTCGGCGTCGCCGAGCCGGCCCGTACGCACGTGGAGGTTGTCGAAGTCGGTGGCTGCGAGCATCAGGGGGTTGTAGTAGGCCAGGCAGCGGGTGTCCGGGCCTGCGGGACTGTACTGGGTGAGGACGGCGATCAGCCGGTTCCAGGTCTCACGGTCCAGGCTCCCCTCGGTCGGCGGGGCTATACCGAGCGGCCAGCTGCCCTCCTTCCTGGCTGAGGGGAAGCAGCGGTAGGAGGGCATCAGCCCGTCGGGCACGGCCGGGTCGCCGGTCCGTCGGGCAAGCTCGGCCCAGCGCAGCCGTCGCCAGCCGGGGCCTGGGTGCTGGGCGCGGCCCAGCCCTCCTCCCGTGGCGATGCCCACGGTGTCGAGGTTGGTGCCCGCGACGATGTGGGGCGGGGTGCTCCCGTCTGCCAGACGTGCCTGGTGGAGTCGTGGTACGTGACGTCGGCCGGCCCCTGCTCGTGCTCGTACATGGCGTTGAGCACCCACACCGCGTCAGGCATCGCCGGAGGCATGAACCCGGTGATGCCGCTGCCGCACAGCTCCAGCAGCCAGTCGGTGGCCCCGGACGGCACAAGCGGCCACAGGCTGGACATCAGGTTCGACTCCTCGGACATGCGCTCATGATCCCAGGCACGAACCCGCCCTCCCCGAGGGGCCGACATTACGCCGCCCCGAACCCCGCCGCCCGAGCACGTTTCCGTGCTCACGCCGAGGTGGGATGGGGGCCATCCCCGTGCGTGCGGGGCCGACAGCATGCCGATGACGCTGGTCACCCCGGGCACCGGCACATCCCCGCGTGCGCGGGACCGACTCCGCTAACGACCGCACCAGCGCCCACCGGTCCGGCACATCCCCGTGTGCGCGGGACCGACGTGTCCGTGGGCGTCTGCGCATGTGCGCATGGCGGCACATCCCCGCGTGCGCGGGACCGACGCTTCGTGAGCAGCGACGATACCGGTCGAGGGCGCTGTTTTCATTCGGTCCGTTTCCGATCTGACGCTCCGGCAGGTTGGCGGGTCCCTGTGTGCGCGGTGCCGACGCACCGTTGACCCATGGGTGGGCGTGGATGAACGGACCATCCCCGCATGCGCGGGACCGACAGTCATCCGGCTCCGCCGGAGCCGACGAGGGAGGAACCATCCCCGCGCGTGCGGGGCCGACCAGAAGAGGGTGTCCTGGACGGCGCCTGAGGGGGAACCATACCCGCGTGCGCGGGAGTGTCAGTTTCTGAGAGCGTGGCCAAGTCGGGTGTTTCCATCGGTCAGCGCTCTCGGATTCGCCGCCACCACCAACGGCCCGCCGTCCACTCGCTCGTCCGGCCAGGGTTTGGCAGAGTGCGACGCTCGAACTCGGCGTCTATTCGCTGCACCAGCTGGCCCAGATCATGCCGGGCGCCGCGAGGCAGGTGACGCATGGCTTCTTCCAAGGTGTCACGCGCATCCTCGACCTCCAGACCGGGTTCCCACACCTCGGAAGCGTTCAAGTAGCGGCCAGGCTGTTTGAACGCCCACTCAAAGCGAGACAGTGCCTTAGCGACGGCATCCTGCTCCATCTGCTGGTCTTCCAGGCGCCGGACGGCAGCACGGGTAAGGGCGGAGACGCCATGGATCCGTTGCACCGGAACGTATCTACGTGGCCGCCATCGCTCAGCGCGGACAGCCTTCGGACGTCTACGCGGCATCTGCCTTTCGGATCAACATGCCGTCATCCTGCCACGGGTCGGGCTGTCTCTGCACGTGATCGTCGAGAGCCCGCACTGCTTCGGGTGCTCTTACTTCTCACCGGCATTCGTGCGTTCTCCGGACGTTCCCGCGTGCGCGGGACCGACACGTCCAGAGTGACGGTGGGTCTTCTCACCGGGCGGACCATCCCCGCGTGTGCGAGGTCGACTTGCACCAGACCTGGAACCAAGAACCGGGCATTGAACCATCCCCGCGTGAGCAGGGTCGACGCCTACGGATTCTGTCGTGCGCACGCCGTGGCCGATCCATTCCCGCGTGCGCGGGACCGAGACTTCTTGACCAGCGACGATACCGGCTGAGAGCGTCGTTTCCCTTCAGTCCATCTCCGGTCCGACGCCCCGGCAGGTTGGTGAGCCCCGCGTGTGCGGGACCGACGGACAGATAGCGCAGCAGCGCTGTGCAAGGTGGGGACCATCCCCGCGTGCGCAGGACCGACCGCGCCATGTGGCGTTACCGCGATCCCCGCTCGGGACCATCCCCGCGTGCGCGGGACCGACGCGGACCTCATGCCGCTGGTCCACGGCCGCCGCGAACCATCCCCGCGTGCGCGGGACCGACAATGCCGACCACGAACGCCGCTGCGCACAGGAGGGAACATCCCCGCGTGTGCGGGGCCGACCTCGCCTGCGGCGACTGCCGGTGGCCCCACCGCGGAACATCCCGCGTGCGCGGGACCGACAAAGAGTCCAACGCCCTTGAAGGGCCTGCCCTGGAACCATCCCCGCGTGCGCGGGATCAATGTTCTTGCGCTGCGACGGTACCGGTCGAAGGGGGGGCCGTCTTGCGTCACGCGTCTTTGTCGGCGTGGGCTTTGACGGTGAGTGCGACGGTGACTTGGCCGGCTGCGTACTCCTTGAGTAGGAGTTCGCACAGGACTGACATCGATTGGATGCCTTCGGTGGTTCGTCGTTTGTCGGCGTTGGTCCAGGCGGGGTTGGAGATGGTGGTGGGGTGTTGGCCGCGGGTGCCGGAGCGGACTTCCTTGGTGGGGATGTCCACGTTGATGGTGTGGTTTGCGTAGGCGGTGAGTAGTGCGCTGAGGATGTGGCCCACGGTGATGGCTTCGGTGGCGGCCAGGTTGTCGGCGTGTTCCCAGGTGGGGTCGTCGGCCCATACCGACCGGCGTGTGCGGTCGGGTGCGCGCTTCGGTTTCTTGGCGGGCATGGGGGCGCTCCTGGGTCTCCGATAGAGGGTAAGAAGTAAGGCACGGGCTGCCTGCTGCAGGGGCTGTTACAGCTGGCTCAGCATTCCTGTGCGAAACGCATGCCATGGCATGGCTCCGAAGCGCAGGGGTTCAAGACCGGTGTTTTTGGAGTCGCGTACGGCTATGCCCCCGCCGGGGAGATTAGCGATCTCGACGCAGTTGCCTTCTCCGGCGCTGGCGGAGGACTTGCGCCAGGTGGCGGCGGAGAGGTCGTGCGCGTACAGCTCCGCCTTGGGTCCGTTCACTGTGGGCTGCTTTCTTCGATGCGTTTGATCAGTGCCAGCGAGTCGTCCACCGGCAGTGCGGCGGCGACGATCCGTTCGAAGGCGCCGGTGAAGACGCGGACGTCTTCGCTGCCCTCGACGTAGGAGTTGCCCCGGAGGTTCTCCACGAGGACGACGTCCGGCATGGGGCCGGGGAAGTTGACCACGGTGAAGCCTCCGGCGACGCCTGGGTGCGGGGTGGCGCCCAGGGGCATGATCTGGAGGGTGACGTTGGGCAGTTCGGCCACGTCGAGCAGGCGGCGGAGTTGTTCGCGCATGGTGGCCGGGCGGATGGCGAACCGCTGGTGCAGGACCGCTTCGGAGATGACCGCCCACACGTTCAGGGGTCCGGTGCCGTCGGGGCGGGAGAGGACGGCCTGGCGGGCCATGCGGACCTCGGCGAGGGCGGCGACCTCTTCCGGGGTGCGGGTGACGGCGGAGGCCGCGATCATCTCCCGCGCGTATGCGGCGCTTTGCAGCAGGCCGGGTACGAGGGTGGGTGACCACTCGCAGACGCGCTCGGCGTCGGACTCGAGCGAGAGGTAGTCCGCGTAGGCGGGTGCGACCACGCCGCTGTAGGTCTGCCACCAGCCCTTCTTGCCCGCGTCCCGGGCCAGGTTCTCCAGCGCGGTGAACACCTCGGGGTTCGTCACGCCGTACGCCTTGAGTAGATCGGTGACCTCGGCCGGTCGGATGCCCGCGGCTGCGTTCTCCACCTTCGACATCTTCGGCGCCTTCCAGCCCATGGTCCCGGCGGCACCATCCAGGGTCAGCCCGGCGTCGTTGCGGAGCTTGCGCAGGGCTGAGCCGAGTCGGCGGCGCCGGATCGTCGGTACCACGGGGCTGTTGGGCATATGCGCAGTGTTTCACCACCGTCGGGAGAGCGGGAGCCCCTTCTTCAGATCATCCGAACGAGGTTGGTGGAAAGCTTGCGACCCATGGGCGGTTGGGTCCATCCTCTTCGGAAAGGCCGCCAGGCAAGCCAACTGGCTTTCCTGGCACGGCACTTGCGTCGATCTTGCGTGGGCGGAAGCCTGTGCGGATGGAGGGGCCATGGTCACCATGGCGGACGAGAGGGCACCGGCGATCCCGGGCTTCTACCTCACCGAGAGGCCCGGCGGATTCGCAGTCCACATGCACTCCTCCGCCGAGCACTTACGCCGCGTCCGGCACATGACGGGCTCGACGCTGTGCGAGGCCGGAGTTGCTGCGGATGTCGCCGAGGACGCCCAGTTGGTGACCAGCGAGCTGATCGGCAACGCCGTCGCCCGGTGCGGGCCCTTCGTGCCCCTGGTCGTCGAGGTCGCCGCCGAGCCGGTCGCGGTCTCGGTGAAGGTCCACGACCCGGACAGCGAGCACCTGCCCCGCCGGGCCCCGGTCCTGATGAGCGACCCGACGACCGAGTCCGGCCGTGGCCTGCCCCTGCTCGACCTGCTCGCTCCGGGCTGGCACACGGTCATCACGCCAGTCGGCAAGTAGATCCGCTGCCGCGTGCCCTACAGAAGAGGTGGAGCTCGTGCCTGAACAAGCCGCCGACGAGCCGCCGTTCCACGTGCGCTTCGACGCCGACGCGGGCGAGGTCGTGGTGATGATGACCTACGGCACCCCGCCCCGGCAGACGATGCGCCGCAAGACGTACGCCTCGCAGGAGGCCCTGGCCATCGCGATAGCCGAGCACCACCACGAGTCCCTCCTCCAGGCCCGGCTGGCCAACGAGCTGGCCTCCGCCGCGATCACCCACCTCGGAGCGGACCCCGGACGGCTCCAGCAGGCCGTCCGCGCGCTGTCCGACCCGACCAGCACGGTGCCGATCGGCTCCATCCTGCGTGGCGACCGGAAGCCGTGATCCCAGGCTCCTGCCCCGCCGGTGACATCCCTTTGGGACCCAGCCGGGCAGGCCGCACCACCCTGCACCATCCGCCAGGCCAGCCGGCCGGGCGGCCGTCGTGCCGGACGACTGCGTCCGGCACCGGCAGAAGGGAAGTGCCCATGAGCAAGGTGACCAGTGGCGAGCAGGAGGCGGGCTCGCCCGCGTACGAGGCGCCGAAGGTGATGGTTGTGGGCTCGTTCGCCGCCGACACCCTCGGGGATGTCAGCGTCGGGCAGAGCGACGACTCCGACGCGGGCCAGTACTACGCGCCCCCGTTCGCCCCGACCAGCCGCTCGTGACCGAGGCGGCCGGTGCGTTCAGGCCGCCGTGGTTCTGTGTTCTGCCCGATGACGACGCCGCCGGGCCTCTGGCCCGGCGGCTCGCCCGGCAGGACGCGGCCCGCACCTTCCAGCACAGCCCGGGACGTCCGTGGCTGATCGCGTTCGGGTGGGGGAAAAGGCTGCGGACGGTCGCGGCCGGTCCGCTGAAGGTGGTGCTGATCGGGTCCTGCCCGGTCGGCACCACACGGCTTCGGGACCTGGCCACCAGGGCAGCCGAGACCGGCGACGAGGAGGAACTGGCCGCGCTGCCCGGTAGCTACTACCTGATCACCTGCCGCCGGGGAGTCCGTAGCACACGTGGGGACGTTGCGGGTCTGAACCGGCTGTATTACGCGAGCGTTGACGGCGTGTGGGCGGTGTCCAGCAGCCCGCGTCAGCTGGCCCACGAGGTGGGCAGGGGAGTGGACGAGCGGTGGGCGGCCCTGCGGCTGCTCGCCCCGCACGCGCCCGCCCCGCTGCTGTTCGGCCGCAGCCCGTACGAGGGCGTCAAGCCGGTCACCCCGGGGTGCAAGGCCATGTTGAGCCCGCCCGGCCGGCTGGCCGTCACTCGCTACTGGACGCCTCCAACGGCCGCCCTCCCGCTCGATGTGGCGGCGGAACGGCTGCGGGACGTGTTGGCCAGGGCGGTCGCCAGCCGGGTGGCCTCGCCCCCGATGGCCAGCGTGCAACTGTCCGGCGGTCTGGACTCGGCGGCACTGGCCGCCTTGGCCGCGCGAGCCCGTCCGGCGTCCACCACCATGCTGATCACCGTCGGCTCACGGGCGGCCGACAACCCCGACGAACGATGGGCCCGCCGCACAGCCGAACTGCTGGACGGTGTGGACCACTTGGTCCTCGACTCCGGCACCTACCCGCGAATCTTCCAGGACCTGGAAACCTCACAATTCGCGCTGGACGAGCCCGCCTCTTTCGCGTCCTCGGCGGCTCGCTTCCGCTACACGCTCCGCGTGCTGGCCGAGCATGCGAGCGGTGCCCACCTCAACGGCCAGGGCGGCGACGAGACCCTTCTCGCCCCCTTGTCCTACCTGTCCCAGGCTGCCGGCCGCAGTCCGTACCGCGCGTGGTGGCACCTGCGCGGCCACGCGGCCCTCAACCGCACGAGCAGCCTGAGCCTTGCGCGGGCGGCCGCCACGGCCGGCACCTACCGGCAGTGGCTCACCCGGGCCGCCGATCGGCTCATCCTCCCGGCGAGCCCGGCCGCCGCCCTGGCAGGCTGGGAGGCCCCTCCCCGCCTTCCACCCTGGACGGCGCCCGAGGTGATCAGTGACCTGCGGCACGAGCTGCTGGCCGCTGCGGAGACGGCCGAGCCGGTTGCGCAGGACATCGCGATGCACGGGGCGGTGATGCGGATCCGCTCGGTCGCCCGTCGCGCGAGCCTGTACCGGGACGCGATGGAGACGGCCGGAGTCCCCGGCCACTTCCCTTACCTGGACCGGGCGGTGATCGAGACGGCCCTGGCGACGCGGCCGGAGGAGCGGACCGACCCGTGGGCGCCGAAGCCGCTGCTGGCGGCGGCCGTTGCCCCGCTGGCCCCGCCGGGGCTGCTCGTTCGGCGGGACAAGGGGCACTACAACCACGAGATCCACGCCGGCCTCGCGGCCCACCACCGGCAGCTCGCTGAGCTTTTCTGCGGTTCGGCCCTGGGCAAGGCCGGTCTGATCGACGAGGGTGCCGTCCGCCAGACCCTGGCCGAGGCCGCCGCCCGCCGCATCCCGCCCGCGTTCATTACCGAGACGGTCGCTCTGGAGCTGTGGCTCCGGACCGCCCGTCCCTGACACCAGGAGGACGGCTGCCATGCCCTTCCGCCTTGCCCGCGGCGTCGAACGCGTAGACGCCGACGGCTCGCCCATGCTCTTCAACACCCGTACCGGCGGCTACTTCGCCCTCAACGACTCCGCCGCCATGGCCCTGGACGCACTCGTCGGCCACGGAGAACAAGAGGCCGTCATCGCCCTCGTTGATACCTACGGCATCACCACGGACCGAGCTGCAACCGACGTCCGCAACCTGACCACCAGCCTGACCGGCCACCAGTTGCTGGAGTCACGGTGAGCACGGTCATCGCCTTGCCCGAACGCGTCCATCTCACTCGCACCGAGCAGGTCGCCGGACACCTCGCCGTCGGCGCTGCCCACCTGATCACCGCGGCGTTCGGCTCCCACCCGGCCCGGCTGAAGCACCTGTTGGCCATGCTTGCCCGCCGGGCCGCTCCCGCCACCGCCGAACAGGCGGCGCGGGCCCGGGACGTGGTGACGACGGTCAGCCCCCGCTGCGGCAGCGGCTACGGCTGTCTGCCCCGCTCGATTGCCACCGCCCTGCTCTGCCGCCTCGGCGGCGCCTGGCCCACCTGGAAGAGCGGCGTGCGCTTCCCGCCCCTGGTCTCACATGCGTGGGTTGAAGCCGATGGTGAGCCTGTTGGTGAAGACCCCCGGTACATCGCCACATTCACCACTACCCTGACCGTCCCGCCCGGAGGAGTGTCGTGACCGATCAGAGCACCAGCCCGTCGCTGACCGCCCGCATGGCCGCCTACGCTGCCACCCTGCGCGAGCGCGGCGCGATCCGCACCAGCCCCGTCGAGCGGGCATTTGCCACCGTGCCCCGGCACCTGTTCCTGCCTGGCGGCTACTACACCAGCGGCAGCTTCGTCCCCGTCCCCGCTGATCCCAGCGACGACCTCCTCGATGGCATCTACTCCGACTCCGCTCTGATGACCCACGTGCCCAAGTCCACCGACGCGGCTGGGCGCTACAGCTCCACCTCCCAGCCCCGGGTCATCGCTGCCATGCTCGAAGCCCTCCAGCTCGCCCCCGGCATGAAGGTCCTCGAGATCGGCGCCGGGACCGGATACAACGCGTGTCTGATTGCTGCCATCACCGGCGCCGAGGTCGTCACCATCGATGTCTCGTCGGTCATCGTCGCCGAGGCCGCCGAGGCCGCTGAGCGGGCCGGGGAGAAGAACGTCACCGCGCTCGCGGCCGATGGCTACCTTGGTCACCCGCAGAAGGGTCCGTACGACCGGATTGTGGTCACCTGCGGCGTCACCGGCATCTCCCCGCACTGGCTCGACCAACTTGCCGACGAGGGTCTGATCGTCGTCCCCGTCGCCCACGGCGGCTTCCACCCCACCCTCGCTGTCACCCGCAACGCTGTCCAACTGGTGGGCCGCGGTGTGATGTCGAGTGACTTTATGTCCGCGGCCGGCCCGCTGTATGCGTGGCCCGCTGGGCAGACTCCGGCCCTGACAGAACCGCTTCAGCCTCAGCCGCTGACAACCCGTGAGAACGTCGGCCCGGAGCTGGAGCCGGAGGAGTACTACGACCTGTGGTTTCGCCTCGGCGCTCGGACCGGGCGCACCACCCGCGCCTACATCGAAGGCCTCGAACCCGCCCTGGGCATGGCCTGCCTGCACGAACCCGGCCGCGGAACCGCCTGGATTCAGCGGACCGGACACCTCCGCTACACCGGGGACGGCGCTGTTGCCGACGACCTGGCGGCCCTGGTGCACGACTGGGTGGGACTTGGCCGGCCAGGCATCGCCGACCATTACACGGTCCTCGAACGCACTGGTGACGACGAATCGGCCTTCTACCCGGTCAAGTGGCATCTACGGGGAGGACTGCCACCAGCACTGATCAGCTCGCCGAAGAGACTTCGGGTTCGTGCTCGCTCATAGGGCGGGTATGAACCCGAAGTTGCACGGCCCGTAAGGCGCCCCCGTCACCTGACCGCAGTTCCATCCCCGTGTGCGTGCGGCCTGCATCGTCGAAGCGAGGCTGGTCCGGGGCTGGCCAAGGTGTGGGCGGGAGGTGGGTGTTGAGGAGTTCGCTTCCCTTAATGAACGTGTTGACTTCCGGAAGTTGACCCGCTTAACCTTTGTGATGTCGGAAACGACAAAGGCCGGTAGGGGATTGGGCCCCCTACCGGCCGGATCTCCCCCTTGTCCGCCTGCATGACTGACTCGAAGGAGAGCCGCCAGTATGGCACGACGCCACATCGACACCACGCGGACGCTGGCCGACCTGATCCGAGCCTGGGACACGCGCCGCCCCGTGACGATCACCTACCGCAAGCAGGAAAAGAACGACGCCGGGCGTCCGACCGGCCGCCGCGTCGAGACCGTGCGCACCATCGAGATCACCGATCTGGTAACCGACTCCATCGGCCAGATCAAGATCACGGCCTGGGACCGCGAGAGCCGCGAGCAGCGCACGTTCACCCTCACCCACCTGCACAGCTACACCGTGCACCGAGGCATGGCGTACGCCGTCGCCCCGGAGGAACCCCGGCTGGTTCCGCTGGCCGCGTACGGGGCCACCCAGGCGGACGTCATCGACTGGGAGCTGGAGCGCGACTACCGCTCGCGCCTGCACCAGGCCCCAGCCGTGCACTACCTACCGACCACCGCCGACCGCCATGTCCTCGCCTGGGCCGTGGCCGCATGAACGCCCCGGTGACGGCACCCGCTTTGGCGGGGACTGCCCTCAACGCACTCGGCCGGGCCGCCGGTTTCTACCCCGCCACCGAACCCGCGCCACCGTGGCGCTCGGCCACTCCGTGGGCCGACGACGTGTGCGACTGCGGCACCGCCACCGCCGCCCCGGTCCACCACCGCCCGTGGTGCGAGCTGCGGATGGACTGGGGCCAGTGATCCGCCCGGTCGGCTGCGACGGCACCGACTGCGACCGCGACGAACAAGGGCGCTGGCAGCACCTGCCCGGCTGCACGTCGCTGCTCCTGGACCAGGCCGAACGCGACGAGCACGCCTTTGACACCTCGTTCGCCGCCTACCTCGAAGCACGCGACCGGCACCGCCGCCCCGGCCTCACCTTCTGACCAACCACTCCACCCTCAACAACCCCCGCCCGCACGGGCGGGGGCCCGGAGGAGAGGAACCGCTATGTCTGTATCCCTGATCCCCGCCCAGAGTGCCTCGCTGCACTGGACGGTCGAGTACCGCGATTCGCGCAAGCCCGGCCCGCATTCCACCAGCCCCCTGGACTCGCCGTTGCGCGCCATCGAGATGTACGAGCAGTACGCAGGCGATGCCCGCTTCACCAGCGTGCAGGTCTACGAGCACACCATCACCGAGCACCGCACCCACATCGCCCTGGCCGACCTGCCCGGCACAGACGAGCCCACACCGCTGCCCGACGTCCCGGAAACGGCGGAGCGCGTCACAGCGTTCTACCGCTTCCACCTGTGCGGCCCCCGCGTCATCCCCACACCCGACGCGGTGCGCGCCGAGCACCAGCGCATGATCGAGAACGCGTACGTGGACCACAAGGCGCTGCGGCTGCTTTACGTGACCTGCACCTTCACCCGTCGCCCGGTGACCGTCGCCGACTTGTACGCCCAGCCCCGCAGTGGCCCCCGGCCGGAATGTCGGCCGGGGCCGTGCTCGTGTGTTGGAGAACCGCTGTGACCGTTGCCGTCATCGAGAAACCGATCGCCGCGCCTGCGGGGCCGGGCTGGACCGAGCAGCAGCACGCCGCGCTCGATGCGTTGGACGTGCCGCGCTGGGAGTCCGTACGGATGCTGCTGTGGGAGGTCGCCCATCGCACCGGACTCGACCCGTTCGCCCGCCAGCTGTATGTCAACACCTCCGGCTCCCGGCCGGTGCCCATGACCACCATCGATGGGCTCCGGTCCGTGGCCGAACGCCACGGCGACTACGAGGGCCAGACCGCGCCGCAGTGGTGCGGCACAGATGGGGCGTGGCGAGATGTATGGCTGGACGCCCAGCCTCCAGCCGCCGCCCGCATCGGCATCTACCGGGGCCGCTTCCGGGAACCGCTGTATGCGGTAGCCCTGTTCACCGAGTACGTCGGCCGGACGAAGAAGGGCGAAGTGAACCACTTCTGGCGGCGCATGCCCGTACTGATGATCAGCAAAGTGGCTGAAGCCCTCGCCCTGCGCAAGGCGTTCCCGATGGTCCTCGGCGGCATCTACACACCCGAGGAAATGGACCAGGCAGACAACCCCACCCCCGACACCGGACAAGGGCAGGAGCGGTACCTCGACCCACAGGAAGGCGCCGCGTGGGCAGCGCAGGACGGCATCACCGCCGACCAGATCGCTCATGCCTACCGCCAGGCCCGCCGCGCCGGTCTCTTCACCGCCCGTATCACCGCACCGGACACGAGCGAGAGCGCCGAGTTCGGGACGTACCTCACCCGGCGCGGCACGGAGCTGCGCCAGGCCGAGGCGCGCGACCCGGCAGGCGAGGGAGACGGTTTCGATCCGCACACCGACGAGCCCGCCACGTGGGACCAGGCCCGCCGCGCGCTCTTCGCGCTCGGCGCCGGGGTGGGCATGGACGCGCAGGCGCTCGCCGCCGACTACCATGCCCGCGGCGGCCAGGACCTCGCCGACGCCACCACCGCAGATCTCCTTGCCTACGCCGGGCAGTTGCGCATCGACGCGTACGGGAGTGAGGACGGTGATGAGGGGCTGTCTGACGAGGGCGAACGGTCCGACGACGAGGCGAGTAGCTGACCGGCGACCTGGCTCTCAGCTGAGATGACCACGGGCCAACACGTGCGGTTGCCCGCCGTTGCAGGCGCATAAGGCTGCCGGCCTCACAGATGAGCCTGGCTCCCATTCATACGGACAGGAGCCAGGCTCCAAGTCGCCGATTTTCAGCGGGATTTGCGGTGAAGAGCTTTCCATCACAAGCTGCATGGCGGTCGTGTAGGGCCCGGTTGGCCTTGGGGCGGCAACCCCCGAGGCTGGGCGAAGGCCTGCACGGTCGCGCATACAGCAGGCAAGGACTCACGGTGTACGTTCGCGCGCTGAAGTACCAGCCTGCCGCTCGCGCGGGGGTGATCCGATGAGCGAGACGATCATCGAGCACCATCCCCACGCCTGGAGGCGGATCGTCCGGCAGACCCTCACTGACAGACGTCTGGCCACCCTCCCCTGCAAACGGGATCTCTACCTCGTCGCCCTGGACTTCGCGTCCCTGTGCGATGAGACCGGGCGCGGCACCTACAGCGCCAAGGCCCGGCGCGGTACGGCACTGCACGACCGCCCTGACCCGTCGCTGTGCGAACTGGTGGAGATCACCGACAAGCAAACCTCCAAGATGATCAAGCTGCTCATCGCGCTCGGCCTGCTCGTGCTGGTCAAACGTGCCGTGATGGGACGCCAGGCCGTGTACCGGACGGCCATCCCCGCCCGGGGCGCAGTCGATGTGGACACGTGTCTCGTGCTCGCCGCCGAGCTAGGGTTCAAGCCCAGGAGCAGCCGGGATACGTCGCAGGCCACGGCGGCCTCGATCAGGAAGCGTAAGCGTGCGGCCGGGGATGGAACCGTGAACAGCCAGTCTCAGGGGAGCATGCAGACGCTCCCCTCTGGAGAGTGCGCGGACGCTCCCCCAGAGAAGCGTGTGCGCACTCCTCAAGGGGAGCGCGAGCACACTCCCCCTATTCCTATGGGGGTTTTGGTTAATAGGGATGGTTACTGTGATCGTCTAGGTACAGGTTCCGAGACGCCTGAGACCGCACCAGCAGACGACTACCCCGGCTCCACGAAAGGTGAGCGCGCCAAGTCGCTGCGCGACGGCGCCGAGGCGGTGCACGAGGTCGCCGACCGCGCAAGCCCGCCGCCCGAGCCCACCCCCCGGCAGCCGCTCGGCATGGCAGCCGTCCGCGCCCGCGCCGCAGCCGATCGCCGAGCAGATCGAGAAACCGCCGACACCCGGACCGCCTGCCCCGGCCTCCGGGGCACGGGCTGCCCGCACGGTCGGCGGTCCGTGGGAAGCCCCGGCAGCCTGTGCGTACCCTGCCGCGCCCAGACCGCCAACAGCACCCCGGAACACTGCACATGAGCACACACGAGCCCGTCATCCGCATGAGTCTGCTGGGAGAAGTCCAGCGGGTCGCGAAGTACCTCGGCGTAGGCATGGAAGCTGCTGCCCGCTGGATCGTCGTCGAGGTCCCCGACTGCTATGACAGCCCCATCACTGCTCGCATGGCAGCCCTTGCCCAGGCCTACCTCGATGGCGAAGCGTGGGCGGAGGAGATATTTCTCGCCCTCGCCCCGGACCCGAGCCCGCAGGCGATGGAAACCGCCGCCATCGCCTGTCTCGTCGGCGGCGACCCGGAGCTGGCCGTGCGCTACCTGGAAGACACGGGAGCCACCTGATCCATGCCAGCCGATCCGGTCACCCGGCCTCGCCCGGCCCTCACCCGCGGCATACGACCCCAAGGAGACCAACCCGTGACCACCACCCTGGTCAAACGGGGAAACTTGCTGAAGCGGTGCCGTCTAACGCAACCTGTGCGCATGACGCCGCCGCCCGCCGACCCTTACACCCAGCTCCGACGCCTCCAGACCGCTTACAACCGGACGGAAGAGGCCGTCGCCCGTGCTGACGAGCAGGGGTTGGACGCGGAGGCGCGTCTGCGCTGGATGATCTGCTCGGCGTTCCCGCCCGGAGGCCAGCGCAGCGGCCCCTACCACGGGCGACGGACCCACATCGCGGAACGTGCCGGGATCAGCACCCGGTGGGTCACCAAGATCCGCAAGGACTACGACGAGGGCAAGGATGACGTTCTCAAGAGCATCCCGCTCATCGACTCGGAGGAAGCGTTCGCCCGCATCGAGGAGGCCCGCGCCCCGCTCAACGCCCGCGACAAGGCGCGCGAAGCCCTGTACCAGGAGATCGCCCGGCTCATGCCCCCCGTGCCGCCAAGCGGACGCCAGAACAAGGCGGGTAGGGAGCGTATCGCCCGGATCTGTGAGATCACCGGCAAGAGCGCCGACGGGGTTCGCGACATTGCCGAGGCCCAGAAGGCAGCCCAGCGAACCCCAGCCTGTAGTCAGCGCTGAGAGGACGCAGGCCGGGCCGTACGTTGAGCCATCCCCGCATGCGCGGGGTCGATACCGACCGTGACACGGTCGCCGGTGCGGTGCGGGGCACATCCCCGCGTGCGCGGGACTGACAATGAGACTGCCTACCAGATTTCGCTGGTCATGGAACCGTCCCCGCGTGCGCGGGACCGACCGGTCGGGCCGGGCGCGCAGGGTGTCCGAGAGCGAACCATCCCCGCGTGCGCGGGACCGACACTTCGTGAGCAGCGACGATACCGGCCGAGGGGGCTGTTCTCCTTCACTTCTGTCGGCGACGCGCGAATCGTGACCCATCACCGACGCTTGGGTTCTGTCGATCCCGGTCCACTTTTCAAACGACGCCCACACACTTCGCCATCTGGGCTTGCTGGCGAGGAGACCTCCATGCCGGCCGCATCACCGGCAGCAGCGCCCGGTCGGGAGTGACGCCCAGACGGTTCGACTCAAGCCTGGCCGGGGGTCCGTGCAGCCCGCCGCAAGGCAGGGGTAAAAGCTACGCAGCGTAAGGGTTTTGGAGCGGGGCAGGCTGGCTCCGCCCCGACAACGCACAGTCAGCTCAGTCGGTCCACCCTGAACCAACTGACCCGACTGTGACCCGACTGGTCCGACCAGGACGCCGGAGGTCACGTTCTGTAGCCGTGGTTGTGGGCCGTTCCGGCTGGTGCTCTTCACTTTGCGAGAAGGACATAGCCGTCGCGGGACGCTTAAAGTGCCCGCACTTGCTGGCTCCGGCACATCAGATGGCGAACCCGGACCATTCCCGCGTACGCGGGGCCGACATCTTGTGGCACGGACGGCAAAGGAACTGCACGGGACCATCCCCGCGTGCGCGGGATCAAGGCGAGGTCGAAGACCTCCGGGTGGGTGTGCACGGAGCCATCCCCGCGCGTGCGGGGCCGATTCGGCGACGGAGTCTTCGCCGGGCAAATACGCGGGCGCATCCCCGCGTGCACGGGGCAGGCACTTGGTTGAGCAGCACCAGGGGTGATCAGACTTCGTTGGCAGTACGTGTCGCTGGCGCTCGGCTTGGCTGCCAGTTACAACGTGCGAACGGGCGAAAGCCGGACCCGGCGAAGTCGAAGGTTGACTTCGACAAGCCGCACCATGAACTCGTCACCCTCGCGGACCACCTGCCTGGGCGACTCCACAGGTGGATCGGTGAGTTCGGAAACATGAACGAGACCCTCGACGCCTTCGCCGACTCGCACAAAGACCCCGAAGGGAACGATCTTGGTCACGATCCCTGGCATCGTCTGACCGACCTGGTCGGTGAAGGGGACGAAGGGGTCCTCCTGGAGAGCCTTCAATGACACGGCCACTTGTCCCTGTTGCGTGTCGGCGTTGAGCGCCGCGACAGTGACCTGCTGCCCTTCCGTGACCACTTCCGATGCGTGATCGATGTGCGACCAGGAGAGCTCTGGCACCCGGATGAAGCCAGCACGGCTTCCGGGTGGCTCACCGTCGAGATGAACGAACACACCGAAGTTGCGGACTTCGGCCACGGTCCCTGTCAGGACATCTCCTGGACGAATCCCCAGGAGGAACGAGCGTAGGGCTTTGTCCTCGCAGGCCTTCGCTGACAGTTGGACGACCTCTCTGTGGAGGTCCACTGAGATCACCTCGGCCGAGATCTCCTGGCCCACCTCGATGATCTCCGAGGGGTGGCCAAACGCCTTCCTCGACAGTTCGTATCGCTCGATCACTCCCACCGGCGGCAGCGCGCCTGGCTCATGGAGGCGCACGACGACGTCAGTGCCGTCGATCGCCACCACCGTTCCGGTCCTCACGTCGAGGGGATCAGCGTTGGCAAGAGAATCGCGAAGCGGCTGGAGCGGATCAGCAGGAACCACGGATGTCACCCTATGCCGACGGCCCCAGCCGGGGCAGCCCCCGAGCCTCTTCCCCGCGTGCGCGGGGCCAACTGCCCCTCGTACTCAAGGAGAACGCATGGTCAAGACGCATCCCGCGCGGCTGCTCCGGATTTTTCCAGTCGAGGCACGTTGGTAGGACAGCGCCTGGCCTATTGCTGCTCTAGCGTGCTGGCATGGGCAACCTGGACGGCAAGTCAGCAGTGGTGACAGGTGGTTCGCGGGGGATTGGCCGGGCGGTCGTGCAGCGGCTGGCGGCCGACGGCGCCACAGTGGTGTTCAGCTACGCCACCGACGAGCGGGAAGCCAGGACAGCTGAAGCCAGCAGCCCGCGCACTTGGGCAGTCCGCGCCGACATGGCAGACCTCACCGACATACAGCGGCTCTTCTCCGCCGCCGACGAGCACTTCACGAAGGCGGGCTCGGACAGGGGACTGGACATCCTCGTCAACAACGCCGGCATCTCCTCGACCGTGCCGATCTCCGAAGTCAGCGAGGCGGACTACGACCAAGTGATGGCAGTCAACGCCAAGGGCCCTTTCTTCGTTCTCCAGCACGCCGCGACGAGGATGCGCACCGGTGGCGCGGTCATCAACGTGTCGACGCTGGGAACCGTCTGGCCGAGTCCGGGCGAGGCACTGTACGCGGCGAGCAAGGCGGCGCTCGAGCAGTTCACCCGCATCGCCTCCAGGGAACTCGGACACCGCGGCATCAGGGTCAATACCGTCTCTCCCGGCCCGACCGACACAGACATGCTCCGGGCAGTCGTACCCACCGAAGCCCTCAACAGCGTGGCCCGGATGACAGCACTCGGCCGGCTCGGCCGCCCCACCGACATCGCGGACGTCGTGGCATTCCTGGCCAGCTCGGACGCCGGATGGCTGACCGGCCAGAACATACACGCCGATGGCGGTCTGACCTGATCCTCCGAGGCCGATCTCTTGGTACATCCCCGCCCGTGCGGGGTCGGCGATGAGCACGGTGATCTCTCGGCGAGGCGCCTGGGATCATCCCGCGTGCGCGGGACCAACCCATCTCCTGGGCAGGCAGGCATGAGTGTGTCCGGACCATCCCCGCGTGCGCGGGGCCGACCTGGCCCAGACGTGGCAGCACGGCGGCCGCGCGGGACCATCCCCGCTGCGAGGGGCCGACGGTACCAGCAGGCCGGAGATCATCAGGCCGTACGAGCCACCCCCGTGTGCGCGGGACCGACAGGGAGGCCGTCGTGGCGATCGTCATCGGGTCCGGAACCATCCCCGCGCGCGGGGCCGACTGGACGTCGGCCGGAACGGCGACGGTGAACGCCGGACGAATCACCCGACCCTCATCGCGACGCCAAGCTCGACCGGATCGAGCAGGTTCTGGGCCGCTTCCCGGACCGGGTCTTCGCCTTCGACGAGTTCGGCCGTTGGGGATCCGGCCCACCGAAGGCTCCTGCTGGGCGAAGCAGGGCAAGCCAAACCGGCTGTCGGCGACCTACCGCCGCACCCACGGCGTCACCTACTTCCACGGCTGCTGCTCCGTGGGCGACGACCGCCTGTGGGGCGTCAACTGCCGCCGCAAGGGCACCGCCAACACCCTGGCCGCGCTGAAGTCGATCCGCGCCGCCCGACCCGACGGCGCCCCGATCTACATCATCCTGGACAACCTCTCCGTCCACACCGGCGCCGACATCCGCCGCTGGGCGAAGAAGAACAAGGTCGAGCTGTGCTTCACCCCGACCTACGCATCCTGGGCCAACCCGGTCGAGGCCCACTTCGGCCCGCTGCGGCAGTTCACCCTGGCTAACTCCCACCACCGCAGCCACCCCACGCAAACCCAGGCACTGCACCGCTACCTGCGCTGGCGCAACGCCAACGCCCGCCACCTCGACGTACTTGCCGCCCAGCGCAAGGAACGCGCCCGCATCCGCAGCGAGAAGGGCATCCGCTGGGGCGGACGCCCCCTCAACGCCGCAGCCTGACCGACCGCGAACCGCAGCCCCGGAGTGCCGAAAGGGACAAGTTCACGAGAAGGACAGCGACAGAGGGACGGCTCAGGTGGCGGACGGCTCGATCTCCCCCGCAAAGACGATGACCTGGTCGATGAGGCTCCGCCGCAGATGTACGACGTCCGTTCCCGCCAGGCGGGGGCCTCCATCCGGCGTGGTGAAGACCCACTGGTACCGGGCCCACTCGTCAGGCATGTCCACCGCTGAGCAGCGCACCATCGTGCCGGTCCCCGCCGGGTGGCGCCGGATGTCCAGCACGAACCGCTCGACCGCCGCGATTCCTTCGATGCGACCCAACGGCCCCCAGAAGACCACGTCTGAGGTCAGGGCCTGGGAGAGCAGGGCAGTCACATAGCTGTCGTCCGAGGCGTTAAACGCGGAGATGAACGTGTCGATCGCGGAGCGTGCCGTCTCTTCCTGCATGCCCCAGTAATACCAGCCGTTGCGCGTGCGCTCGTCCCGCGAGCCGCCTTCCGATCACGGTGGACCATCCCGGTCACAGCACTAGCCACTCCTGTGCCTGCTTGGCGCGGTCGGCTCCGCTGCGCGGCGTCGATGACTGCGGGACCACACTCGCGTGCGCAGGATCGACTACAAAAGGCCATGGGGCCGGTGCCTGTCGAGGGGACCATCCCCGTGCGCGGGACCAACCACACGACGAGGAAGCCGTCGAATTGCTCGCGAGGACTATCCCCGCGTGCGCGGGGCCAGCGGGATGCCCGTCGCCCGTTCGAGCTGCTTCATGGAACCATCCCTGCGTGCGCAGGGCCGACCCCCAGAGGCTCAGCCCAGTCGCACCAGGTCCGGGCCATGCCCGCGCGTGCGGGACCAACAACTCGATCGGGCTCGGTTTGGCGGCCGAGGAAGGACCACCCCCGCGTGCGCGGGACCGACTCAGAAAAGCCGGTCCCAGAGGTGGTCACACCAGGACCATCCCCGCGTGCGCGGGACCGACTCGCACGAGGCCAAGGTCATCGACCTCGCCGCGGGACCATCCCCGCGTGCGCGGGACCGACCGGTCCGCAGTGGTGAGCCAGTCGTAGGCGGCCGGACCATCCCCGCGTGCGCGGGACCGACACTTCTTGAGCAGCGACGATACTGGCCGAGGGCGCTGTTTTCATTCAGTCCGTCTCCGGTCTGATGCACCGGTAGTCGGAGCCATCCCCTCGTGCGCGGGTCACGACCAGCCGCAGCCGGGGCACTGCGTCCCTGCCCATATGAGCACCGTACGAGCGGCACCCACTCCCACCCAAGTCTTACAGTCCTCTACTCGGGAGGGGACGGTTGTGCTGGGCCGAGTGGTCCAGCCTGATAGGGACTGAGATGGGTGGGAGGTTCTTCGGTCGGGAAGCGGGTGCGTTCTGCCGTGGGGAAGCGAATGTGGTGGGAGTCGAGAAGATCGACCAGTTCGACAAGTTGGTGTTGCAGCCGGAGCAGGCGGTCGGTTGCGCTGTCGGGTTCGCGGGCTGCCGCATCAATGTGTTCGATGAGTTCCTGCGTCCAGTAACCGAACTCCGTGTCCTCATCGACCATCCGCCTGAACTCCGCATAGCCACGGCACCATCGGTGCCCTGGGCTGCTGCCCGGTGCGATCATGAGTTCGCCGATAGCGCGCTGGTCGGCGCGGAAGAGTCTGTAGCGGGTCCCGGGGATGCGCGACGATCCGAGAGTCCGGCTGATCTTCGCCAGGCACAGCAGGACCTTGCGGTTCCGGTCGCTCTTGCCGAGATCGAGGAACTGGATGTCGCGCCTGAAGATCTCGGCCCAGCCGAGGTACTCGGCGAAGACGTACGCCGTGCTGAGCCGCGCGTACTGCGCTTGCCGTTCTGTCCCGTCGAGCAGCAACGCCTGCATGAAGCCGGCGTTCACCCTGTGCCGGTCAACCTGATGGCCGAAGAGGATGTTGTAGACCCTGCTCTGCAGGTCGAAGGCGACCCATAGAAGAGAGTCGCGGTATCGGCCCATGTGGTCCTGCCGCTCAAGGTTCTTCAGCCGGGACTGCCACCAAAAACCGATGACTGCAGTGAAGATCGCTCCCACGACCGCGACCACTGCCGAGATAAGACTGACCACTGCATCACCGTCCTACCGTGTGGCCTCGCGCGGCACCAGGATGTCGCGAGGTAAATCGCCCCGGCAATAAGCGCGTTGCAGCAACGTCATCCTCACCTCAGGCACAGTCGCGGTCCTAATAAGTGACGGTCGTCAGCGGACCCGACAGGCTGGCACGAGGAGCTGAGGCCAGTCGGCGAGGTCCATCCCCGCATGCGCGGGGCCGACACAGCTGTACAGCGGGCCTTGGGGCCCGGCGGGGAACTACCCCCGCGTGCGCGGGACCGACGACACCGGTGGCGGCGGCTCAGTACCGCCCACCGAACCACCCCCGCGTGCGCGGGACCGACACTTCCTGAGCAGCGACGATACCGGTCGAGGGCGCTGTTTTCATTCGGTCTGTCTCGGCCTGACGCTCCGACAGGTTGGCGACTCCCGCGCGAGCAGGACCGACCGGGGTGGGTACGCTCCATGGCGGACCTGCCTCGGGCCATCCCCGCACGTGCGGGACCGACTTTGCCGCGACCTTGATACCAGGGAACACCGTTGGGCCATCCCCGCGCGCGCGGGACCGATGACGGAGAACCCTGACAGATCACTGACTCCTGGGAGCCATCCCCGCACGCGCGGAGCCGACGCGTCATGACCGCTCACCACTACGTGTGTGCGGGGCCGACCTTGAGACGGCATATCAGGCCAGTCTGATCATGGAACCATCCCCGCGTTCGCGGGACCTACCCGGCGATCGCCGCGACGTCGATGACCATGAACGGACCATCCCCGCGTGCGGGGCCGAACTCTTCGGCAGTGTGGCACAGCTCGTCGAAGAGCAGGCCATCCCCGCGCGTGCGGGGCCGACACGTCGGGCACCAGGACCACGCCGGTCCGCCAGGGACCATCCCCGCGTGCGCGGGACCAACCGGGCGTCGGCAATCCACTGCCCCAGCGGGAAGGGACCACCCCCGCGTGCGCGGGACTGACCTGGTGTGGACGTTCGCGCTCGCGTCGGCGTGGGGATCACCCCCGCGTACGCGGGACCGGCTTCCTCGCGATCTTCATCGACGGTGAGTCGCACGAACCATCTCCGCACGCGCGGAGCCGACAACGGATTCAACGGTGAGCAGTGGTGCGCCGACGGACCATACCCGCACGTGCGGGGCCGACAGCCTCGTCTGCGCGTCGTGGAAGCTCTCGGTGGAACCATCCCCGCGTGCGCGGGACCGACCCGCCGGGCGTCCCGGCAGATCAAGTGGACTGCGGACCACCCCCGCGTGCGCGGGACCGACAAGCGCGGGGACGTGAAGGGCTCCTCCTTCACCGGACCATCCCCGCACGCGCGGGGCCGACGAGGGGGCGGGCCTCGACTGTCACCAAGCGTGGGGACCATCCCCGCGTGCGCGGGGTCGACTTCGGGCAGGTGATGGTGATACGGCCCATGATGGAACTATCCCCGCACGCGCGGGATCGACGCCACCCCCGCCGAACGCGCCGCCGTCATCGCTGGACCACCCCGCGTGCGCAGGACCAACCGCTGGATTTCGTCCAAGCTGAACTTCACGAACGGATCATCCTCGCGTGCGCGGGACCGACGACAGCATCGAATCCATGATCTGCAAGGGGCTGGGTACATCCCCGCACGTGCGGGGCCGACCGCGGAGCACCCCCGCGTGCGCGGGGTCGACGACAAGCAGGTGTCCGAGTACCGGCTCACCGGAGGAACATCCCCGTGTGCGCGGGACCGACTGGGTGCCGGAGGTCAGGGATCCCGCCCCGTTCGGACCACCCCCGCGTGCGGGGCCGACGTCACGTTGGGGCCCAGCCCCCAGATGATCGCGGAGCCATCCCCGCGTGTGCGGGACCAACCCTAGCGAGGCGTCACGAGGCGTGTGCGCTCAAGGACCATCCCCGCATGTGCAGGGTCGACCCGATGAAGGCGGCCAGAACCCTCAACTCCATGGGACCATCCCCGCGTGTGCGGGCCGACGAGCACGCTCGCGCCTTCGCCACAGCTTGACCTGGAGCAGCACGGGGCCAACGTTTCCGGACCCGTCGTCAGCGCGTGGCGGTCGGGATCATCCCCGCGTGCGCGGGGCCGACGCAGCAGCCTCCCGGACCAGCCGGTGCACGTACGAGCCATCCCCGCACGCGCGGGGCCGACAACGTGACACCGGGCAACCGAAGGCCGAGCGGCGAGCCATCCCCGCACGCGCGGGGCCGACTCCAGGCACAACAGGAGCGGCACCGAGTCCGCGGAGCCATCCCCGCACGCGCGGGGCCGACACTTCGTGAGCAGCGACGATACCGGCCGAGGGCGCTGTTTTCCTTCAGTCCATCTCCGGTCCGACGCTCCGGCAGGTTGGTGAGCCCCGCGTGCACGAGGCCGACGCCGTCCGTACCCACGTGTTCGAGACTGCCGCAGAGCTATCCCCACAGCGCGCGGGGCCGACGCCCCGTACCAGCGGATCCAGTCGCTGGAGACAGAGCCATCCCCGTGTGCGGGGCCAACATTGTCTCGGCATCGCCCTGCAGCGATGATGTCAGCCGTGCTTCGACCGCATCCACCGGACCAGGTTCAGCGGATGCGGAGTGGCTTTGGCGAACACATTCCCGGAGCCGGCCAGTGGCCGTACGCTTCAGTTGCTGCCGAACGCGGCAGTCACTCCCCAAGGGGCGCGGGTGACCGTCACTTGGAGCTGTAGGAGACAGCCGCAGACCGCTTCGACTCGTTCCCGCTGGTGTCGTACGCCGTGACCGCGTAGTCGTAGGTGGCACCGCGCTTCGGGTCATCGGCACGCCCAGGGTACGTGGTCGGCTGAACCGAGCCAATGAGCTCCCACTCTCCGCTGCCCGCCGTCCGCCGATAGACGCGATAACCCGCCAAGTCCGAGTCAGTGTTCCGGCTCCAGTTCAGGACCACTCCGGTCGGCTGGACAGCCAGCGCACGCAGCCCGGTCGGTATGCCCGGCGCAGTGGTGTCCTTCTCCTTGAACACCTGGTACGTGAACTTCACGTTGGCCGGGCCGGTGAAGTTCACGTAGTCGACGCGAAGGGTGTGCTTGCCCTTGGGGATGGTGACGCGGACCGACTTCTTCTGGGTGGTCTTGACGTCCTTCCAGAGGTCGATCTTGCGGCTGTTGTCGAGATAGACGCGGATGCCATCCTGCGCTTCGGCCGTGAACGTGTAGGGGCCGCCGACACCGAAGTCGCGGGTGGTGGTCCAGCGGACGCCGAAGTTGTCGCGGGGCAGGCCCGCGGGAGCACCGTCGCGGTAGTTCTCGTTGATAGTGCTGTCACAGGCAGTCTTCTTCGGAGTCCCGCGGAAGGCGGTGTTGGCGTAGAAGTCCGCCTTCCACACACCAGGAGCGCAGTTGACAGCAGGCGCCGCATGAGCGGTGGTCGCCGGCGGCGTGAGACCCACCGCGACGGTGGTGATGGCAAGCGCCGCCGCGGAAGCGCGGCGCGGGGCGTTGGTTCGAAGCATGGTGAGAGTCCTTGCTATACAACGAAATGGCGCAAGGATGTGGGGGGAACGCCAAGTTGATCATGCCATGCCCGGTATGTGTACGGGGGTGTGTGAGACGGCAGCCCCTGCCCGGACCTGGGACGTAGTCGGCCATCCAGGCTTTCTTGCCGAAGGCCGAGTGCCAAGGCGAGGTCTGACTGTCTCGCGGCAACGCCCACCGCCTTGCGACACTGCACACCATGAACAAGATCAACTTGCCGCACCGAGGCTGGGGCCACGGTAGCGTCCCGGTCAACCACGCACCCGACGGTGCAGCGACCATCGTGGAGTTGCAGAGCAACATCCTGTCTTCGTACTTCGTCTACGGGCTCGTCGACACCCCCAACCGGCTACAGCAGGGGGACATGCTCTGCACCCTCAACAACTCCGTCCAGCGCGTACGCGCAGTCGTCCCCAAGACCTACACCCACGTGACGCTCCATGCGGGAGGCGGCTCCGGCCTGCTCCGCTGGAAGCTGGGATACCGACCGTCCACCACCTGCGCCGAACTCAGAAATGCCGCACATGGCAAGCACCCTGACGTCCTGCAGTACCGCGGACCGGCCACAAAGGCGAGATTCGACGTCCACAAGAGCGGCTACGCACACCTCCACCATCGCTCCCCCGACGGCGGAAACCAGCAGGAGCTGGAGTACGTGTCCCTGGGACCGTACCGGGGCACGGTCGAGATTCCCGGACCCGGGCTGATCGAGGTGGACTGCCTCACCGCCTGGTCGCTCACCCTCGACCCCACATAGAGGTAAGGAAACATGAGCAGCCCCTGGCATCGCTCAACCCTCGCTACGACAGGCCAACCTCACCCCGCAGCACTCACCACCTCCACCAGCCCCAACCCCTCCAGCACCCGCGCCAGCCCAATCGCCACCTGCTGCGCCGGATCCGCCGCACTCGCGGCCATGATGGTGACCGTGGGCCGCGGCATGGGCGTGGCCCCGAAGAAACCCACCCGGGACGCACCATGAACAGCACTGCTGCCGACCTGGGTCCAGGCCGCGGTCGTCTCGACGTCGCCCTGCAAAGCCACCGTGTCCGCCGTGAGTTCACCCGCCTCCGCAAGGTTCCCGGTACCGATCGCGACAGCGCATGGTGCGGTGGCCCGGCCCAGGACGACGGCCCGCCCCGGCAGGCCCGCCGGGGCGCGGCCCACGGCCACCACGCGGTCGGCGGCTGCACTGGCAGTGCCGACGACGACAGACTGCTCACCACCAGCCGAGGCATACACACCGATGACCACCGACGAGTCGGCAGCCGTCGTCCCGGCGCCGATGGCGACCGCCGCCCGGGCAGCAGAAGAGTGTTCGCCGACCGCCACGGCACCGTCCTGGGCACGGGCCTCCACCCCCACCGCGGTCGCCCCGGTCCCGGCGACCTTCGCCCCCAGACCGAGAGCCGTGCCGTCAGGCCCCAGGCCGACGGCGGATTCAAGAGCCCCGGAGCCGGCACCGAGCCACGTCTGGCCCTCCTGCCAGTCCGAAGGATCCTGGAGGTTGAGGACGACCGTATCGACGGAGTCACCCTCGTGCTGGTGATAGCGGAAGGCATCCAGCACCTGCAGGCCCGCTTCCGCCGGGCTTTCGGCCACCAGTAAAGACTGCCCAGGCACAGGCTGGTCGGCCGGGCGGATACGCAGCGGGACAGCGGACTGGACAGCGGTACTGGGGGCGGGGCGCAGCTCGATGTTCTCGCGGACGAACCGACCCTGGGGGAGGGCAGCCTGGACAGTTACGGTAGCGGGCTCGTCGACCCAGCAGTCGATGACGGCCGGGGTCGCAAGGATGGGCAGGATCTGCGGGTTGCCACCTGTGGCGGTGAGGTAGACACGGCCGTCGAGGGGGTTGCCGGTCTTCTGGTCAAGGAGGGTGTAGGAGGCGTAGGCAGGCAGATCGCCGGTTTCGGTGGTGATAGGCAAGAGCAGGTGGCAGCGGTCCACTAGGGCACGTCCTTGGGGGCTCGCATGGTCCAGGAGAGCAACTGCCATGCGGTGGTGGAGGCGTCGAAACCGGTCCAGGTGTTGACGGTCGCGTTGGGGATGCGCGGGTCGGTGAAGACCGCGAGAGAGACGCCGTTCACGGCCACCTTGACCGTCTGGCCGAAGACGGCCGCCGCGAACGTGAACGCAGTGTCGGCCTTGAGCAGCGAGGCGGCATCGAAGGCCTTGCGGGCGATGACGACGGCACCGGAGAGCTTTTGCTGAGCCTCCTTCAACCGCAACTGCACTTCACCGGCCTTCAGGTCCAGGCTCGCGGTGACCCAGCTGCCCGCGTCGGCAGCATCCAGCGGGTGGCGCAAGGCGATCGAGAGCCGTCCCTGCACCGCAGACGCCCGTACCCGCACCTCCAGGCCATGGTTGAGGGACCGGGCGTTCCTGAGCAGGCCCAGGCCCTGACCGTCGGTCTTCGCGGCCAGGCCGATCGTGCGGTCCGCGTCCGTGGCCTGGCCGATACGCCACGCCGGAGCGGTCGGGTACGGGCTCAGAGACTCGGCGACAGGGGCGTACTGGTACGGCACGGGGGAGTAGTCCGGGACACCCAGAGTGCCGTCACCGCGGTCCGTGCGCTGGAACGTGTCGATCAGGCCCGTGACAGGCACATCGACAGGCGTGGCGTCACTGGTCTGGTTGTCGATCAGGCCCAACGACGCCAGAGCGGCCAGGAGTTGCCGCAGGACGTCATTGTTGCCGCTCGCCCCGGTGACCGCCTGCCGGGGGCCGCCCTCCGCGCCGAAGAACCCCAGCCGGCTCGAGGCATCCGCCCCGAGCGTGGCAGCACCCTTGATCCGGGCGTCCCCGGTGATGAGCACCTTCTGCCCGTCCCCACCGAGCTTGATCTGCTGCGGGGCCGTGGTCTGCACACCCGCACCGATCGCCACCGACCCCGTATGGGACGCCCCCGCCACCGCACCGTCCCCCACCGCGACCGAACCCGGGGCCAAAGCCTGCGTACGCGGGCCCAGCGCCATGGCACCCTCCGCCCCCTGCCCGGTATAGGCCCCGGGCCCCAGCGCGACAGACCCCGCCGCCAGGGCAACGGCATCCGGGCCGACCGCGAACGCATTGAACGCCTCGGCCCGCGCACCGCCACCCACCGCGATCCAGTCGCCGCTCGCCCCGGTACCCCGCGCGCCCGCACCGACCGCCACCGACCGAGTGCCCCAGTTCGCAGTCTTCGCACCAATGGCCACCCCCATACCGCCACTGGCCGCCGCCTGATGGCCGACCGCCACCGAACCCTCACCGCCAGCCACGCTCCCCGCGCCAACCGCCACCGTACCCATGTCCTTGCCCTGCGCCCGGGGACCGAGCTGCACACTGTCCGCGCCCTGCCCCGTATGGTCATGCGCAGGCACCTGACCGCCGTAGACCGCCTGCACCCCGGTCACCCACAGCTGATGCGGCGCCTGCGCATCAAAAGGCGCAGCAGCAACCGACTTGAGCCGCAGCGACTGATACGTCCCCGCCCTCAGCCGGTACTGATACAAGCCCCACTCACGCGTACCGGTGACCACCTCCAGCACATGCTCCCCACCACCGGAATCCACCACCGACACGACCAGCGCGTCACCGTCCATGCGCGTCTTCACCCAGCACCGCACGAACCCGTCCTCGGCCAGCGTGAACGAAGGACTCTCCACCGTCAGCGCACCCGCCGACGCACCATGGGCCACATACAGACTGTGCGTAAAACCCGAACCCGCCGGCACATCCTCGGCGTACGAACGCACCGAACCGCCCAGCACCGTCAGCCGCCAGCCCGCCGGATCCCCCACCGCGGAGAACCCCTCCTCCAGCGCCACCACACGCGCGGACATGCCGGAAGCCGACGGCACCGGCCCCCACACCGCCTGCCCCGGCGTCTCCGAAGCCAGCAGCACATTCCCCGACACCGCCGTGTTGGCAATCAGCAACGGCTCCGCCGAACGCACCGTCAGCTCAGGCGCCGGATGAGCATCGAGATACACGAGCATGTCGTAGGACCCACCGGCCTGCGCCAGCACACTGACCCGCTGCGGCACATCCAGCCACACATCCAAGATCCCGTCCGCAACCGTATGCGGGTTCGGCCACACCTCGTCACCCGTGGCGCTCTTGTACAAGGGCTGCCGCAGCAGCACCGACATACCCGCTTCGCGAATAGTCACCATCGCGCCCCGCAACAAGTCGCCCTGCGCATTGGTGATCGACCGCAACAGATGTGCGCGCGCCATCAGTTCCCCCGGCCACTCGTCTGCTCAAGAACCGCCGCCGGACGAGCCGTCAGCACACCGTCATCACCAACAGCCACCGCCCACCGCGCACCCGAAGGCGACACCAGCACCAGCGCACCCGGCACCTCCACACAATGCCGCGCACTGCCGAGCATCACCTGCCGCGCCCCCGTGCACACCGCATCGGATCCCACCGCCGTGGAATCACCGAACGGCGCCTGCGCACCCGCACCCAGCGCACTCGCGTGCTCGCCGGCAGCCAGTGCAGAAGTCCCCAGCGCGGCCGAGGACAGCGCGGATGCCGACGCCGCACTGCCCACCGCCGTCCCGCCGTCACCCGTGGCCAGCGCCTGGCTGCCGGCCGCCACCGACTGGACACCGGTTGCCACCGCCCCGGCCCCGAACGCCGCAGCCTGCGCAGCCGACGCCTGTGCACGCGCCCCCACCCGCGTGCTGTCGGCCGCCTCCCCGCTGTGCGCGGACTCCGCACCAGCGGACAGCACATCAAGGTCATCCCAGAACCGCTCCACGCCACTGGCATCGACCACCGCCCCGATCCGCACCCGGGCAGGCTGGTCCAGATAGAACGACACCACGCCGTCATCAACCGTGAACGGGTTGGGCAACTGCACAGCCGACGAGCCATCCCGGTACAGCACATCCGCAAACAGAGCACTCGTCCCGGCCGACAACACCCGCACCGTCGCCTGCCGGATCAAATTGCCCTTCTCATCCAGCAACGGACGGAAGAAATGGGCGCGCACACGACCCTCCCAGAAAGAAGCCGACACCTCACCCCTTCCAGGGCCCGCCCCACGCCCCCGACCGCACCGCTGTGCACCCGCAGCCCGCCCTCCCCAAGAGACGAAAGCCCCTGACGGACGAGCTACGGGAGATGAAACGGTCGTGTCATTCCAAGTCGTGATCAAACAAGGACTGACCGGGGTCCTCCTCCCCAACGGCAAGAAGTACGACGCAGGAGAGAGCGTGCTGCTCTCGGACCGCCAGTTCGGCCTGATGACCGCCGAAACAATCGGGAAAGTCCTCGCCTCCTACGCCCGCGTGGCCGGCCAGGCAGGCGAAGTCGTGTCCGTCAACGGCAAGACCGGCGACATCCAGCTCTCCGCGACCGATGTCGACGCCTACACCAAGGCAGAGGCCGACAGCCGGTTCACCAGCGGTGCGGTCGCCTCGGTCAACCGCAAGACCGGAACGGTCGTCCTGAGTGCTGCGGATGTCGGTGCCGTCACTGCGATGGAAAAGGGCACTCCGGGCGGTGTAGCCACCCTCGACACCTCAGGCAAGGTCCCCGCGGCCCAACTGCCGTCCCTCAGCAACGGCGTCACCTCCGTCAACGAACAAACCGGCACCGTGACCCTCACCGCCGCCCACGTCGGCGCCATCCCCACCACGGACAAGGGCACCAACAACGGCGTCGCCACCCTCGACAGCTGGGGCAAACTCCCCGCAGCACAAACCATCGCCCCCAACATCTGGCTCCCGGACGACCACGGCCTCAAAGCCTGGTCCTTCGACCCCGCCGTCGGCATGTCCACCGGCGTCTTCCCCGCCCAAGGCAAGCTCTACCTGACCGCAGTGATCCTGCGACGCGGTACCTCCATCAGCAAGATCGCATTCCAGGTCACGGGCTACAGCGGAAAACTCAAGACGGGCAGCTACTCTGGCATCTACGACGCCTCCGGCAAGCTGATCGCCGATACCGGCGAACTGGCCGGTGCATGGCCCGCAGTGCTCAACACCGGCGGCGCCACCTCCGCCCTCGCGCTGCGCAATCCGGTGACCCTCTCGGCCGGCGTCTACTACGTCGCGTTCATGCTGCAGTTCAAGGATGGCGAAGGCCCCATGATGGTCGTCTCGGAGTCCGTCTCCCCGGCCCCGCCCGGCGTCTTCGGCCTGAACAAGGTCATCCGGTTCGGCATGTTCACCAACCCCGGATCTAGCACCCTGCCGAGCTCCGTGGTCCTGGCCAACATGGACAGTGGCGCCAATCGGTTCTGGGCTGGCATCGCCTGACCAATCAGCGGCAGAAAAGCCCGGTCCACCCCGGCACAACCAGGCTGTGCCCAACCAGGTCGTGCCGGGCTACCGGATCACCTGGATCTCCGGCAAAGGATGGTCCCACCTACCGGTCAGGTCAACGAGGACCTGGCGGGCCAGCCGCCGGACCTGGCTCCACCTCTCGTCGCTGGACAGCGCATCGCGTGTCCACCACTCGGCGTGCTCTGGGCCGCTCATTTCCATGAGCAGCGCATCGACCCTGTGCAAGCTCGTCACGGTGTGCTCGCCGATCTGCTGTTGCTCGACCAGCCTCGCGACCATGCGAAACGCATGGTCGAAGTCCAAGGCAAGCTCGTCCATCATGACGCCGTGCTCATTGAGCCACGCTGCCTGAACCGAAGCATCAGCTGCCAGCGCAGCCAGCGAGCCGATCAGCAGACGTCGGAGAATCGAGGGGTCAGGCGCTTCCACTCTCTGATCGTCGCACGCACTTGGCCTTTCAACGAGAGTGTGCCCGGCCCTCCATACGTGACCACCCGGTGATCGTGCCCGGTCACGGCATCAGTCACCGTGCTCGTCCCGGCTCGGGGGACTGGGCTTGTCCTTGCTGTCTTTGCCCTTCCCCGTTCCCGGATCCTGGTGCGGCAGGATCCGGGTATAGCCCCCAGACGGAGCGGCATCACCCGCGAGCTGGTCACCGGTGGGGTAGAAGAACCGGTAGTCGTTGGTCAGCCCCGACGCCTCGGAGTAGTACGGGCGGCTGTCCTGAGGCTCCTTGATCGTCTCGAACGTGATCACCGGCCGCCACAGCATCCCGCCGACCGTGTCACCCCACTCGAACCCGTTCAACGGGATGCCCTCGATATGGAAGTCGCGCACCGGCACCATCACCGTCATCGACGGGAACCCCGACCCCGCCGCGAGCGCCGGGTCCATCACGAAGTCGGCGTACAGCGACATGAAGTCGGTGAATACCTTCCGCTCCTGGTACCCCTTCAGCAGCAGCCGCAGCGAGAACCGTGCGGGGGAGAGCGTATGCGGATAGAACGCCCGCCGGTTACGACCGATCGACTCGGTCGCCACCATCTGCACACCGTGGTCGATCTGGTCGACCCGCACCCGCAGCAGCTGCCGGGAACCCATGTAAGGGAAGGACAGGGTGCAGTTCAGCCCCTTGCGCACGTCAGCCATCGGATCACCGGCCACCGTTGATGTCGTCGCGATCCCACGCGTTCACCGGCAATGTGGCATGGTCGACCACCGGCACGGACGGATCGTAGGGGCGGAACGTCGGGGTCGCCAGACGCTCGTGATCGGCCTCGTTCAGGTCGAAGAAGAAGCCGTGCTCGGTCATGGTGAAGCCACTCATCGGCACCAGCGACCGTGCCTCCGGGTCCAGCGGCTGCGGCATCGACACCGGCACATCGGAACCCCAGTAACCGTCAGCCACGGCCCTTCTCCTTGCTCTTCTCTGCGTCCTTGTCCTTGCTGCCCTTGCCCTTGTCCTTCTGCGCGTCCTTCCCATCCTCGAACTTCTCAGTATTGCCGCCGTTGTACTGGCTGGGCTTCCAACCGACACCGTCCGAGATGCGTGCGATGTAGTCATTGATCGCCTTGGCCCGCGCCTGAGCCTCGTCCCCGTACGAAGAGCCAAGGGTCAGCAGATCGCCGTCCCCGTCCTGAACGGGGAAGAGAACCAGCCGGTACCCGTGCGAGAACTTGCCCGTCGCATGGTGCACCACCGCACCGGAATCCAGCTCCGAGACGGCTTTGAGATAGACCGGCACACGCCACCCACGCGGCGGGTAGTTGAACACCGCCGGATTACGCATCTTGCCCATCTCCGTCGCGTCGGCGGCCTGATGATCGAACATCGCCCGCACCTGCGCGAGAAACGCCTCCGCCAGCCGCCAGGACTCGCCCCGCTCTCCCAGAGCACGCAGCTGCCCCAGATATCCAGTGACCTCAATATCCGTGAGCGTGGCCCCCGTGACCTGAACCACCCGGCCGCCCACGGTGTCGATGACAGCGGTATGGATCTCGTACGACCGCTTCACCTCCGTCGGATCGACCCGGAACACAATTTCAGGCCCGCCCGGGAACCCCAGAGTCGCCATCCCCATGACCGGTCTCCCCTCAGGCCGAGCGAGTCGGGTTGTCGCTGTACGGGGACTGGTTCGCCGCGCCCTGGCCGGCCGCCCCTTCGGTGCCCGTGTTGTTCAGAACTGTCAGCATGCGCTTCGCGTCTGCCGACAGTTCCAGCACCACCTTCTGGGAACCCGGCCCAACGGCGGCCGTCTGGCGCGCGAAGGACGACTGCGTCGCGGCGTGCTCCTTCGACGAGGACTTGCTGTCGTTCTTGAACTTCTCCGACTCGTTGTACTTCTTGGCTTCCTTGCGAAGCTTGTCTCCGTTCTTCCCTCTGATGTCGCCTTCACGATCGATCGTGACACCGCGCCCGCCGACGATGTCGTAGATGTTCTTCCCCTCAAGATCCTTCGAACCGGAGACGACGGTGGCCTTTCCGGAAGCAAGTTCGTCCATGTGATCGCTGATGGCATCGGACAGCGACATGGTCTTGCCATCGATACGAATCTTCACCTTGTCCGCATCACCGCCGGGCATCTTCTGCAGCAGATCGTGCACAACAGGATCGACCCGGCCGGTGTCCTTGCTTCACTTCTTGTAGGAATCGGCTGCCTTGGATTTCTTGAGCTTCTTCGGGTCGTAGGCCATTCCATAGGTCGTGTTGTCGTGCATCTTGTCGACCGAGGCCACCCACGAGTCGTCTATCTTGTCGTTCTTGCCGACACCGACCTTCTTGTTGGTCTTCTTCTTGTCGTCCTTCGCCGCCTTTTCCTCGGTATTTCCCATGACCTGATCGATGATGTAGGTCATGGCATCGATGTCAGTCTTGAACTTCACGCCGGAGAACGCCTTCAGGATCTCCGTGACGGCATCCACCTGGTCTCCATACTCGCCACGAAGCCACTCGGCCAGCTCCTCCTTCTTGCCTTCCTTCTGAACCTTCTCCCAGCCGCCGGCCTCCTTCACCCGGTCCCGGATCGCCTGCTGCATCTTCGGGGAGACGACGGTGCTCAGCGTGCTCTTGTCGAACTTCGACCGCCACTTGGCCTTGTCATCCTTCGAAAGGTTCCGCCACTTGCCCACCGTCATCCCGGCTTCCTGGGCGTACAGATAACTCATGTCCTTGGACAGACGGCCCGAGAAGTCCGTGTCCTCGACCCGCTTCCCCATACTGTTCTTCCACTGCTGGAGGTTCTTCGCCTCACCAGCCGCCGTATCGCCGGTCGAACCATTGGCCAGCGCGGCGGAATACAGCTCGCCGAACCCCTTGCGCGCCTTCTCCGCGTTGATACCCGCCTTGCCCGCAGAATCGGAAACATCCTTCAACGCCCCGGACACCTTGTCCAGGCTCGTCGTCGACTCTTTCGCCAACCGGCTCAGCATCTCCAGCGACTCGTCCACGCTGGCTCCGTACGACGTCTTTCCGTGATAGGAAAAGTTCAACGCATCCTGGCGGGACGGGCCGTCGGCCTCCCGCTCGTCGTGATACCCGAGTTCCGTCACTCCCTTGAAGACCTTCCGGGCCTCACTCGAGGAGAAAACACCAAGAGTCGACCACCGGTACACCTCCTCGGAGAACCGGTCCGAGAACTTGGAAACGTTCGACCCGCCTTCAATCGACTGGTAGAAAGCGTTCTTGTCCCGCTGAGAACGAATCTCGGCAGGAAGCTTGGTGGCCAAGGACAACGCGGCACCAGCCGCCATCCCCCACGGCGACAACCGCATCGCAGCACCCGCACCGGCCCGCAAAGCACCACCTGCACCAGCACCGCCCAGCAAGGCCCGCCCGCCAGCCACAGCACCACGAGCAGCAGGCCCTACGCCCAAGTGCACAAGGCCGCCACTGCCTTCGCCGCCCTCGTCCGGCGAAGGCGCGGAACCAGATCCCACACCCTGGCCACCGCCGTTTCCCCCGGCACCGGCCCTGCCACCGATCATCGCGCCAACCTGGCCACCCCACTGCGGAAGGTTCCCGAACACCCACCGGCCCATGGCTGAACGCCCCGTGTTCATCTGCATCAGCGCATGATTCACAACAGCCCCCCAGCCGGACTGGCCGAACCGGGAACCACCCCAATCCCCTCCATACGGAGCAGCAGGCGCACCACCGTTGCCGTCCTCGCCCCGAGGCACGTACGTCAGCCGCCCCCCCCGGGCCCCACCGTCGGCGCCGCGCCATTCACCGCTGCTCCCTGTGCCGTCGACGGGCCCGCGGAGCCATCGACCAACGACTGCGCGGCCTGGCCCGCCCACTGAGAGGAAGGGACGTCCATCGCGTCACCACCCCCGGACGGCTGCGCAGTGGTCGGCGGCATCGACTGCCGAGCCGCCTGCGCGCGCATACGTTCATCGGCCGCAGGAGTGTAGGTCTGAGTACGGTGCAGTCCCGCGTTCACCCCCTCTCGCAGTACCCGCTGCATGGCCTGCGAGGCCCTCGGATCACGCAGAACTGCCCGGAAGATGTCCTCGAAGGACCCGTCACCTGCCGACACGCTGCCCTCTCCTATGCACCGACTACCACGCTTCGTCACTTAGGCCGCGCGCAGGACGGGGTCGACATCCGTCACCGCGCAGGAAGCCCGCTCGGTTGGTACTGCGCTTCGGCCGTTGAACGGGGCGTACCGCATGGTCAACGCCGAGTGATGTCATGTAAGAATCATGACCATTACTTGGCAGACTGATTGCCCGTCACCTCCCTGCATGCCAGGGAGAGTTCCAGCAAAGGGGTTGGGGTGCGCGTCGTCGCAGGGGTCGTGGTGGCTGTGGTGTTCCTGGTCGGCTGCTCTTCATCGGGGCAGGGAGATCAAGGAAGCATCCTCAAGGAAGGCCAGAAGCCGCCAGCGGCAGCCAGGGACGGGGAACCGGGCCAGTCGGACGAGGAGCTCTCACCTGCAAAGCAATGCGCCGCCGATGTTGTGCAGGCCCTCCAGGCCAAGAGGAAATACTTCAAGACCCTGGCAGACGAAGACAATCAAGCCCTGGCACGGCTTGTGAACGACTTCGATGTGCCCGCACAGCACGTCTACCCCATGTTCCTCGGCGACCCCCGGGTCTCGAGCGACTCCAATGGAGACGGCCAGCAAGCCATCCTCGGTATGACCAACGAGATAGAAGTGGCCTGCGCGAAGGACATCAAGGACATGGGCTGACTCACAGCCACTCCGCATCGAACTCGTCCTCGGTATCGGCAGATCCGGCCGGCAACGCGCCCTGCGGCCCGGCCTCTGCCCCATCGGTACCCGTGACCGCGACCGTGGAGTCCGCCAGAAGCTCTTGCATCCTGTCCCACTCCGAACTACTCGGCGACCCCTCCCAAGCCACTGCCGAGTAGTCGAAGTCCGCGTCCGGGTCGAAGTCCTCCTCAGCGTCCACCGGAGAACCCTGTCCCCCATCCTCCTCCGCGAACTCCTCGAAGAAGATCTTCCGCACCGAGGCACCGGAAGCCACCAGAGCCAGCCGCAGCGAATCAGCCCGCTCCTCCTGCCGACGCAGACCATCCGCGTACTCCAGGATCCCCACCCCAGCCGCCTGCACCTCCGACAGACTCGGCCCGCTCAGCAGCCCCCGCCGCTCCGCCAGGCGCAGCTGGCGTTCGAGCCAGGGCGCTACGCGGCCGAGCCCGATGCTTTTCCCATGGCCTCCACGACATTCGCAGCGGTGTCCTCGAGGATGAGGTAGCGCTCGAAGACCGCAGCGGTCGTGTAGCCGAACCAGTTCGCCTTCACATAGTCGAACCGCTGGCGCGCCCAGTCGCCGACCGAAGATGCCTTGCCGATGGGGGAGGGGAGTTCCTCCCCGTCGACCGACGTCGTGGCGAGCGAGACAACGGCAATCATGTAGGCGAGCTGCTCGCCGGGAGTGTCCTGGTACGGCTTGATGGCCGTGGAGATGGCGAGCTTTTCATCGTCGCGCAGGGTGCGGATGGTGAAGGTGTGCCCGAGCCATTCGAAGGTGTCGGTGAGGGCACCCAGGTACAGCAGGCCCTTGAACGGCTCGCGGTAGCGCTCGTCGAAGCTCGGGAGTTCCTTGCCGTCCGGGCCGGTCAGCGTCTCGCTCTTCGTGCCCTCGTCCGTGGCGGCGGCAGGGCGCAGCTGTTCGGGGTCGTAGGTGGCAAAGCCGGTGGGGGTTTCGGGGCTGGCGGTCACGGTGGCTCCCGGCGAGGTAGGCAGGACGGTCGTTGCTTCGCTCGGGTCCGGGCGGGCAGGACAGGGACGGCTCGCGGCCGGTCCCCGAAGCAAGCAGCCCCGGGGACCGGTACCGCTATCGCTTCGACAGGGGGGTGCTGTGCGTGTAAGCGACGGTGATGCCCTTGGCCACCGAGAGCGCGCCGACCGTGATGGTGTCACCGTCGTTGATGTCGACCACCGTGCAGGAGTGGTAGATCTTCCCGCGCCATGCGGCCGGGTTGTTCTCCGTGCCCGCGGGCTTGATGACCGTCCGGCACGTCACGTAGTTCGGCGTACGGGACAGCTTGTCGAAGATCTCCACCACATTGTGGGTCCCCGCCAGCCCGGCAAGCTGTTCCCAGATCGCCTTGTCCCACAGCTCACGGATCGTCAACTGCAGGGTGCCGCCCTGCAGGACCCGGGAGGTGGCGATCTCCACCGGAGTACGGGAACCGAGAGGGTGGATGAACTGGTAGGGCTGCCCGGAGTCGCTGAACGCACGTTGGCCTGAGTCCTGCACACCCTCGAGGAAGGCAATGGGCTTGTTGTCGTATTCGAAGGCGCTGTAGCCGCTTCCGACGACTCTGACGCGACCGTTGGGCACTGTGATTCCTTCCCTGTCGTGATGTGGGGGTTATGCCTGATCGGTGACGCGGATGTCGCCGGAGGAGCTGTCGATCGCGAACGTGACGGTGATGTAGTTGAGCGGGATCGCAGGGCGGTAGACGAAGCTGCACTCGATGACCGATGGGTCACCTGCCGGCAGACCCTGCTGCCGGACGGTGAGGTTGCCGTAGGAGACAATCACCCCGTCCGTGACCGCCGTTTCCAAAATCCCTGCCAGCGCCGACTTCACCCGCACGGTCATGTCGGCGTCGATGGACTGCCCGATCAGGTTGGACGAGTCCATGCCGTCCTGGACGAGCTGGAACAGTACGTCCCCAATGCGCACCAGCGAGATCTCACGGGTGTAGAGCGACGACATGTCGGTCGTGACCCCGTGCCGCACAGTCAGCTTGTTGCTCCGGTCAATCTCCGCGACCGATACGCCGCTCTTGCTCAGCGTGTTCTTGTAGCTGGCGGTCATCTTGTGCAGAGTCCCGGCCGGAATGCCGTTGAAGGACGCCACCGGCTGCTTGGTCAGCCCCCGGTTGACGGCGCTGCGGGCCAGACATCCGGCCTGCGCGGCGGCCATGAAGTAGCCGTCGACCTGCGCTGCCGAGGCCAGGTTGGAGTTGTAGGCGTTGACGCGGTTCGGGTAGGCGATCACCACCCGCTTGGACGAGGCATTGATCGCGATCTGCTCATGAGGGATCGCGTCGTCGTAGTCACTGGCCACCCCCAGGAACGCGATCCTGCCGAACCCGGCATCCGCCTGGGACTCCACATGCTTCTTCGCGTCCTGCACCAGCAACTGCACCTCGGTGGACACCTTCGCCCCGACGAACAGCGGCACCAGCAGCATCGCCCGGTGATCGCCCTCGAGCTTCCGGTAGGCCGCCGTCAGCTGCTCACGCACCGACTTGCCGTCAGCCGGATTCGTCGCCAGACACAGAATGTCCGAAGCTCCGTTCTCTAGTGCCATCTGCGCCGCGAACGTTAGAGGAGAGTGCACCTGAGAAGCGGTCGGCGAGTCGGGCGCCGCGGAGACCATGGCCTGCCCGTACAGCGACTGCAGTTGCATGAAGTCGTCCAGCAGCCGCGGCGTGTAGTACGTGGCATCAGTGAACCGGTACGTGATGCGGACCTGTTCACCGTCGACCAGGCCATTGGGGGAGGGCTGGGTCAGGTCCTTCGGGTCCACGCTCAGACGCCGCAGCAGCGTGAAGGACTCCGGGCCACCTCGCTCCGTCGTGGAGACCAGCTGGTAGTCCTTGCCTGCCTCGAGCTGCGTGCCATTGATCTTGCGTACCTCAGGAGCGGTAATGGCCGGCGGCCCGGGCACCGACGTGAGGTAGATGCCCTGCTGCGTGAGCCTGGTGTCCTGCCCCGCAAAGGCGGTGACGATCTCGCTGAAGGTCTGATACCCCTGGGCCGGACCGATCACAGTCACCGCAGCTTCTCCGGGGCGCCGCAAGCGTGCGGTTCGAGTTCACGCAGCTCAGAAGCGGTAGAGACAACCATAACGGGTGCAACACCTGTGGTGCACGGACGCACTCGACGATTCACCCGGACGCGAGGGACGGCTCACCTCAGGTCGTTCAGCCGGTCGGTCGCACTCGAATGGGCATGGGCGGATCGTTTCGCCCTCGGTCATTCGAGTGGTCGGCGGGTTGCCGTGAATGCAGCGGGGGATCGTGCATCCAACAGGGCCCTTGCTCCTGGGTTGAGAGGTACGGGCCTCGCGAGCGCATGCGCGATCTGGCTGGCTTCGGGCTGGTCATAGCCAGCTGGGTCCCTGCACGTGCTCGCTGACACTCGAACGCGGTGTGTCTTGGAAGAGACACCAGCAAGGGAGGCCAATCGTGGCAAATATGGTGGAAAGGATGGTTGCCGTGGCCGTTGGCGTCGCCATCATGGGTCCAGCGGCCATTCAAATGAACAAAGCGTTCGCCAAAGCAGGTGACAATACCGTCACCCCGTATCTGATGCTCCATAACCTTGACGGACGGGTTAAGGCGCGTCGGGTCGCCATCGTGCACAATGGCGCACACACCGACTTCATCGTGGAGAACGACAAGCCAGCCTCGCAGATGCCGTCGCTGGCTGGCATCACCCGCCTGGGCCCGCTGCTTCCGGTGCCCGACAAGCAGAACATCGACGGTGCCAGCCAGTACTGGCTGTTCCACGAGGACCCGAAGCTGCAGTACCGGTTGGTCTCCTTCCCGGACACCGCCGACGGCCAGGACGTCCTGGTGGGCGAGGACCGCGCGCTGGCCGAGTGGTCATCACTTGCGGGCATCGCCCAGATCCAGGCTTTCCTTCCTGTGCCGGACCAGCAGCATAAGAACGGGGTGAGTCAGTACTGGGTCCTCCACAAGGACGGCTACCGGCTGATCTCCATCGCCGACGGACCAGCCCACACGGACACCGTCGTCACAGCGGACCGCCCCCTGTCCGAATGGCAATCCCTCTCCGGAATCAAGCGGATTGTGGGGATTATTCCTGTGCCGGACCAGCAGCATAAGAACGGGGTGAGTCAGTACTGGGTCCTCCACAAGGACGGCTACCGGCTGATCTCCATCGCCGACGGACCAGCCCACACGGACACCGTCGTCACAGCGGACCGCCCCCTGTCCGAATGGAACATGCTGAAGCCGCTGGAGGCGAACTAGCAATATCGCCACCACGGGCTACGCCCTGGCGCGGTGTTGCCCACCACACAGACTCCACATATCGCTGACAGATCGACACCACGGAGCAATTCAAGTCACACGCCTAGGCGTCCTTTTACTTCAAGAGTCGCGAAGAAGTTCCTGACCTGTGGCTTTCATCCCTCTCGCCGAGGGTCACGATTGAGCTGAGCCATGAGCTCGCGGTTGGCGGCGCGGGCGGCGGCGAGGTCGTCGTCACGGTCCTGGAGCTTGAGTTCGAGGTCGACGACCTGCTGTTCGAGGGTGGTGATGCGGGCCTGGAGCTGTTCGGTGTCGTCAGGGCCGCCGACGCCGGACTCGCGCCAGACCTGCTCGCCCAGGACCTCGCTGAGGCGGGCTTCGAGGCAGCGGATCTGGGCGGCGAGGCGGGCGGTGCGGGCGTCGGCGGCCGCCAAGTCGGCTTGGAGCGAGGCCCGGCTGACGGCCGGGCCCCGGCCGCTGGGGATCGTGGGCGGCTCGGCGGCCTGCGCGTGGACCTGGCCGAGCAGGTCGCGGTGGCGGTAGAGGAAGGTGCGGTCGACGCCCGCGCGGCGTGCGATCGCCGCGACGCTGACCTCGGAGCCGTCCTTCGCGGCCTCAGCCAGGACGGCGAGCACGCGGTTGCGGCGTCGGCCGGTGTCGGCTCGCCGGCCTTCCAGCATCGCCTGGACGGCGGGGTCGGTCGGGGTCATGCGGGTCGCTCCGGTCGTAGGTCGGGCAGGGGCTGGGGGATGCGGGGCATGCCGAGGAAGCCCTGGCGGGTCTTGCGGACCATGGCGGCGGCCTGCTGGATCTCGGCGCGTTCGGCGTCGGTGAGCTGGTCGACCTCCTCGGTGACGCGACGGATCAGCCGCCGGATGCGGGCGATCTCCTCGTCGGAGGGGGCGGCCTCGGCTCGGGCCCAGTCGTCGGCCTCATTCATCGACCGCAGCTTCTCCCGCTGCCGCAGCAGGCCGTCGAGGTAGGCGCCGAGTTCGGGGAGGTAGGAGACGTCGGTGGAGAAGTGGTCGCAGCCCACGCAGCGGAACCGCAAGGGGCAGGCGCCGCCTCCGGCGGCGACGTTGGAGGGCTCGGAGCAGGTGCCGAAGGGGACCTGCACCGAGCCGATCGCCAGGCGGGTGCGTTCCGCGTCCAGCAAGGTGGTGACCGCTCCCCAGACGCGCTGTCCGTGGCGGTCGAACTGCATGGCGGTGACCTTGTCGACGGCCTCGCGCAGGCGTACTTCCTTGACCCGGTAGTAGCAGCGGGTCGACTGGTAGGAGTCGTGATCCATCAACGGCGAGAGGACCTCGATGGGGATGCCGGCGTCCGCGTGACGCTGGGCGAAGGAGTGCCGGTAGGCATAGGGGAAGATCCTCTCCTTGTCGAAGACGGTGCCGTCGTCCAGGCGGAACTCCGGCAGGGTGGTGACCCATTCGCGGTGGACCGCGCTGAAGTGGTTGGCGTCGATGCCCTTGTTCCCCAGCTGGTTCATCACCGACGACGGCAGCAGGACCAGCTCGGACAGCGGCCGGTCCGGGAAGAGGAGACGGACACGTTCTTGCTGCTCGCGGACCAGCTGGGCGGTGGGTTCGTGGACCGGCAGCTCACGCCGGATCCGCTGCTCCTTCCAGTTGTTGTAGACGAGGACGGGCTTGCCCTGCCGGTCCCGGTTCAGGCAGTGGTATTCCAGCTTGCAGATCTCCTCGGGGCGTCGGCCGGTGTCCATCATCAGCTCCTGCGCGATGCGGATTTCGCGGCAGGTCATCTCTTCGAACAGGTCCAGGTGAGTGCAGAGTTGCCGCATCACCTCCGGCGGCAGATCCTGGCCTTCCTCCGACAGCTCCGGCATTTTCGGAACGTCGTGCCGGGTGATCACGAAGTCGTCGGGCAGTCCGGCCATGGGGCCGTCGACCCTGGTCAGGCCCATCACGCGGGACTGCCGCAGCACGTTGCGGGTCGCCCGCACGTAGCAGGTGCGGGTGGTTGCGGCGACGCGGCCGTTGGCCTCCAGGAACGTCATCCGGTTCAGGTAGTTCTCGATGTCCGCCCGCCCCAGCGCCGTCGTGTCCGTGCCATGGTCCGGGCGGGCGTGCAGAGTCCGCGACAGGAAGGCCAGCCCGGTCAGGTGCTGGCGGGCGTGGGAGGAGGTGCTGCGGGATCGGGTGCGGGTCAGGTAGTCACGGGCCCAGCGTTTCGCGGCCTCCTTCAGCCACGGCTGCCGGATGGCGGTGAACTCCACCGAGCCGCGGTGCCCGAAGACCGCCAGGTCCCAGGTGTCCTTGCCGTACTCGCCCTCCGGGGTCTTGAAGGCCCGCAGCGCGTAGGCGGTCAGGCGGTTGAGCAGGATCACCGCGGTGCCGTTCGACTCCGGCCTGGGAACGTCCTCCAGGCGGCCCGCCCGCGAGGGGCGGACCGTGCGGTCGATGAGCGAGCGCACCCCTCCCACGTCGGTCTTCGCACCCCGCCGGCAGCGGTGCCGCAAGCCGAACAGCAGCTGCGCGACGACCAGGTCCGGCAAGCCCCGGAAGCTGATCTCGGCGCCGTTGCAGCCCGATGGCGCGGTCCGCAGCCATAGCTGCTCGTCGACGGGACCCTCCTTGCGGAGGTTGTTGAGCTGCTTGCCGTGCGGATGACAGAGCCGGTGGCCCACGGTGGTGACGGCCTGGCGAGTGCAGGCGAGCACGCCGCAGTCGCCGAAGCCCGGCAATGCCCGCGCTGCTGGGTCGGCGAGGAATTCCGTCAACGTGCAACCGAACTGCTTGTACTGGTACCAGTGCGACCGACACAGCGGCTGCTTGCGGGAGTTGATCCAGGTCCGCTCACATCCGTCGACCCGGCACTGGCCAGGCACGGCGCGCGGCGCGGTGCGCGGGAGCTTGATGAACTCCTTCAGCGGCAGTCCCGACTTGCGGTGCTGGTCCTGGCAGGTGCGGCACAGACCGCGGGCCTTCGACGGCAGGTCGCACCCTGGCACCGGGCAGGCCCGCATCCCCAGCATGGGGTGGTCGATCGGCGCGGCCAGGACGCGCCGATCACTGTCCCAGCCGACCTCTTTGAAGAACGCCGGCTCGATCAGCGACCACAAGAACGCGGTCTTCTCCTCCTCGGAGGCGCCCGGGGCCGGCGGCACTGCCGGGAGGGACACCGCCGCGGTCACCGGGGCCCTCCCGCCAGCTCGCGCGGCGAGGGCACCCGGTCCACCGCCTCCCGCAGTCGATCTGGATCCGGGTGCAGATACGGCTCAGCGCTGGACAGCCGCGCGTGATCGAGCAGGGCGGCCACCTCGTCCAGGGTGCCGCCGGCGTCCGCGACATTGCTGGCCATAGCGTGCCTGAGCATATGGGGGGCCACGATCCGCGACAGCCCGGCCCGCTTCGACAGCCGCACCAGCAGCTCGGTGATGCCGTCAGGGCTCATCGGGGCGCCCAACGGATCGGCGAACAGGTTCACCAGCACGAAATCGCTCGCCGCCCCGTGCGGCAGCGCCATCCGCTCGATCACATACTGGTCGTGGGCCTGCACCACCAGGAAGTCGACCGGCTTGGCCTTCCCCGGCGCAGCGGACTCCTGCCGCTTAGCCCACGCCCCGTTGGCGTTCTCCCGCCGCAGCACGTGCAGGTGCGAGCCGGCCACCCGGCAGCCGAGCGCGGTCGAGTCCGGCATGAAGTGCATGTCCTCACGCCGCAGCCCCGCCGCAGTGCCGCGGCGCAGTCCGGCACGGGCGAGCAGCAGCACGATGAAGCGGTCCCGGGCGTTGCGGCAGGCCAGGAACAAGGCCACCGCCTCGGCGTCCGTGGCCCGGTCCCGGCGCTTGCGCGGCACCTGCACCCGGTGGCGGGCCTTGAGCCGGTAGCTCATCCCCTCGCCGCGGGCTTCCTCAGGCAGGTCCCAGTCCTCGGCCACCTCATAGAGCTGGACCAGCACCTCCGACGGCACGGTCTTCGCGGTGATGCCGTGCAAGAGGAACTGCCGAACCCCTGTCAGCACGTTCCCGATCCGGGCCGGCTGCCGGTGGGGCTGCGTCCCCGGCCCGGCCATCACCACCCCGCGGCCCGCGACCGGCCGATCCATGCCGGTGGCCTCCGGCGTTCCGTACCTCAGCCACACGGTGAACAGCCCGAGATCCTGCGCGGCGGTCCGCCAGTCGCGACCGGTCCGCGTGCACCAGCGCAGGTACAGCGCGACGTGCCCGGCATACGTACGCGTCGTCAACTCCGCCTGATCCCTGCCGAACCGCACGTACCGCAAGAACGCGTCCGCCGCCGGTACCACCGCCAAGTCCTCGTCCAGCACCGTCCAGTACCCGGCACCCGAGGGCAACTGCACACGGAACACCCGCAAGGCTTCCTCCACTCCATCTGCAACGTGTCGCAACGATCACGACAGCTCCAGAGATGCGAGGAAGAACCCCAGCTCACACGATCAGACGCAGCGTCCTGCCACACGTCGGAGCGCCCGGGAGAACGTCGAAGTGGAAATCGAACCGTACGAGACGATCGGCACCGTGGAGTCGGTGACATAGACGCCCGGCGGCTGGTACGTGCTGAAGGAGACCACAGGGCTCCCTTCCCTCCCATTGACGAAGCGGTTCACTCACCGCTTCGTCCCACCGGGAAGAACGCAGACAGCAGCCCCTACCCCTACAACCAGCCCTGCGAGCCCCCGATCCGCCCGGACAGGTCGGCCTCCGGTCGCACCACGATCCTGCTGAGCGGCACCAGCTCACTCCTGCGCGGATCCGGCACGAACTCCCCGATCACATCCAGCTGCAGCGAACGCTCGTACACCACCTCATCCGTACCCCACGGCGTACCGGGAGCCGCCGACTCACCGAGCGAGGACAGTTGATCGAGGTTGGCGGTCGCGGCGATGAAGTCGTTCTCCTCGATGACCTTCTTGAACCGGCCCAGCACCGGATCCTCATTGCCGAACGCAATCGTCTTCACCAGCTCATCGAAGATCCGGTCCCGCTCCAGCGACGACAGCGCCACCACGACGTACTCCAACGTCCCGGCGAACCGCCACCGCGTATACGGCGCCGCCGCTACCCCACTCCCGTCCAGCCCCGTTACCTCGACATGCGCGACACCGGCACGCTGAAGCTGCCCGGTGTCCGAGTACCGCACCCACACCTCCGGGTACGAAGCCGACGACACCGGATACTCCAGCGAACACTTCAACCCACGAAACTCCGGCACCGGATACCGCTCGTCGAAGGCTGCCTTGAGCGCCTCCACACCCAGCGTCTTCACCTTCGTCACATACATCTCAGACCCCACCCATCCCGATCATCTCCACTTCACCGCCAGCCGGACGCACCAAGCCACGCCAGGCCCTGTCCGCCACATACACCCGCACCGGAATCAACCCCACCCCGCGTGCTGCATGCGCGATCGCCGGATTCAGGAACCCACGCGCCTGCACCCCGGGATGCCGCCAGCGCACACCACCATTCCCGCTGCTGATACGGCCGTCACCGCCACGTGCACTGATCCGGCCTGGCGCACCCGGATATGACGCGGGCGCATCACCGACGAGGGATCGGACGCCCGTCATGCGGTCGACCTTGTACTTCTTCCTGCGCTGCCCGATAGGCGCCGCACGGCGAAAGATCAGCACCTGCATCCGGCCATCCTCGGTCGTACGGACCCGAGCCCTGGAGTTCCGCTGCCGTTCCTGACCGCTCGGATCGTCCACCCACATCGGCACGGTCCGGCCAGCCAGGGCGTACTTCGTGAACGGGGAAGTGCCGTGGTCCTGGTACCACACAGCCCGGTCCGGCCAGAAGATCCCGAAAAAGCCGCGCCAGTACAACGGCTGCATCGCCCTCGCGCTGGCACCGGTGACCTTTGGCATGCCTAGCCGCGCGGCGCGCACGGCTTCGCGCGCGGCTGTGAGCGCGCGTGCGGAGGAGAGGCGGGGGTCGACGAGCAGCATGCGGTCGGGGGAGGGGGATAGATGCACCTCGGGTACGCCGTCCGCGAGCAACGTGGGCATGGGAGCTCTCCGGCAGTGGGTGACGGTGGTCACTTCTTCGTGGCGGGATGAAGCAGCCGACCGTAGCCGGGGGCACAGAGAACCGCCCACCGGCGGAGAGGCCGGGGGCGGTTGGTTTCTCTTCCCCGCGGTGCGGGGCACGGTCGAGTCCAGGTGTACCTCTGGCCCATCTCCGCTGCCGAACACCGCTAACGGCTGTGCGTTCGCGGAGCGCGCATCACCCTACAACCTGGCCAGCCCGGTTTCGGGAGAGTAGGTGATCAGTCCGACAGGTCCACTCGTGCAGGTGCCGTCCGGAGCGAGGATGACAACGTGTTTCTTCCACAACGCCGGGAATGTGAACGTTGGCCACGTCTCGGGCCGGGGCAGGCCTCTCTTGCCCTTAAACCACCGTGCCGGAATGGCCAGAGTATTGTCGAGCATGTCCTGCTGCTGGAGATGACGGGCCGCTGGGCTGGACGGATTATTCAGAACCGCGCTGCGTTGTCCGTCTGCGTCGTAGGTGAGTTTGCCGTCCACTTGCCGGTAAAGGGCAATGACATTGATGGAAGGATCACCGGTCCGGGAACGGGCGGCGATCCCTTCAACTCCGTCGCCATCGCCGTTACCGTGCGCCACACCGGATGCGATCTCATGGATACCTACAGGTCCACCGGAGTCACGGTAGGGCCAGAGCGGACGAGTACTCGCATGGGACTTTTCCGAGTCCAACTGCCGCTGCCACTCCTCCCACGTACGATACAAGAGCTGACCGATCCCCCCTTCCGCAGCCTGGCACGGCCCATACACGGACTCGATGAGACCCCCTCTGTCAGCAGGAGTGCGCATACGAAGTGTTCCGTCAGGCCCTCTTCGCTTTCTGATGCTTTGCCAGGTCGCAGCCAGAACGTACGGTGCATAGACGAGGCCGTCGTCGTTACCCACCGAACGCCCCTCTAGGCGGTCTGGGGGTTCGACGAGTGGAAGGCCGTTGCTGTCCACAGTCCACCAGACAGTCATCCGGGCCTGGGTGAACTCCTGCTCTCGTTGAGGGGCGTTGACTTCATGGCGGTGCAGCCGACCGAGACGATGGATGAGCAGGTCCATGGGGGCCAGATCGGAGTACAAACGGTCGAAGTCCAGATCGAGCGATTGCTCGAGTATCTGGGTACCGATGACGAGCAGGCGTTCCGGACGTTCAGGGTTTACCCGGTTTCGGTCCTCGGCCGGTCCCATCAACCGAACGAGGCGGTCCTCGGTGAACCGAATATCACGCGGCATCATTCGCCCGTGAGCAAGGACGATCTCACTCTCGCTCCACCCTGCTTCCTGTGCCTGTTTTACGGCATGCTCGTACAGTTCTGTGGCAGCCAGCACGCGGTTACGAATCACGGCGATGGTTCCGCCCTCGCGTCCCTCAGCCAGGAGTGCACAAGCGAGGGCTTCGGGACCAGGGTCGGGTTGCAGGTCCAGATGGGTCCGCTGTTCGGTCGGAGCTGATGCCGCGCCCCCTCTCCGGACTGTCCCATGTTTGTCGATGATCGAGATTGGCCCCTGCGCCTTGGTGTCCTTGACGGACGTGCCATGGCCTTGGCACCAGGCTTCGGTGAGAGCTGCCCGGACTTCGGCCGACAAGGTGGCGGAGAGGACGACCACCGATGCTCCGGCATCGGCCAGCCAGCTCACCAAGGCTCTGAGAAGGCCTCGCTGATACAGCTCGTAGGCGTGTGCCTCATCGACGATCACCGTTTTTCCGGCAACCCCGAGCAGGCGCAGGAACCAAAGCCCCGACTTCTGCGCAGCAAGCATGACCTGGTCGATGGTGCCGATACCGAACGTGGCTACGAGCCCCAGGCAACGTCGTAGGTACCAGGGGTCCAGAACTACCTTGTCAGGCAGCTCCACCGTCCGCGCAGTAGAAAGGCCAAGCTCGGTCATAGCCGGTTGGAGGAGGTCCCGGACAACTGTGGCAGCCAGGGCTGTGCTGTGCACCACGGCAAGGTTGGCTCGATCAGCCGTGCCTCGAACGGCATCGACGAATTTGGCGAGTTCCCTTGCCCTCTGGTTGGAAGCAGCCCGTGTGGGCATCGCCATGTAGAAGCCTGTGTACCCATTGGTGCAGGCGAGGTGGTAAGCGCACCACAGAGCAAGCCGCGTCTTGCCGGAACCAGTGCCAGCCTCGATGAAGACCAGGGAGGGCCCCTGATCCGGAAGCAACTCCATGGCCGCCTTCTGGAGAGGCCGCGGCTCAGTCCCTGGCCAGATCTGCTGCCACGAGACCGGGACAGGGCTCCACCGCTTCAGGCGCAGTGAGGTGACAGCTTCGGCAGCGTCCTTCTGAGCATCCTCCCACCATTGTGACGGCGACAGCTCCCTGTCTCGGTAATCGAACCGCTCCTCATTCGAAGCGATCCAATCCGCAAGCACCACAAGGCCTGGGAAGAGGCCAAGCGCTGCCGGACCCTCCGGTCGGATCAAGCATTCCGCTGCGTCCACGTATCCCAACTGCCTCGCAACCTCCTGGACGAGGACGGCATGGACAGGGCCCCAGGCCTGGTAGGCCGCAGCCCTTCTGGCGCGCTTGACCTTGCTCCGGTTGGGAACGTGCCCATGGTGCCCGCCCAAAAGGAACGCTGCCGTATGCAACCCTTCAAGGGGCCTGCCAGAACCGCCGCAGTCCGGGCAGGTGCACCCCAATGCGCGCGGCAGGATCGCCGCGGTGATGTGCTCATGCCGCGCCCATGGGGCGGCGTCCGGCACGCTGCCCAGCGGCACGTGAGCAGCTCGTGCCTGTTCCTCCCAGGCTTGCTTGTCCTTTGAAGTGACTTTGCCTCCAACGAACCCACGTTGAAAGCAAGTTGATGCTTTGCCCAGGTCGTGAAGGCCAGCGAGAAACATGACTGCTATCCGGGTGCTCTTCTCGTCACTACTACCAAATGCCTCGGTGAGTCTCCTCGTGACCGTGGGGGCGAGGTAGCGGTCCCAGAGCTCTCCGGTAGCTGCTGCGACGTCCAGCAGATGCGCCAGAAGCGGATTCCAGGCAGGCCCGCCGCGACGCCGAACCAGGCCGAACCTATCAGTCTTCCCCCACACCAACTTGACTGTTTCTAACGGAACTTGTCCTTCAAACATGCCGATCTCCAGCTTGTAGTACAGTGCGTCGCCAGCCGCTTACCGTAGCGAAGGAGGTACACGTTGACTCCATCCGTCACAGGTCCGGCAGCACTGACCGAGCTCCGGTGGGACCCACGCTCGGAAGCATGCACCCCAGTACTGACACGCTCGGGCACCTGCACCAAGATCAGCCTCACCGCGGCGTTAGCAGAAGCCGACAACTACCAGGCTGTGAGCGCAGCAACTCCCGGCGAGGCCGTGGCCCTCATCGAATACTTGATCGCCATCTGCTACGCCTCAGGCCACTACCCGAGGACCCCAGAGCAGTGGCACGCCTGGGTCCTCGAGAAGACTCCCTTGGCCCCAGCGACCAAGTGGCTGGCCGACCCATCCGCCGAGTGGAACCTATTCGATCCCCATCAACCACTCGGGCAGAACGCACAACTCGCCCCCTTCCTCACAGGTCATGGCATTGGGCCCGCACAGCTCGTCCTGGAGCACGCCGGGGACTACAACCAGTTCTTCGACCACCACCATCTGGAACACCCCACCCCGCTCCCCGCAGACGCCGCCTTCCGCGCCATGCTCACACAGCACGCCTACGGCCCAGGCAAGCGCGGGCGCATCTCCGGAAGCCTTCCTGACCTCGGCCCAACACTCAACAACCTCGCCACCTGCCGGCTTGCCGCCCGGGTCCGGATCCTGGCCCTCGGCAACACCCTGGGCGACACCATCCGGTTGAACCTTCACCCGTATCCCAAGGATTTCCCTGGAACGTTCAACCGCTCCTGGACCGACGGCGGACACGTACGCCGCCGTTTTGCCACCAAGCCGAAGGGACGCGACCTGGACGGACCGGCAGACCTCCACAGCGTCCTGGGGCGGTCGATCCTGATGCACCCTACGCTCACCGACGAGGGCAACCTCGCAGTGGACAAGGTCCTCGTCGGGGCAGGAGAGCTCCTGGCCCCGCTGCTCGATGTCTTCGTCCAAGACGCCGTACTCACTACCAACGCAAAGGGCACCGGGAGTCTGTTCAGGCCCTCGGCGTCCCGCCAACTGTGGCGTGAAGCGCACGCCTTGTACGCGGCCATTGCCGAGAACGACAAGGACGACGACTTGTACGGGCGGCTCATCGACCTACCCGACACGTACAGAGTGACCCTGTGGGCGGTCGGACTTGCGACTGACAACAACAAGATCGCTACATGGGTCTCGGACGCCTTCCCGTTCGTCCCGGGGCAGAACGACGAGCTTTATGAGGCGGCCAAGTGCGGCTGCGACATTGCCGAATACACCGCCACAGCCCTCGGCCGAGCCGCGCACGCCGCCTGGACCGTCGCCTACCCCAACCCCAAGCCGGCCGACAAGAAATCCCAGATCGCCCGGTTCGACGCCGCCAAGGAACACTGGGCCGCCACAGCCGACCCCTTCCACGCGCTGCTTGACGATGTCGCCGACAACACCCCTGCCGCCGAGGCCCTCGGTCCCTACGCCGCCGCCGTCGCTGTAAAGGCCAGAGACCTGCTCGGCCAGCGCCTGCACTCCCTGCCGCCCAACTCACGAGGCTTCCAGGCCAGGGCCAAGGCAGAAAGGCATCTACACGATTTCCTGACCGACAAGAAAGCGCCCTACTACCTCAGGGAAGCCGCCTCCGATGGAAACTGACGTCCCCGCACCGGAAGACACGGAAACCGAACGGCCACCTGCTGTACGGCTCGCTATCTGGCTTGCCGGACTCGTGCGCACCCGCAACTACGGATTCCTTGCCGACCTGCGCCGACCCGCAGCACTCACCGAAGCCAAGTTCTGGGCAGGCTACTACGCAGCCGAGGAACACCACGGGCCCGTCTACGAGCGGGTGGCCTTCCTTTTCGCCCGCTACCACGCAGGTGCAAGCATCCCTTCCTACGGCTACGGCAGCATGGGCACCGCATTGCGCCGCGTCGGAACCCCCGCTGCCAGAGGGCCCATGAACCCGGGCGCCACCCGCCTCCTCGACCGCATCGTGGCCTCCCGCACCATACCGTGGCGCCACCTGCAGCACGCGATCGAACGGTCCCGCGCCTGTGGCACCGTTCCCCCTTCCTGGGCGCTGCTCACCGAGGACCTCACTCGCTGGACCGAACGCAACCGCGAGGTCCGGGAGTCCTGGGCCCGCGATTTCTACACCCCGGCCAAAACCACCCCCCAGAACAGGAAGAGTTCGTGATGACCTCTGCCGGAATCTTCGACGGCAACCAGTACCTCTCCCTGCACCTCCTGGAAACTCTCGTCGCCGTCCTGCCGGTCCGGGACGAGAACGGCATGCCCAAGAAGGTCGTCTTCGGCGGCGACGAACGGGACATGATCACCTCCCAGGCCCGGCGCCGCTCCGAGCGCGTCTACACCCGCAAGCGGGCCAACAGCGGACAGGGCCACCTCGCCGGCCACACCATGGGCATGCGCACCCGGGAATGGGCCCTCCTGACGTCCCGCGCTCTGGAGAAGCGCGGCTGGGAACACGATCACGCCCTGGCGATCGCCCGTGCCTGCCTGGAAGGCATCGGTCTGAAGTTCGGGGACAAGCCCAACACCGTCAACCTGACCAAGGTCCTGCTGTTCGCCCCGGAGACCGCCGGCGAGACCATCGCCGCTTACATCGACAAGAACAGCTCGACGGTCGTCACCTGGGCGGAGTCGTACATCGACGCCAAGGCCGAGGCCGCCGCGAAGAAGGCCAAAGGCAAGGCGAAGAACAAGAGCACCGAGGACGACGACGCCGAGGAGAGCACGGCCGGGCTGCTACCCATCCCCAAGGACATCCGGGCAGCTGTCCTCGCTGCTCTCGCCCCCGGGGACGCCATCGACATCGCGCTCTACGGACGATTCCTCGCAGAGATCGCCGATTCGCCCAACGTGGACGGCGCCATCCAGACCGGGCACGCCTTCACCGTCCACGCATCGGAACAGATCGACGACTTCTACGCCGCAGCTGACGATGCGAAGGTCAACCGTAAGACCAACGCCCTCGACTTCATCGATGCCGCCGACGATTCCGGCGCTGGCATGACTGGCTACCAGGCTCTCATCTCCGGCACCTTCTACCGTCACGCGGCCTTGGACCGGTTCCAGCTCCGCGTCAACCTCCAGGCCGCTGGCATGCCCGCCGACCAGGCGGAAAGTGCTGCGCAGGCCGCCGAAACCGAGTTTGTGGACGCCTTCGTCAACGCCTTCCCTGAAGCCAAGCGAAACTCCACCGCTTCCACCGGCTCCTTGCCCAAACTCATCCTCGCCTTCGACGGACAACGTCCCTTCAACTACGCCGGTGCCTTCGAAAAGCCCATCCGCGAGGAGACTGACGGACACGCTTCCCTGGCCGCCGCCCGACGCCTGATCAGCCATCACCAGCTCGTCGTCCGCAAGCGCGCCGATATCGAAGCAGGCCGCATCCTCACCTATGACCTTGACATCCAGGAGCTGCTCACCGAACTCATCGCAGCGGGAACTCTTACCGCGACGGAGACGGACACCGTCGAAGGGCTGACTGACCTGTGAGCCACGTCCTCCTGGCAAGGCTGGCCGCCCCGCTGCAGTCCTGGGGTGCGGTCTCCCGCTTCGAACATCGCGACACCTTCCAGCGCCCCACCAAATCCGGCGTCATCGGGATGTGCGCGGCAGCTCTAGGCCATGACCGCACCACCCCGCTCGGCGAACTCGCCGAGCTGAAGTTCGCCACCCGCGCCGACCAGCCCGGTACCCCGATCGCCGACTACCACACTGTCGGCGGCGGAACCTACCCCCTGCGCCCCCGGGACGTGATCACCGACCACCGCAGGGCCGCGAGGGTCGCTGACTCCCTGGACGCGGCCACGGGCCGCGCTTTCGGGCACCATCCCCTCGACAAGTGGTACGGCGCCCCCAAATACATCGTGACCGACCCCGACTCCGGCGCCCTGGTCACCGAGGCCAAGGCCGTCACCCGCGACCCGATGGTCACCCGCCGTTGGTACATCGCCGACGCCGCATTCGTCGTCGCTCTCGAACACTCCGACCCCGAATTCCTTGCCCAGATCGCTCACGCGCTGGAGCATCCCCAGCGCCTGTTGTGGCTCGGCCGTAAATCCTGCCCGCCCAGCGGCGAGATTGTCGGAGGCATCCACCCCGGAACGCTCAGAACCGTTCTGGAAAAGACGGCACTGCTGCCCCGCATCACGCCCTCACCACCTTGGGTATGGGCATGGATCGAAAGTTCAGCCGACGCCCCCCGGGCCATGCGCACCGCGGACCAACCTGTGTCCTTCCACCCGGAACAGCGCACCCATACCACCCGCTGGGAAGAACGTATCCGCATCACCCCGGAGCACACGATCGAATGGGACCTGATTCCATGACGACGACCGCACCAGCGGCGCGCTTCGTCACCACCCACAGCATCCTCGCCCTCGACGCCCGCCACCCCTACGCCGCCAAATCCATCATCGACGCTCAGGACATGCATCGGACCGTCATGTCCGGCTTCTACGGCTGGACCGACCCCGACCAGCCGGACCCCCGAGCCCAGATGGGTGTGCTCTCCACCTGGACACTTGACCTCAAGACCAACTCGCTCCTGCTGGTCGTCCAGTCACGCGTCGCACCGGATTGGTCCCGTATCCCCTCCGCCGCGCTCACCGACAAGCCCAAGAGCATCACCGTGGACATGACGATCCGCCCAGGAAATACCTACACTTTCCGTACGGTCGTCAACCCCACTAGCCATCACAAGTCCCCTAGCTCTCCTGACGGAAAGCCCACAAGCCGAGGTCGACGGTTTCCACACACCACACCACGCCATGTCACACAGTGGTTCAGTGCCCGTCTTCAGTCCGACGGTGAACCCCGCACGAGCCCAAAGGGCATCCAGCGCATTGGAGCCACTACGGATGAGCAACAGCTCAGTGTCCGCATGCTTCCTGCGATCACGAGCAGCAGTGAGCATCCGGGGCTCCGTCTGACGCGGGCCGAGATCAAAGGCACCCTCACTGTCACTGACCCGATGGCCTTCGCCGACACTTTGGCCGGAGGCATCGGGCGTGGCCGCGCATATTCGACGGGTCTCCTCCTCGTACGCGACGCGCCTACCCGACGTCGCTGAGCCCCAGTGGAGTGATGGAGCGTCTGCGCGGGCCAAGATGGGAGAGTTCGAAGCCTGGCCCAGTACCCGCTCGCGCAGATACGTCGGCAGAGGTACCCGGGCCACCGCCGCCAATGCCGCGCACGCGAGGATTTGCCCTGGTACCGGAGGTTGGACGACGCCCCTGTGTAACCGATCCTGCACACGCAGGGATGGCTCCGTGAAGGCTCGCGTGAAGCTAAGCATGGCGGCGGTACACCACGCTGAGACGGACCGCCGCCACGCGCTCACCTCGTTAAGCGCGCCGCCTCATGAAGAAGAAGGCAAGCGGCAACAGTGCTGCCATGAGGAGACACGCGACCCGGGCCGGCCACGGGAAGCCGCTATCCGCCGAGTCCAGAGCCTGAGCCATCGCGTACGGGCCGATAGCGGTCCCGGTGATACCCAAGCTGAGCTCAACGATCCGCAGCAACGTGCCGGTCTCCCCCGCAGGCACAGATGCCACGAAGGAAGGCCCCTCAGTCGTGGTCGTGATCTTCACATACGCCGCAGGGGTGAGCTGTTCATCGTCCGACATATTGGCCTCTCTTGAGACCCGGACCTAGGCGCTTCTCGCCTAGGTAGGAACCGGGTCCGCTGCTAGCGCCATGGCAGCCACCTCCTCTCGCAGGGAAGGCCAAGGCCGGCGAGTTGCCCGGCCCCTGACATCAGCCCCGGGAGGGGCCCTGCGCCTTCAGGTGGCGGCGTCAGGTCCCCAACGGAGCTGGGCCTGACCCTACCACTTAGGTGCGTAACTACACCTGAAACGTTGCAAGTGGGCGCTTTCTTGTGGCAGAGTTGACTTGCTTCCTTGCGTCTGAAGGTGCATAAACCAGTCGATACGATGCCAAGGGAGGACTGATCCAATGGAAAGAGAGACAACTGTGGAGCAGTCGACTCACGAGCCGCGCCAGCCAGCGAACGAGCGCTACTCCGTCACGCTGGTCCCGCCAGCTGTCAGGGCGATCAAGGAGCTGACCGATCTCACTGGTCTGACCAAGACCGACGTGATCAACAGGGCCGTGCAGGTCTACGCGTTCCTCGAGGAGCAAAGGAGCAAGGGCAGCGATGTGCTTCTTCGTGACCAGGAAGGAGTCATGGAACGCATCCACATCGTATGAACAGCTGCTTCGGGCAAGGGACGGATGCCCTCAGGTCCGTGGAAACAGCGGGCAGCACTGGCCCGTAACGGCAATTGCTTGCCGTTACGGGCCTCTTGCTGGCTTCAACCCGGCACCGCGTAGCGGGGCTGGCCTCACGGGAACGTTAGCCGTTGACACCCGGGCGATCCCCGCCCGTGCAGGGATGGTCTGTCGCATGTCGAAGATTCGTAAGCGCCGACTGGCTGCTCATCCTGGCGCCCACGCCTCCGAGTACGCCGGGACAAGCGGCCCCCGGACCGTCTCCAGGTGCGCGAAATCCGGCGGCGCGTCAAAAGCTCCAGCAAGTGCCCGCAAGTCCTTCCCCCGCGGGGGAAGCTGGTACGCCACCGACGCCGGGTCCTCCAGCACCGCCCGGGACTGGCTCGACGCGTAGACCGCATCAGGCTGGTCCGGGGTGCCGAACCCCGTCCGGACGCTGGAGCGCTGCAGCGTGCGTAGTTGGTATCGCTCGCCATTGGCTCGCATCACGTAGTCGCCGGAGTGGGTCAGAAAGTCGCTGGTGGACTCGACCATCTGCAGGCCTCCGAAGGCGCTCGGGGTGACCTGCCCGTGGGCGTCCTGGCGGACCTCGACGTCAGCCTGGGAGAAGAGTGCCGGCCGAACGATCAGGCCCCGGTAGCCGCCCTCGAAGGTGGTACCGAAGCAGCCAGCGCATCGATTGCGTTCGCCCTGCCCGTACGCGGCAGCGATGCGGTTCGCTCCGACGCAGACGGTGCAGCGCTTCACCAGGCCTGCGCCCGCGTCGCGGGCCGTCCACATCAGGGCGAACACACACAACTCGCCGATTGACCAGAGTGGTTGGTCGTGCCGCATCCTCTCCTGCTCGACTGCCCACGCCTGGTGGCGCCGTACGTAGTAACCCTGGCCCGGCCGCATCAGAAGTACCGGGCCGCGAGGTAGGGGCGTCCGGCGGTGCCGGGGTAGCGGGCGGGGCCCCACTTGCCGTACGCGCCGCCGGAGACCAGGACCCGTACGTTCCCCAGCCCCATGTTGGCGATCTTGAAGGTGTCGAGCTGGCCTTTGAGGATGCGTTCCTCGGTCATCAGCACGTTGTTCCAACGGTCCATGTAGTCCCGGCGGTCGTGCCGTGTCGCGCCACCGCCGCCGGTCAGTTCCGGCTGCTCCACGTACGAGCGGACGAGGTGCCGCAGACACTCCACGTACAGGGTGGTTTCCAGCAGTGAGCCCCACCGGTCGGCGGGGAAGCTCGCTCCGCCGTCGCCGTCGAGTGTGTAGCTCTGGTAGGGCTGGGCGACGGTGTTCAGGCGGCCGACCGCGATGCGCAGGAGCTGGGCCAGGCGCTGGCGGCCGAAGTTCGTCTGCATGTAGGTCTGCAGGTGGGGGCCTTCGGTGGCCATGTCGAACAGGTCGCGGAAGCGGTTCCAGGTCGCCTCGACGACGCCCTTCATCGGGTCGGCGAGGCGGTCGTACTCGGGTGCCGCCTGGCCGATCTCGAGGAAGGTGCTCCACTCGTCGTTCTCGCCGGCGGCCGTGTAGGTCCACAGGAGATGAAACAGGCCCGGGATGCCGGTGTCCTTGCTGGTGAGGCGGACGGTGTAGGTGCCGGTGTCCGGGTGGTCGGCCGTACGGGACCAGACGGTTCGTCGGTCCTCGGGGCCCGTCTCGTTGATGAGGGCGACGGTGACCGGACCGTCCGCGTCGCCAAGTCGGCCTTCGCGGTGTACCTGCAGGCCGAAGTCGGCTGCCGCGTATCGGGACACGTACAACCGGTCGGTGTACTCCTCCACCCTTCCCCCTCCTTCCCCTCGGATCAGGTGTCGTTGCTGTTGACGGCCTGCACGATGTACGCCACGTTCTGGACCGTCGCGATGGCGTTGGGGTAGCTGGAGTCGACCTCCATGTTGATGCCGACCGTGTGCACTCCCGGGCCCAGGGAGCCGCGGATGCCGAACGCGGTCACGGGGATGTTCCAGGAAGTGTTGATGTTCGGGATCTTCGGGAAACCGACGGTCCCGTGGGAGCCGACCTGGCAGAACGAGCCGTCGATGTACGGGTCGATGTCGACGACGACACCGTTCTCCGTCGAGGTGTACAGCTGCGCGATCATGTCGATGCGGATGCCGGTCGTGCGCCGCAGATTGAAAGTGCCGACCTGCCAGGTCAGGTTTCTCTTGATGGGCAGCGTGTAGGGGACGTCGCTGTACCCGGTCCACACCGCCGGGGCGACCAGCGGCTCGTGCCAGGAACTGCCGTCCCACATCAGGGTCCGACGGGTATCCGCCTCGATGATCATCATGCCGCTCTGGGCGGCTCCCCAGGCCGGGCGCGTGCCGGACGTGCAGACGTAGTGGCCTGGGTAGGAGTCGAGCTTGGAGTTGTTGTCGTTGAAGTCCTGGCGCAGGAACGGATCAGCACCGTCCCAGACCTTCAGCGCGAGTCGCTTGGTCAGAGTGGACACCTGGGCGCTCCCCTTCGGATCGTCTTCCGCTTCTTGGCATGCGGGCCGGGACCGCTGGACAGCACACGGCCTGTACGGAGGTCACGGGTGTGGCCTCCGTACAGGCCGTCCGGAGGCCTGGTTACGCGGCGGGGAAGCCTTCGGCGGGGACGGTGTACTCCGCCGAGGTGCCGGGGGATGCGTAGCCGATGGCGTTGATGGCGGTGACGACCACGGTCAGCTTCTTGCCTGCCATGTCCTTGGTGAGGGCTGACAGGAGGAAACCGGTGGCGGTGCCGTCGACCTGGGCGGTGGTGGTCAGTGCTCCGGTGATGGTGACGACGTATCCGCGCGGCGTCTTGGCCGGCTTGGCCCAGGAGATCTGGGCCTTGTCGGGGCCCTGGGCGGTGGTCACGGTCACGCCGGTGGGGGCGGGCAGCGGGGAGATGCCGTCGAGGCCGATGCCGGTGCCGTCGACGATAGTCCCGTCCTGGCGGTAGACGGGGTTGATCCGGTTGGCCGGCCAGATGTCCTTGGCGGGGACTTCCTCGTAGTTGAGGGCCTGTGCCGGGGCGGACCAAGGGGAGAACGGTCCAGTGCCGTTGCGATTCTCGGCCCGTATACGGAAACGGTACGACTGGCCGCCGACCACCTGGCCGAAGGAAGAACGGGTCACGTTCGCGGCGGCGTTGAGGTGGCCGCCTGTGTCGGACTCGATGGTGTACCCGAGGACGGGCGCGTCCGGAGCGGGGTGGGGCACCGGGGCCCACTCGAGCGCCACCGAGCGGTCCGCGCTGACGGCGGCGGGGGCTGCGGGAGCCGCCGGTACGGCCGTCGAACCGAGGGGCTGGGCACCGAAGTTCGCGGTCTCGGTGGTGCCGCCGACGTTGACGCTGGCTGGGACGAAGGTGGCTCCCCGTCCGTCGGAGACCGGCTTGTCCGTGAGCGTGGTATCGGCCGTCGTGCCGGGGATTCCGGTGGACGGGGGACGGTAGGGCAGCTGGCGGTCGATGACCGAGGACTGGCCGGTGGTGTCCGGTGTCGCCTTGAGCGAGGTGTCCACGAGCACGCCGGTGCCGCCCGTGGCGCCGGAGGTGTCGACGAAGACTGCGGTGGGCGTCGCGGCTGCGTTCTTTCCTCCGCCGGAGTTGGCCCCGGTGGTCTCGACAGTGCCCGACGACGCGGTGTCGGCGGCGGTGACGGTCTTGCTCTGTGGCACGGCGAACCTCTCTGTGTTTCCTACTCGGTGCTCGCGGTCTCGGGGGACTTGGCAGCCGCAGCCTTGGCCCGGCTGCGCTTGGGCGCTGCGGAGGTGCGCTTCGCCGGGGGAGCGGGATCAGCGTCCGGAACGGGTTCGGGGAGGGTCTCTGCCGGGGGTTCGGGGGCGAAGGCATGCGCGATGCCCTCGAGGCGTTCGTGATCGCCACCGGAGGTGTGGGTGGTGTCCAGCGTTCCGGAGACGCACATCAACAGGTCGTACGATGCCTGGCTGTTCATGTGCGCTCAGCCCTTGTAGAGGGGCTCGACCGTCACCGGCACATGGGTGGTGACCGGCTTGCCGTTCTGGTCCCAGTCGACGTTCTCGACCGTCAGCAGCTGTGCGGCCTGCTGCTTGGTACTGCGCTTGGGCTTGAGCAGGACCTTGAGGCTGTCGGAGTCGTCCAGGCCCTCGACGGCGATCGTGCCGTTCTGGGCAGCCTTGATGAACGCCGGCATGGCGACGACGTCACGGGAGAGGTACTTGATGTCCTCGCCGTCCGGGTCTCCCTTGCCCTCCCACCGCAGGAAGTCGCGGCTGGTCGGGTCCGGGGTGATCACCAGGACTCCCTCGGTCAGGTTGCGGGTCGTCACCTGCTACGTCACGGGCATGGGGAGGCTCCACGGTCTCGGCTGGGCTCTTGCGCCTCTTCGCCGCACAGCTCGCGGGCAGGACAGCAGGCCGCCTGTCGGCGCTGACGGTCTGGTGCCTAAAGCAGTGACCGCACTGCCGAGCCCAGGGACGACGACGCCATGCCGAACTTCGTGAACGCACCGGGTGTCCGGGCGTACATCCACACCGAGAAGCACGGGATCCTCGATGTGTCGGATGACCTGGTGGACGGCACGATGACCCGCCGTAGCGATGGCATCTCCACCTTCAACTTCTCCCTGCAGAACACCCGCCGCAAGTACGACCAGATCTGCGCGCCGAACGACCGGATCGTGGTGAAGATGAAGCGGGTGACCTGGCTTCCGGTCTTCTCCGGCTATCTGAACTCGGTGCCACTGGTGACCGCCTGGCCACGGGTGGTACCGCTGACCGCATCCTGCACGCTCAAACGGCTGCAGAACTGGTACTGGGACCCGAACAGCGCTGCTGTGTACACGATGATCGCCCAGGCCATGTCCGGGCTGGCCCCTGCCCCTCGGCGCTGACCATGTCCCAGTTCACGCGATCGCCGGGGAGGGTGTTCTTGAACGTCCGGCCCACGTACCACTCGGCGACCTGCCCCTGAACGGGCCGGTGTTCGGCCTCGGCCAGCACCGTGCCGTCGTAATTGAGCAGCTGCAGGACGAGCGGATCGGTCAGCGTCCGCGTCGCGTAGACCCGGGCCGCGGCATACAGCCGCCCGCCCTGAGGCGGCGTCTTGGGGCGCAGCAGGGTGATGCCGCCGAAGTCGGAAGCCGCCTTCTCCTGAGTGACGTCGTCCCAGCTCGGCTTGAGCGGGCCGGGGCCGGAGGCCTCGATGGCCTCCCAGGACCGCCATGCGCTCTCCAGCCCGGACCAGGTCGAGTGCGCGTAACCGCGGACGACGTGGACCATACGGCCGATGTCGCCGGAGTAGGCGTCGGTGGAGGTGATGGTCGCGTCACCGGTCGCCTTCCAGAAGTGGAGGGACTCGTCGTCCATGTACGGGTCTTCGGCGAGCTGGACGGGATCGGTCTGCTGACCGGCGAACTGGACCGCCGTCACCCGGCGGCGCGAGACATGAATGATGGACTCGGCGACAGCCCCGCCCGGCGGTGTGTCCTCCGGGCACTCCAGACCACCGTCGTCCCGCAGCACCCACTGGCCCGGGCGGCCGTGCTGGTAGTCGCTCAGCGCCCCGGAGTCCAGGAACAGCTCGACGTACTGGCCCAGATCCTGCTCGGCCCCCGCCGAGGAGAGGTACGCCCGCACGCGGTGGAGGGCGACCTCGTAGGCGACCTTGGTATCGAGAGTGATCTCCTCGACTTGATAGGCATGACGGCCGGTCGCCGACCAGCGCTGCGCGATGGAACCCGGCTGCGGCTGGAAAGGGAAACCACGCAACCCTGAACGCAGTTCCTGGGCCTGTGCCGGGTCGGGTGCGTAGAGGGCTTCGGTCGGCAGGTAAGGACGATCGGCGTATTTGTCGCCGCGGTCGATCGAGAAGGTGTCGAAGTACCGGTAGGGCGTCGGCAGCGAACCCGCAAGCCGGGTCCCCGGATCGGCGGCCGACGAGTACGTCTCGCGGGCCTTGAGCGTCGGGGCGTGTCCGCCAGTGCTCGCTGGGAAGCGTTTGACCGTCATCACCGGCGCCTCCCGGCCGGGGCTGACGACCATGGGCGAGAGGTTGGTGAACTCCAGCTTCAGGAAGGACGCCTTGACGGGCCGGAACTTCGCCGCACCCTTGGCCAGGACGTAGTCGCCGAGCACGGGCGTCCACGCGACGGCGTCCTCGGCGTGTGCCGGACCACCGATCAACCCGGTGGGGCACACGCTTCCTTCGCCTTCGGTGACCAGCCGGGGGGAGAACCGCAGCAGCGCGTTGCCCGACAGCCCGTCCGGAACCTCCCCGGCGGCCTGGGGCACCGTCCATGCGTCGGGATCGTCCCAGTAGCCGGTCAGATCATGGATCTGCTCACCGCAGCCCTGCTTGAGCAGCAGGGAACGGAGCCGGAACCCTGCCCGCCCGCCCTGCCCGTCCATGCCGGCTCCCAAGCGCAGGACCCGGGGCCGGTCGAGCCGTTGCGGCACCGGCAGCCCGGCGGCGTCCGCACACACAGCCCCGCCCGCAGTCAGGTAGAGCACGTCATCGTGCAGGGCGACGGCGAAGCGCAGTTCCTGGTTGAAGGCGAAGCTCCCGGTCGGGCACTCCACCCGGCGCGGCCCGAGTGTGGCCGACAGGCGGCCGGACTGCACGGCAACGCGCAGCGCGCTGTTGGCCAGCAGGACCTGTTCCTCAGGCTCGTCGGAGGTGAACTGAGGGTGCACGACCCCGGCGAGCAGGAACGGCTGGTACGGGTCGAACTGGGTGGCCCGGTTGTCCACGTCCAGCCACGCCCCTTCGCCCCGAAACAGCAGCCCGTCCTCGACAGGCTGCGGCAGCCCGAGAGGAGCGGAGAGCATGGACGGCGGGACGGGGGTCTGAGCGGGGGAGAACGCCGCAGGGCGCGGCTGGTCCTGGGTGTAGTACACGTTCATGCTCGGGTCGGCGGTGAGCGGATCGAGCTGCAGCCGGTCGAGGGTCTGCGGCCTACCGGCCGCGTCCCGCATGTCCAGGTACAGGCACACCACAGCGTCCGGGACGGGCTGCGGCTCACACCGCCACACAGCCTCGTCCTCCAGGACGTTCAAGGCGAGGCTGTGCCGCATCTGGTACTCCACCGGCGAACCCAGCAGGTCCTGGCCGGTGGCGATGGGCTGCGCGTAGTGACGGTCCGCCAGCGGCCGCCAGGGAACGTCGTCCTTGGTGACGGCGGCGAACGAGGCCTGGACCTCCTTGACCCCCAGCGAGTAGGCGACCGGCTCGCCCGCCACGTTCCGCGGCCCGTCGGCGGAAGGGATGCGGGTCATCACCAGCCGGAACGCCTGGGCGACCACCGCAGTCGTCTTCAGCTCCTGGCGCTGCCAGTGGCCGGCACCGTAGTGCTGGGGGTGCAGCCGGGAATCGTCGTTGACGCCTTCGGTGATGATGGCGGGCAGCGAGTCCGTGACCGACAGCACCACGGGGGCACCTGTCGCGTAACGCACCGGCTGAGCGCACCGGTGATGGCTCGTACGGGGGTGACCAGCGCCCGGGAGGAGCCGTAGGTGGCAGAGGTGCCGTCGCGGAAGGCCACCATCTCGTCGATGGCGGTGAACACCTCGCCGTCGCCCGGCTCGTCCCAGCCGGTCTCCTCCGAGGGCACGAAGCCGTACGACGACGACTGGGGAAGCTGGGTGTTGTACGACCAGTCGGCCCCCGCGGTCTGCGACAGCGGCGTGTTCGCTGTCGGCCCGGGCCCCGGCCACCGGCACCTCGCCCAGCGCACCGGCGCCCTGGGTGTCGACGGTCAGCAGCAGGTGCGCGGGCTTGAGCTGGCGCAGCACCTGGACGACGGCCATCTCGTCGCGGGAGCGCTCGCGTTCACCCTCGGCATCGGCGGGGTAGTCCTTGTGGACCCGCACAAGGATCTCGGACCGGGACAGGGCACCGGACTTGCCGATGAAGGGCAGGCCTTCCAGGACGTATCAGAGGGTGCCCTCGATGTTGTCGAAGGTGCGGGTGGCGAAGTAGTCCCAGGTGCGGCCGTTCTGTTCCGGATGCAGGCTGGCCTCGAGCATGCCCCAGGACTCGAAGACGTCGCACTCCGCACCGACCACGGCCTCCGCGGCCGCCTTCAGCCCCGGAATCGTCCCCGCCTGGTGCAGCGTGCGGACCAGTGAGCTCATCCGGTCCCGGTAGGACGCATCGGCCGTCTCGATGCGCTCCCATTCCTCCGCGGTGGCCGTCGCGGAATCCATGGGGCTGATGGGCAGCGCCTCCGACGGAGTCCGGTACGCGCCGAGGATCGGCCCGTAGAACCGGTCCAGGTCGTAAAACCGCGCCCCGGACACGGAAATGGCCTGCCACTGCGCCATCAACAGCCGCTTGCGCAGCTGCCCGACACCCGAATCGCCCAGCAGCACCTGCATCAGCCGCATCAGATGCGAGCCGGGTGACAGGTCGTAGAGCTCCTCGGGGAAGTTCTCCAGCCGCTGCAGTACCGGCACATCCGGCACCAGCATGTTGGTCGCCGACCGCAGCGCGACGGACTGCGGGACCGAGACCGCCGTCTGGTCCGCAAGCAGCCCCGGCGCGGTGGACGTGTCCATCACCGACATCGGCTCACACCGCCCCGAAGGTGTTCGAGGCGAACGTCGTCAGCAGCATCTGCCCGAGGACGGGCACTTCGTCGTCCCCGAAGACGACATCGATCGCACGGCCGGTCGCGGGATCCACATAGGAAGCCAGCGCTTTGTCCGTGGGATCCGCGTCCGGGGAGATCAACTGAATGCCCACCTGCGACTTGCCAGGATTGGCCGTGTCGTAGTCCAGGAAATCCGAGCCGTTCATCAAGCGGATGTTGTCCACCCCAGGCACGGCGTTGACCACACCAAGCACATCGGCCACCTGAACCTGCTGCCCGAACGTCTTCGACGCCAAAAACCCCGACAACGCGCTGCGCAGCGCGTTCTGGACCGATGCCACAGAGGCGTTGAAATCCGGGTCGTAGACCACACCGAACGAAAACCGCAGCCACCGCCGCTTGCCCTGGTGCACCTTCGCGTCCGTACCGGCCAGACGCCACCGGTCCACGGCATCCTGGATCGCCGCCGGCAGCTCGTTGTAGGTGTAACCGCCGTCCTGCGCCTTCTTCTTGCCCTCGCTGTACTGGCCGACCTCGAACGCGGTCTTGTCGGCAGGCAGATAGCGGGCATCCCACTCCAGACCGAACCGGCTCGTCGGCGTCCAGCCGTCGGGAGTGTCCTCGTGCACGATCTGGTACGCATACCGGATGTTGTCCTTGAGCGTCCCGAAGGGATGGTCGTCATCGACCAGCCCGTACCCGACGTTGTCGACGAACAGCTCGGACGGAACGCTGATGATGGGCCCGAAAGCCAGCGGCACGAACACATTCCCATCCGCCGGCCTGCGCTGATCCGCCCGCACCCAGTTCCCCACGCTCATGGTCTGGCCCTTGGCGCCGGTGAACTTCAACGACTGCTGGAAGACCACCGACTGCTGCGCCGCCTGCGCCCGCGTGCCCACCGTCCAGATGTCGACCCGGTTGGTGATCTGCGACAACGGATCGTTACGGGAGGCATTCGACAGGTACTCGTACTCCAGCGTCACCAGCTTCCCCGGCACCAGCCTCCCCGACGACAACTGCTGGACCTGCGGCGGAACCGAATTGATCCACTTGTAGTCCAGGCCCTCCGTCAGCACCTTGCCGTCCACGGAAACCCGCACCGGAGACGCATACACAAACTTCGCATCCGCCACCTTGCCCACCAAGTTGCCGGAGGGCGGCATCTGCAGCGTCTCCCGGTACGGCTTCGACGCAGACACCACATTCACCGCCGAGCAGTCCGCGTCATCCAGCGCGATCCCCCGGTACATCTGCTCCGTACCCGCCAACGACCGGAACACCGTGCTCTTCCACCGCTGCCGCAGCTCCGAATCCGTCTCCCCGCTACGCCCGCCGGTAAAGGCCTGAGTGTTCGTCATCGTGGAGACACCCTGCACCGGCGTCGCGATCGAGTTGAGAGACCCGGCTGCGAGATTCCCTTCCGACCCGGCGTTGACCGCCTGCGTTGCGACCGTCACGGTCGCAACGCCCGGCAGCAACACGGCACCGGCCACGGTCTGCACGGTGGCAGCCCTGTCCTTGCTGCTGACCACCTCGGTGTGGATCGGGATGAAGACCGTCGGCTTGAGGTCGCCGTCCCGGGAAAAGGTCACCGTTCCTGTCGCCCGGCGGGCCGGAATACGGCCGATGCCGAACAGCTGGCAGAACTGCTCCAGGTCCGTACCCATCTTGCTGTCGATGTCGTACGGATAGGACAGCAGGTGGTTCTGGATGTATGCATCGGCGACTGGACCCGCCACCGCGTCCAGGATCTTGCGGACCACCGTGCCGGTGGAGGTGTCCAGCTCCGGATCCGCTACGCGCAGAGCGTTGCGCATCTGCGTGACGATGTCCTCGACGGTGGTCCCCACGAAGCGCCTCCCTCTGGCAAACAGCAGGTCTCGCTTCTTAACCAGGTGGCTGGCCGGGGGACGGACAGGGCAACTCTGCCCTCCGTGAACAGCTCAGACCTTGATCCACACCTGACACATGTGCTCCCGCATCGCGTCCGGTGCCTCCACCCGCTCAAAGACACCGGGAGCCGACCGGTAGAGGCAGTCAATGCCGTAGCGGTGAAGCAGGCCGATGTCAGGGCTTGCGGGACGGGAAGGAAACAGACCGGTGAGCCGGTCCGCCTGCTGGGGGCTGTGAGGCGCGTAGTCGAGGAGCTGCGCCAGCGCGGCCCGTACGTACGCGTGGTCGCTGCTCCGCTTAGCTTCGATGATCTCGGTGCCGTCCGGCCCCGACACGTGGATGTCCGTCACCCCGGCAGGAGTTCGCAAGCGCTGCACCTCAAGACCGTTCAGCGTGTCGACGTACTCACGCACAAGAAGTGCCTCGGCCCTGTTCACGCGTATCTGACGCGCATCACGGCGGTATGTCGCGGCAGCGGTATGGAGCCCTTCGACAGGCACGACCTGGGTACCCTCCGCGATCGCAGTGGCCACCTCGATGTCACGGGCGATCTCCTGCTGCGCGCCGGCGAAGGTGTCGATACCCAGACCCTGCAGGATCTCCTCGGCCTTCTCCCCGCTGAGTATGCGCAGACCCATGAAGTTGTCGCCCACGTTGAAGCTCGGCAAAGCCCAGATCTCGGCGTAAGGGATCTCGGTGGGCTGGAACGACAGCAAGCTGTAGACGTTGTGCCAGCTGCCCTTGTTCGGATCCGGCGTCCACATCGTGTCCGCGAACCCCGAGTTCCTCAGCGTGACGCCTACCTCGCCTATGCCGCGCACAAGATTTCCGCCGGTGAACAACACAACGTCGCCCGTGCGGAGGCGCGCCATGTTCTTGTCCTGAACCGCCGTGGCGCCCCAGAACCGCGCACTGCCGGAGGGGTGTGCCTCCAGCAGCAGTGCCCGCTCAGTCTCGGTGAGAGCAGACATGTGCTGCCCGGAGGCGAAAGGTACTTCCTGGTCCAAGGTGTCGCGCCAGTGGCGCCTGGCAGCAGGGTTGCCAAACGATGGCTGGATCGCCACAAGCGGCATGCTGTCATCCCCCAGAAGCGGTTTGAGGCCAATGGGGCTCATCGTCTCACCCGCCTCTGACAGCCCAGCCTCAAGATCGTCATGAAAGCCTTCTGTGCGGACTTGGGGTCCGCACAGAAGGCTTTGACCCCCGCGTGCGCGGGGCCGACGGCGCAATGTTCCTCATGGCTGTTGGCGAGGCAGGACCATCCCCGCGTGCGCGGGACCGACACTTCTTGATCTGCGACTCTATCGGCTGGCGGGGCTGTTTTCATTCAGTCGGTTCGAGCGAGGCCGAGCCCCAGCTCACCGCTCAGCACTCAGGCCGTGGCCCGCACCCGAGCTTCGCGGCGGGCTGCCATCGCGCGGTCTGCGTCGTCCTCGCCGCCCCAGATGCCGCCGTGGTCGCGCAGGGTCCGGCCGAGTTCCCGGCAGGGGTCTGCGATGGGGCATTTGGCACACAGAGCTTTCGCCTGGGTCACCCGTGCGTCCTCCAGGGCTGCCTCGGCGGGAGACATCTTGGATCGGCGGTCCGGGGCGTAGAAGAGCTCCGGTTCCGTTGTGCACGGCAGGGCGGTGTAGACATCGTCGAACGCCTGGGCGGCAACGCTCACAGTGGATTCCCCTGGGCAAACACGGTTCTTGGCGGAACACCGCAATCCTTGCACAGGGGTGCATCTCGAACGGGGGCGTTTGTCCGCGACTTACGGCAGGGCGAGCCAGGTCTCCACACGGCTGACCGGTACGGCCAGACCGCGCGCTATATCCTCCGCCGTCGCTCCGCTTTGCCACAGTCTGCGTGCTTGCCTTGCACGCACGGTCTCCTGCCTGACCGCCCGGGCCGTACGCGAAGCCCCAGCCGGGGCAGAAGCCGGCGGGAGCTGACGGTCGCCGCCGCTGCGCTTCACCCAGCGCACGATGTCCTCTCGGCTGCACCCCAGTGCCGTGGCGATGACGGACACTCCGTATCCCAACCGGTGCATGCGCCGTGCCCTTTCCAGATCGCGCGGGTGGGGGATGCGCGTGAACCGGCCGGTCATACGGGCCCCTTCCGGAGGAGAGACTCTGTCACCGCTTCAGGCGGCGTAGCCGTGCATGGGCCTGAGAGTAGGGCTGGTGTGGCTTTTGTGGGTGTGGTTTCTGCTTTGCCAGCCGGAGAGACCGGTGACACGAGCGGTGGTGGATGGGGTCGGCCGGGAGAACGGGATACGTCTGTCGTGCAGTGTCCGTTCGAGTGCGGGGTCTCGGTGGCCGCGTAGCACCACGTGTGCGATGTCGGGCAGGTGCACCCCGCCGTGGATCTGCGTCTCGGCGTATCGGGGCATCGGTCCCTGGCCGGGTTCGTCGTGGTCGAGCCGGAACCGTGCGGGAGAGCCCATGGGGCGGCCGAGGTGGGAGTGCGGGTAGGCGGAGAGCCGGACGTCGCCCAGTGGGTGCGGCACTACGGGAACTCCGCCATCCTGCCTGCGCATCGTCGCGTGATTGAGGCTGTCGCCGAAGGTGACGGTGGTCCGGTGTGCGATACGGGGACGGTGGAGGACGATCGTGTGCTCCCCGTAGCCTTCGGCGCGGCGGCTGTTCTCGGGATCGCCGGTCAGGAAGCCGTACACCGGCCGGGCTTGTGCAGGGTGGTGTATGGGGTAGCCGAACAGGGCGTTCTCGCCTTCGCGGCGGGCGTTCTGGCGGCCTGCGAACTCGTGGCCCGGCTCGTCGTGGACGGTGCCGAACCGCCCTTGGTCCAGTGCGCGCCAGAGGGTTGAGGGGCGTGCCCGTATAGCGATCTGTGCGCGGTCGGCTTCGCCTCTGAGGTGGCGTTCGAGCTCATTGGCGTGGGGACCGTCGCCCTCGAGGGGGCGGCCGTTCGGTCGGAAGTGGTCGCGGTAACCGCCGCTGAACCTGGGTAAGGCGGGGCCGTCCCGGAAGGGGTTGTGGTCAGCGCCCGCCAAGGTGCCCCATACGTTGTCATCGTCCCATCGATACCAGGCCGGGTGCCTGTTGCTCAGTTCCACATCGCTTACCGGGGCCGGTGAGTGTGGGGGACACTGGGCCGCATGGGACCGATGGCCACTGCACTGCCCGAGCCGGATCACCGGATGCTGCCGGACGCTCCGCGTGAGGAGTTCGTGTTCTTCCTTGCGCACGCGGCCGAGTCCGATGGCCGTATCGGCCCTGGGTGTCTGAGCCAGTGGTGGCCCGAGCCGTTCACCGTCGACGGTGTCCGGTACGCGACGGCCGAGCACTGGATGATGGCCTACAAGGCGCGGCTGTTCGGCGATGAGCGGGCTTTGGCGGCGATTCTTGCGACAGATGACCCCTTGGTGGCGAAGTCGGCCGGCGCCCAGGTGGTGGGTTTCGACGAACAGACGTGGCGCTACCACCGTTTCGCAGCCGTGGTGGAGGGCAATCGAGCAAAGTTCGGCCAGCACCCACGGCTTGCTGCCTACCTCGCCGGGACCGAGCGCAAGACGCTCGTGGAGGCGAGCCCGATGGACCGAGTGTGGGGGATCGGACTTCTGGAGCACCATCCGGATGCTGCCCGCCCTTCGCGGTGGCGGGGGACGAACCTGCTGGGCTTCGCCCTGATGCAGGTACGGGACCAAATGCACCGGATCTGAGGGCTTGTCAGAGCGTGGGGCTTCAGGGATAGATTGTTCTTGATCATTCACTGGGGTGGGGCTCGCTGCGTGATCAGGGACGTGGAGACGATCTCGGCGCTGGGGGAGCGATCGGGCGCACGCTGCACAGCGGTCATCCGCAAGGTCAGCGAGCCTGCTCCCTGGCACGGTCGTGGCGCATCACCCAAGGGTGACCACGGGCGAGGCCGGGAGCGCCGAGATGACACACGAGAACAGCCCGTCGGCCGGAGGAAAGAACCATCGCGGCAACGCCGCCGATGCCTGTAACCGCCACCACGGCGTACGGCAGCCTGCCCACCTCGTACCGAACCGGCCTCACCCGAACCAGGGCCCTGGCCCTCTACCGAACGCTCCCGAGCGGCATCCCCGGTCTGGACCACCTCGCCGACGCGCTTGCCCTCGCCGGTTGACAGCAAGCAGCCTCACGAGCACAGAAATCGCCCTCAGGGAAGCAATCCGAGCAGTCGGAGCAGTTGCCCACGCGAAGACGGTGGAGGTACCAGGTCCTCTCTTCTGAGGACGATGAGTGGGGTCTCCGGCCAGCACAAGCGGAACGCTTCCCACTTGGGTGAGTCGGTGTCACGGACACGGCCCTTGGTCTCGACTGCAACAGCCTGTCCGTGGGCTTTGACGAGGAAGTCGGGTGCGTACCATCGGCCGTCTTCCCACGCTGCCCCGTTGGACCGGTCGTATCGCTGGCAAGTCACGTTGTACACGGCGCACAGGCCGACGAAGAGTGCTTCGTAGCCGGAGTCCAGAACGTTCTCTTGGTACTTCCACTGGATCGCGTTCGATCCCTTGCTACGGCAAGGGATCGAACAGAACCTGTTCGCTCCCTGAGCGCTGACAAAGCGCTCGAACTCCGTGCCGCAGACTTCGCAGTTGGCAACTATCCGCTTCTGTGGGTCTCGGCGCCCGGCCTGTGAGCAGCCGACGGAGCAGTATTTCTTCTGTGAGGCCTTGGGGACTCGGAACTCTTTGCCGCATCGTCGGCAGGTCCGGTCCTCCCGCGCAACCCGTTCGCCGCAGCCAAGTCCCTGGCGGTTCTGACTGATGCGGGCGTTGATCTCCTGTTGGACTTCCTGGGAGCGTCCGGCATTGGGGTTGCGCGGGCGTGGTTGCAGTTCGACATCGGCTGCTTTCAACCACCGGGACAAGCTCTGAACGCTCGGACCCAACGTCTTGCTGATTTCGCTCAAGGACATCAAGTCCTCGCTGTGCATACGCAGCGCGTCATCTATATACCGGTGGCTCCTGGATGGCCTGCCCGTCACAGAAAACCCTCCCCTTCTGCAAGATCCATCGCAAGATCTTAATGGAAGGAGAGGGTTTTTTGCGAGCATGACCCCTCTCGAAAACCTGGGATCACTCGACAAACGAGCTGTTCAGGCCAGTCTACTGCTTGACGATCTGCGCGATACCGGCACTGTTCAAAATTGCAAGACCGATCATTTCGTCGAAGACCCAGCCCTTCCAGAAATCCTCGACCATGTGCCGCTCCTCCACGTCCAGGGAGTAGAGGATCGGCATGACGCCGAGGAACTGCGGGTCCGGGGTGAGGAACGTCTTGCCCTGCGGGACCACGATCGAGCGCTGGATCTGGAACTCGCCGAAGGAGGTGATGGTCTCGCCGGCGACGACGCGGTCCTTGAAGGCCCAGCCGGTCTGGTTGATGTCCCAGCGGTAGAGGTCGCGGAAGTCCATCGGGTTGATGAGGATCCGCGAGGACTGCAGTTCGTGCATGTCCGTCATGGACACAGCGCTGTAGAGCGAGCCCGGCGTCAGGTAGCCCGAGGACTCGGTGATGGTGTGGTTCGGGGTGACCGTGTGGTCGGGGCGCTTGGCGTAGTCGGTGACTGCGGCCTGGAGGAGGGCGATGAGGCGGGAGTCCTCCTGCTTGAGGATGGCCTGCTTGGTCTCGTCCTGGACCTGCTCGACGGCGTTGATGCGCAGGTAGAAGAGGTCTTCCTTGCGGATCGCCGGGCGGCTGGCGATGCGGAAGAACCGTATGTCGACGCGCTTGCCCTCGAACGGGGTGATGCGCACTTCGCCTTCGGTGCCGGACATCAGGTAGGCCTGACCGCGGTCGTCCCAGACGTCGTACTGGACGGGGGTGCCGGGGGTGACCGGGTCCTCGACTAGGACGTTGCGGACGATGCCCTGGTAGCGGAGCTTGAGCTGGATGGGGCCGATCATGCCGACGCCGAGGCGCTTGATGCCGGCCGACTCGTCCTGCAGGACCATGGCCAGCTTCTTGACCTTGGCCTCGTGGGAGAGGGAGGCGGTCTTCCCGTCGGCACCGGCGCGCCGGGCCAGGATGTCGCCGACGTAGTCGTCCGACTTCTTGGCGACCCGGTGGGCGAGCGTCGTGCTCATGTAAGGGGTGTCCTTTCGCTCTGGTTTCGGGGCGCGTTAGCGCAGGCCGCCGATGGTGATCTTGGTCGGGGAGTTGACCTTGATGAGGCGGGCGACGGGGTCCTTGCTGGCGCCGGTGGTGCCGGCGGGGACGAGCTTGCCGCGGTTGGGGCCGGTGGTCTGGGCATGGACGAGGACTTCGGTGCCGTCGCCGGGTTCGGTCCAGCTCTGCTTGTCGTCGAAGGCCGGGGCGAGGACCTCGAATTCGGCGGCCGGGGTCAGGACCCAGCAGGCGACGGCGTTCAGGCCTGCCTCGAGGGGCTCATCGATGCCGTCGCCGCCGATGTAGTTGGCACTGAGGCCGAAGGGGACGCCCTTGGCATCGATGACAGTGACGTTCTCGCCGCTGGTCTTCATGAGGACCATGCCCGGGTACACGTCGACGGAGCGGTCGAAGGCGGGGTCGAGGAACTGGCTCTTGGGGGTGGCCTGGACGAAGGCGTAGGTGGGTCGGAGAGTCCTCTTGAGGTAGGCGAGGCCCTGCCGGTTGACGCAGATCACTGCAATCAGTCCTTCCTGTGACTGCGAGGAGGGCCCCGGAGTCCCGGAAGGCCGTCTGTCCACCTCTTGCTGGCGGTCAGGGGCACGAGGGACAGGGGAGGGGCCTAAAGGGTTTGGGTGTGGATCCTTTGACAACGTGTTTCTCAACTTCCGGCCGCGTCTCGGAGGGTGGCCTGTACCGTGCCGCTCGTGGCGACGACTCATCTGCGTGCGTGTGACGTTCCTGAGGTCCGGCAGGACTTGGTGGGGTGGGCCGACGAGAACGTGGTGCGCGGGCAGCGTGGTTCGGGGGCAATGCAGGTCAGCGGGTTCACCGATCCTTTCCTGATGCAGTCGGCCGTGCGTGGGGCGGAGCAGTTCTTCGTCAACGACCGCATGACGTGGCTGGCGCGCGACATGGGCAAGGATCTGCCGGTGTGTGCGTTCGATGCGGATGATCTGCCGGACCCGCTGGGGTTCCTGGTGTGGTCGGACGACCCGTGCCCGCGGCCGACGACCCTCGGGCGGCCGCGGGCGGTGCTGTGGTGCCGGACCGGGACGTCGCTACGTGTGCTGGTGCTGGATGACGCCGGGCCCTTCCGGCGGACGCTGGAGGAGGCCGGGAGCCGGGCTGATCCCACCTGGGCCCGCCAGATCACCATGTCGCTCGCCGGCGACCTGGCGCTCGGTTTCGGCGCGACGATCCCTCTGAACACCGAGACCGGGTGGGAGGAGATCAAGCGCGCGTGGACCGTTGACAAGTACGGCCGTCCGGCAAAGGACCGGTACGGCGTGGGCACCGAGCGCATCGACGAGCTCCACGAGATGCAGCTGAGGGTGATCCGGACCTTGCTGGGCACGTTGCTGCTGATCCGCCAGCCCGCCGACGAGCGGCGTTCCCTCTGGCAGGCCGAGGAGGTGCGGCCCGATGCCGCCGCGCGTAAGCGTCTGCGCCGGGCGGGTGCCGGGCAGCCCGACGCGCCGGTCCGCTACATCACCCTCCGGCAGTCCGTCCGCCCCGCCCCGGAGGACGACCTCGGAGCACGCGACACCGCCGGCCGCATCTACCGCCACCAGTGGTTCGTCCGGCCGCACCGCCGCACCTACCCCGACGCCAAGGTTATCTAGTGCTATCGGGTATTGATGCAGGTCAGAGGCATGCACTCTATTAAGGCACGTTAGGCAAGTTGGGGTAGTCCGTTAGCCGAAGGCCAGCTTGGTGTTCCACATGTCGGTGCAGGTGAAGCCGTAGTGGACGTAGGCGCGCTCGGCGGGGTTGGCGCCCGTGGGCGGGATGCTAGAACCCGACGAAGCCGCGCATGTCGCCAGTGCGCCTGACGATAGCGAGGGCCAGCACGAGGGCGGCGAGGCCGTACTCGCCGAGGTAGCCGACGTTGGGCCAGACCAGGGCCAGCCGGTGATGCGCGGCGACCCGGGCGAGCAGACCCCTGGCTGCCGCACAGTCCCCGGGTGCCGCTTTCGGCCGTAGATCAGCTTGCCGCCGCCGAAGCTGCGGCTGTCAGCGCCAACGACGCCGTCCGCCCCGAGCTGCTTGATGCGGTCGGTGCAGTGCAGTTGCGGTTCGCCGTTCCTGGGGTGGCTGCGGGTTCATCCACCTGGGCGGTTCCTTACAGCAAAGATCCGCCTTGGCGCCGCCCCGGGGGTATCCGGCCGGAAGCGTGCTGCTTCCGGCCAACGCGAACCAACGTCGGGACTGGCGACGTGAAGTGTCGCTAATTTCTGCCTCTTCGGGAGGCTGCGGAGAGCCGCAGCGACTCCTCCGTCTGAAGGGGACGCCGCATGAAGTTGGGGCCGGGCAGGACTTACCGCATCACGAACAAGCGTTCGGGGCTGGCGCTCACGCCGAAGAGCTGGTCAACAGGGCCGAGCGGTGTGGACCAGTTCGACAAGCAAGGCGGGGGAGAGACGAAGGACAAGCAGACCTGGCACATATTCCCCATGGACAACGGCACTTACCTCATCGTGAACAAGCGCACGGGGCTGGCGCTCACGCCGAGGAGCTGGTCGGATCAGCCGGGCGCTCTCGATCAGTTCCATATCAACCGCGCCGATCAGCAGCGGTACCAGCTCTGGTACTTCATCGACAACGGCGGCGGGTATGTCCAGATCATCAACCAGGCAACGGGGCTGGCGCTCACGCCGAAGAGCTGGTCGACCAAGGCAAGCGAGGTCGATCTGTTCTACAAGCAAAGCGGCGGGAACGAGCTCCAGTCACAGCTGTGGCAGCTCGAGGTGGTCGACGAGTACAAGTCCATCATCGACCTCGCGCCGATCGACCTGCCGGTCGACAGGATTGGCGACGTGATCCGGTTCACCAGCCACAGCCAGCCGCATCCGCTGCAGACGCAGGAAGTGCTGGTCGGGCAGGTCGCGGTGCCCTTCGCAGTCCAGGATGGCGGCGGGTCGGCGGCTGACCAGGCAACCCACAACCCATACCTGATCATCAAGCGGTACGGGTACTGGGACCAGGTGTTCTTCTACGAGCACCCTGGCACATCTACGCACGAACACATCAAGGAGACGTACATCGGTCTCACGACGTCGAATTACGAACAGGTGGAACGGACCACGAGCATCTCCGTGACCGCGGATGCCGGATTCGCCTTCAAGGGGTTCTCGGCAGGGATCAGCACGACGGTCACGGACAGCCTGAAGACCACCCACTCTTCCTCCGATACCGAGGAGCACTGGGAAAAGGACATCATCAAGAGAACCTACGCTGACAACGGGAAGAGGATCTCCGAGGCGCTCTGGTACCGGGGAGACAGGTACGTCGCTCAGCGAATGGACGGCAGCCCTCTCGTCGAGTGGAAGACGCGGAGCAAGGAATTCTCCGTGCTCGACGGTTGGCCCAAGACCTTCTGATCAGACGTGGCGAAGATCCGCCCTGATGGGGGCCAGTGAATTTCGCAAATCCACCAGCCTTCACGCTCGCACATCGGCCCGTCACGGGAGGGTGAACTGCTTCTCCAGCGCCTCGCGGACGTCCCGTCCAGTCCGGGGCCAGGACCTGGAGGCCCTATCAACGGTGAGGCCTGCACGGGACGTTGGCCGGAGCAGGGCGGCGGAGGTCTTCTGTTGCGCTGGTACCGGCATTCGCCGGCCTCGCGGGTGGCCGAAGATCGGCTGATCTGGTTGCCGAGTTCCATCAGAGCCTTGGCGATGGGCTGAAGGGGTAGCGCGCCGCCTTGTGCTGTCCGTCCTGTCGCACCTGTCGCAGGGCGGACAGCAGCCCGATCGACCCGACGGGCTACTCCCGCAAGTGGGTCGGCCCCTACCTCGTCACCCCCGCCGGCTGCGAGGACGCCCCCGTCCTGGGCAGGGACCGAGTGGTCAGCGTCCTCCGCCGCTGACTCAGACGGCGGGCGCCGCCTTCTTCGTCCAGGAGATCCGTGGTCCGGTGCGGGTCAGACGACGGGTCATGAGGGTGATCGCGGCCCAGGTGATCAGGGTCTCGGAGTGCTGGACGAGGCGTTCGTAGTCCCGCGCATGCCGACGGGCGTGCATCATCCACGCGAGCGACCTCTCGACAACCCAACGGCGGGGCAGGATCACGAAGCCGGAGGCGTCCTTGGGCCGGGAGACGGTCTTGATGGTGAGGCGGAGGTGCCTCTTCGCCCAGGCGACGAGCTTCCCGGCGTATGCGGAGTCGGCCCAGACGATGGTGATTTCCGGGTGCATCAGCCGGAGCCGGAAGAGGACTTCCTTCGCCGCGGCGGAGTCGTGCAGATCAGCGGGGGTGACCATGACCAGCAGCGGCAGCCCCCGGGTGTCCACCACCAGGTGCCGTTTCCTGCCGTTGATCTTCTTGCCGGGGTCGTAGCCGCGGGTCGCCCGGCTGACGGTCTCGGCGGCCTTGACCGACTGAGAGTCGATGATGGTGGCCACAGCCCTGGGGCCTTTGCCCATCTCGCGGCGGATCCGGCCGGCGAGGGCGTCGCGGATCTGCCCGACGATCCCTCGGGCGGCCCACCGGGCCATAAAGCCCCAAACCGTGCGCCAAGGCGGGTAGTCGGCAGGGAGAGCACGCCATTTGCAGCCGGTGTCCACGACGTAGCGGATCCCGTCGACGATTTTACCGAGCGGCCTTCAGGTGTCGTTCTCGCTCGTTTGAGGGGTTTGTAAGCCCGTCGCGTTCCCGTTTACCAATCTTGGCAAGCCTCTTCGCCGCGTAGGTGGATTTGCGAGGTTGGTGAGCTTATGAGAAGTGTGATGGTCCTTGAGGACCTCCGAGTACAGCCGATGAAGCGGGCTGGCGGTGGCTGGTCGTACACGGTCGTCTGGCCGGACGGCTCGGTGGACGAGGAGGCGGACAGCTTCCTGCGGACGTACGAGGGCTCGGGGACGCAGAAGACCTACGCGTACACGCTGGTCGATCACCTGCGGTGGCGGGTGCGCGAGGGACTGGACACGGAGAAGGTCACGCTGCTGGACTTGCACCGGTACATGGGGGCGGTCGGGGCGAGGGTGCCGATGCCGTTCGGGCGGCCGTGGCGGACGCCGCCGAAGAAGCCGTACGGCCAGTCGGGGCTGCAGACTGCGGCAGCGTGCTTGAAGGGCTTCTATCTGCACCAGTGCGCCAGGCATGGGGTGAACGACGACCTGCGGGTCGCGCTGGAGGTGCGACGGCTGCCAACCCAGCAGGACCGGGACCGGGCCCTTCTCGGGCACACGATGGCCTCGGCGTCGGCGAATCCGCTGGCGCCGAAGCAGGGCACGCGCCGCCGCCATCCCAAGATGCTGCCCGACGGGGCACGGCCGGAGCTGCTGGAGGTGGTGAACACCGCCCGTGACGCGATGGTGGTGACCTGGCTGTCGGACACCACGCTGCGGATCGGTGGCCTGACCGGGCTGCATCTGTCCGATCTGCACCTGCGGGAGAACGCGGCCTGCGGGGATTCCCCGAAACCGCATGTCCACGTCTGCCATCGGTGGGGCAACCCGAACCGAGCTGCGGCGAAGAGCAAGCCGGAGTGGTGGCTGCGCGACGGCGTGATCTGCGGCGGCGAGATCTACCGGGTCAGCCCGGCGATGGTCAGCAGCTACTTCGCCTACATGACGACGGAGTACAGGAAGTACGCCACCGGGCACGGGATGTTGCTGATCCAGCTGGCAGGTCCCAACCGCGGTGAGCCGTGGACGGCGGACGGGGCTCGCGGGATGCTGCGGCGGGCTGGCCGTCGGGCCGAACTCCCCGGGCGGATCAAGCCCCATGCCTTCCGGCACACGACGACCTCGAAAGTCCTCGACGTTTCGGGCAACGACCCGATGGTCGCCAAGGTCGCCGGGAACTGGGCATCCGCGCGGACCGTCGAGGAGGTCTACGGGCATCCCGATCAGCACTCCCCGGAGTTCATCGCTGCATTGAACACGGTTTGGGGGGAGGGAGAATGACGGCTCTTCAGCTATTGCCGCTGGTCCCGAGCGGCGACATGCCGACGCGAACGACCACCGACCGGCTGGAGGTGCTGACCGCGCTGCTGGCATCGCCGACGGTCGATCCGATGTTTCGCGAAGACGTGATCGTGGTGCCTCGCGAGCATCTCGTCTATGGATGGGCCTGCGGTGTCCCTGCTTGTGAGCGTCCTCTGGCCGCTCATCGCGACTACTGCCATACGCACGATCTTCAGTGGCTTACTCTGCGCAAGCAGGGCATGTCGGTCATCGAGTTCCAGCGGACCGCCGAGCCGTTGAAGCCGCAGGCGTGGTTCACCCCACCGCCCTGTCTGATCTGCCCGGACGTCCCGGCCTGGACCATGGACAGGCTGTGCTACGTGCACTCATGCCGCTGGGACAAGTACTGCGGCTATCACCGCCGTTTGCACGGAACCGAGGTCGACTTCGACACCTGGCTCCAGGATCAGTCGCCGTTTCCCGCCTTCGGGCAGTGTGTCGTCGAGCCGTGTCCTGAGCTTGCGGACAACCCCTTGAGGCTCTGCCGACGGCACTCGACCCGCTACCAGAAGGCCGGCAGGCCGGGCGGGGCGGCAACACCGTCACCGAACTGGTCTCGGTGGCTGGATCGGGGTGAGCCCGTCCCCGTCGAGTACGCGGACAGGGTGAGCTTCGACCGGTGGTGCCGGGAGACGGGCCTGGCCAACCGGATGAACGGCAAGGTGTCCCTTCTCGGCCTGCGGCCCCTGGCCAAGGCCGAGATCCAGTGGGCGATGTTCCACCATGGCAACGGCCCGGAGGAGGCGAGCCAGTGGCCTCTCGCCTGGCTTCAGTACGTGGCCGACGACTGCCGAAAACAGCGAGTTAACTCACTGGCCGATCTTGACCTGGACGCCTGCCGGGCTCATGCCGAGCCGATCGCGTCGCTGATGCTGAAGTACCTCCGGCTGGTCTACTTCACGCGCGAGGACACCAAGGACGCCGGATTCATCGAGACCGACCACTTCGGGGTCCGCTTCCCCGGAACCAGGAGCCACTTCGATCTCACCCTCATCTCGCAGCGGTGGCTTCGCGACCTCGTCTGGGACGCGATCGCCGCCCGGCTGACCGCCGATCCGCCCCGCAGCCGCACCACGTTCGAAACCCATCGGCGCGGATGCGTGGAACTGTCCGCGTTCCTCGAAGCCCAGGCCCCTGGCGGCGGACACGACCCCACCGCACTGACCGCAGCCCACATGACCGACTTCATCGCCGACCAGCGATATCGCGCCCAGCACGGACTGAAATCCCTCGGCGCCCACACCCAGGGTCGCGGGCCGGACGGCGGCCCCACCCTGGTGACCAGGAGCACGATGGCAGCCACCTTCAACGGCGCCCGGCGCATCCTGCGCTTCGCCCTGGAGTCCGGCGAGGCCGAACGGATCGGGCTGCCCCGCAGCTTCATCGTCACCCTGCCGACCGGCCGTTACAAAGGCGGACGGCGCCGGCCCTTCCCCGACGACGTCGCCCGGGCTCTCGCGGATGACGCCAACCTGCACAATCTCGAAGGCTTCTGTGACGGAGCGTTGGTTCTGCGGTAGTTGAGAGGTTGTGGGCTGGTGTTTTGTGTTTGTGGTGGGAATTTGAGGGTGGGGCGGGATGGCTTTGGCTGATCGTTTTGGGTGTCGTGTGGAGGTGTTCGGTTTGGCTGTTCGGTGTGCTGACTTGCGGTTTCGTGGTCTTATGGGATTGATCTTGTTTTTGTTGTGGGTGTGATGGCACGCCTGTAGGGGCTGTAGGGCGCGGGTTTTGTGCGGTGCTTGTTTTGTGCTGGTCAGGGGCGTGGTCGTGTGAGGTAGGCGACCAAGGGGTCGCTGGTGGTCGGGGTCAGGGTGTTGAGTCTGAGCCGGTGGGCGATTACGTCGAGGATGTCGCGGGTGGAGCGTGTTCGGCTCTGGTGGGGGAGGGGTGCCAGGGTGCGGGCGAGGGCGACGGTTTCTGGATAGATGACGAGGTCGCGGGCCAGGAGCACTGCTGAAGCGTTTCCTGCGCGGCCCAAGTGCGCGTTGACCACGACGAGTTGATTCAGGCGTCGCTGCCACCGGCCGGTCAGGTGTTGTTGGTGGTCGTACCAGCGGGTGGTGATCGCGCGTGCCGTCATCCAGGCACTCGGACTGCGGGGATGCCGGACCAGGAGCTGGTGGCCATGGTGGGCCGTGGTGAGTTCGGGCAGAGCCTTGGTGCGCACGGGTGTGTCGAGTCGCGGGTCGGGGGCGGCTTGCTGGTGGCGTGGGCAGACCAGTTGGTGCCACGGCCGCACTATCCGTGCGGTGTCGGTGGCGCCGTGGCTGTGGTGGCGGACGCATATCGTGCACGCTCGTACGGCTTGCTGTCGGCGCTCGACGGGTCTCCAGCGCGCGGTGGCCGGGCCGCTTGCCTTTGCGCCGTCCTGGGTCAGGCCGGGCAGGGCGCGTGCGAGGGTGTCCGGTCGGAGACGGGCCACTTCAGCCACTCGGCTTGCGGCGGTGGGGGAGAGGACCAGTGTGGCTGTAGGCGTGGTGCCGTGGCCGTGGAGGGCGATGCCGGTGCCGTCGAGGAGCTGGGGCAGTGTCAGCCAGTAGGCGTGGGCGAGGCGTTCCAGGTAGGAGGCGGTCGCTTCGTACGGCAGGGGCCGTACCCGGAATGCGCCCGCTGCCGGGGGCGGGGTCTGCGTCCATGCCTCGACGATGAGCGCGCCGCCCCGCTCGGTGTCGGACGCGGCAGCCGCAGGAGCCGCGAGAGCGGTCTGGCTCACCGGGTGCTGTTCCTGGTGCGGGTGCGGGGCCGGTAGTGCTGTTCGGCGAGGTGGTCCAGACGGACGGCGTCGAGGGTGGTTTTGGTGATGCGTTCGGTGCCGTCGGCCAGCGCGGTCAGGGCCGCCTGTTTGATCAGCCGGGACAGGGATCCGATCCGGCCGGCGGTGCGGGCGTGCAGGTACGGCGCGAGCCGCACCAGGCTCCCGGCCCGGTGATGACGGAGGTCGAGGGCGTTCTCCAGCGCCCGTACCAGGTCCTTGAACGGTTCGTGCGTACCGTCGCGGGCGGGGAAGGGGTCGCAGTCGACGAGGCTGGCGCGTGCGGCGAGTTGCTCCCCGCGCACCCCCGTGAACAACGGCGTGGCAGCCACGTCGATGCCCGCGTACACGAACGTCGCACCGATCCGCTCGGTGAGGTCTTTGATCAGGTCGGCGCTCTGGGCACCGGTGGTGGTGTGGGGGTTGAGCCGGTGGATCTCGTCGATCATTACCAGCCGTACCCCGGCCGCGGCATAGGCGTGGCAGACGCTGTTGACGATTCCGGCCTGGGACATACGTCCGGTGGTGGGGATGCCGAGGTAGCGGGCGAATTCCAGGGCGAGGGTCTTGGCGCTGGCAGCGGGCGGCACCAGCACGTAGGCGACCGGGACCTGCCCGGCCGCCGCCTGGCCATGGCGACGGGTGTGTGCCAGGTGGCAGACACGCCCGACCTCGAGCAGAGCCGTGGTCTTCCCGGCCCCGGCCGGACCGGTGACGATCAGGGACGGACGTGCGGTGACCTGCTGGTGGCGGCCCAGAACCATCAAGGTGCGCACCTGCTTGGCGAGCGCGTCGATCGCGGGTGTGCGTACGGTGACGAACTGCGAGTGGTAGGCCAGGCGTTCGGCCAGGCTGCGCGGGGGTGCCCCGGGCGCGGGAGGCGCGGTCACGGGCGTGGTGGCGAACCGGGCGAACCCGTCCCACACCGTCACCGCTCCGGGCTGCGCCTGTCCGTCGCTGCCCACGACGTCCTCGGTGCTCACCGAAGAGTCCGCCGGTTGATGTGCGGTTGAAGCGGTGCTGTTCCTCCATGCCTTTCCCGTGCCCGACGGGCCGCTTACCACTGTTCGGCCTCCGCTTCGGCATTCCACAGCCCGTATCCGCCGGCAAGGGCATCAGCCGCCGATGCGTCCGTGTCCGCTTCCTCTGGTCCATCGGTCCTGTCCGTCGTACCGGTGGCGGCGAGGTCGTCCAGACTCTCGCCCCATTCCCCGTCCGGCACCGGCCCCGTCTGCGCGGTATCCACGGTCTCGGCCGGGCCTGCTGCCGTGTCCTGACCTGTGTCAACCGCAGGTTCGCCCCCGGTGGCCTGGCCGCTCTCCGGATCAGAGGGCCACCGCGGTGCTGGCAGGCCGACGGCCAGGCCTTCGAGCACGGCCGTGCTGCCGGGTGCGGTGATGGGGCTCTTGCGGCCCCGTCGCTTCGGCGGCTTCCCCGCGGTGGCGCGCGTGCGGCGCAGGAGTTGGTCGAGGGCGTCGGCGAGGTCGGCTTCGTGCTGCTCCCGTTCGCCGTGCCGGGCGACTTCGCCTTGGACGTGGCGCCACGTCTGGTCGTTGAAGGGCTGATGGACGTGGTCGCGGTGGATCCACGGGATCTCGTGGAGCTTCCCGTCACTCAGGCGCACCCAGATCTGGCGGGCATCATGCGGGTTGTGGTGGACCTCCCATCTGCCGTCCCTGGCCACGACGTCGGAACGCTTACCGCGGCAGGAATCCAGGACCTGGTGGTTGTAGGTGCGGTAATCGATGCGGATGCCGCGTTCGGTGATGGGCTGCCAGCGCACCGGCAGCAGCTCCAGCCAGTCGGCTCCGCTCAGCGGCACGGGCACGTACCCGCACAGGGCGATCAGCGCGGCCCACATCTCGTTCGGGGTGAGCGACGTCTTCGGCAACACCGGGTGACGCAGGCCATCGTGGGGCCGGTTCTGCCAGCAGACGATCCACTCATCGAGGAAGTCCTGCAGCTGCGGAATCGTCCAACACGCCTCCGCCTCCGTGTTCTTGCCCCGCAGGAGAGGGTTGGAGCCGGTGTGGCCGGCGACATGCTGGCAGAACAGGTCGTTGATCGACCCGAAGGTCCGCTCCACCACCCCTTTGGCCTGGGGCCGCCGCGGCGGGGCCGGCTGCACGCTCACTCCCAGCACCTCGCACGCGGCGACGAAGCTTTCCGAGACGTAGATTTTCCCGCGGTCCACGACGATCGTCTCCGGCACGATCACCGGCCGGGCCGCCGCCCCTTCCAGTCGCGCATCCAGCGACAGCATCCGCGCATACGGCACCTGCGCCCGCGACAGATGCAGCGCAGCAGGCCAGGTAGGCCGGGCCGGGTGGGGAACCGCCATCTCGGCCAGCAGCAGCGCCGCGTCCACGGCCTTCGTGCCGTGCGGGCGCAGCACCGCCGCCAGGATCGACCGCGTCGCCACGTCCACCGCGATCGAAAGCTCAGGGCGTCCCAGGCTGCCGTCTTCCAGCACTGCCATGATGTCCAGGCGGGTGGTGTCGATCTGCACTTGCTCCCCGGGCCGCAGTACCACCGGCGTCGCAGGCCCCCGCCCCGGCGCGGTAGCGGTCCGCGCACCGTATCCCAGCCGATCGGCCGGATCGGCCAGCACGCTCACCAGCCGGTAGAACGACGACCGTGACGGCATCTCCACCACCCCGCGCCCGTGCGTCTCCTCCAGGATCTGCCCGACCAGTACCTGCAGCCCCTTCACCGTCCCCTTCGACCGGCCCCGCTGCCGGCGCAGCCCCTCCAGCATCGCCGCCACAACCCGCTCGTCTGCGTAACCCGTCGGCCGACGGCCACGCGCCGGGACTGTGCGTTTGTCGACCAGACCCCACAGCCCCTGCTTGCGGTACGCCAGCCGCATCTTCTGCACCGTCAAATGCGTCACCCGCGTAAAGCCGAGCGCCGTCATCTCCTTCGCCTTGGCCGCCTCCCGCTGCGCCAGCGTCCACCGCTCAGGGTCGTACTCCTCCCGCATCGTCTGCCCCTCGCGGCCACCACCAGGGTGCGGCCACCCGGTCTCCACCTCCCGAATGTGCGGCAGCCACGCCAACGCCCGCTGCTGCGCCGCCGTCGGCACTGTCTCGAACAGCCCCCACTGCGGCACCGCGTCCGGTGCCCGCGCGCCCACCACCTCAAAGCCCGGATCAGCGAACAACTGGCCCAGCAGCATGGCCGTATCCGTGCCGTCCTCACACAGCAGATAGACCTGTTGCCCCTGCACAGCGGCAACCTGAAACGTCTGCCCCTGGTAGATGACGTGCGCCCCGATCTCCACCACCGGACGCCGCCCCGTCTCCTTGCTGCCACCCACCGCGCTCACTCCCCACCCAGCATGTCGATTCCCCATCCACGCACCGGGCCACCGTCGGCAGGCACCCAGACCAGCGATCCGCCATGCAGCGGCTCATCGAGCCCCGCCACCAACTGGCCCGACCACAACGCGTGGTAGACGACGGGCAAGACCTGCAGCGGATCACCCACCGACGCCGCCCCGTCGAACAGCGGCCGCGACACGGCGAACGCCTCGGCCACCGCAGCCTGCAGCCCGGACGTGCCCCGGTACCGGGGATGCCGGTAGCCGGCCAGCCACCGCAGATTCGCCGCCACCATCACGGACGGCGGCTCCAGCCGCCGGTACGCCCACCCCACCTGCGCACACGCCGCTCCCATCACCATTCCCGCCCGCTGCGCCTCCGCCCCGCCAGTGGTCCGGCTCGAGGGGCAGTCGGCGAACAGCCCGGTGCCGTCGACGTACCGGGCGAACAACTGCGGTACCCACGAGCGGACCCGACCGCCGGGCTCGTCCCGCCACACGAACCGAACAGGCCGCCCCGCCAGGCCAGCCACCGCCGGTTCCCGGTCCAGCAGCATCAGCTGCGTGCGCATCGCGGCCGACCCGTGCACCACATGCCGCCCGGTACTCGCCGACCACCACCAGCCCGGACCCCACCGACGCCCCGGCACCACCGGGAACGCCGACACCGGCCCCAGCTCCTCGAACCGCACCGATGCCACTGCCTGCTCCCACGACAGCTGCGTCACCTGTCCAGCAGGACTGCTGAAAGCGACCTCCACGCCCGAACCCCTCCTCAGCAGCACACCGGGCACCACACGTAACTCCGCACCCTTCACGCCGGACAGCCAAGGGCGTACCGGCCACGCACAACCCGCGAACACCGCCCGTCCCACTCAAAAAGGTGATTCTCAGCGGAAGTGCGAACCGCGCGGCGCCACTTCCCGTACGGTCCGTACCGGCCCGCGCCGGGCGCGTTCCCCGCGTTCTGGCCCCACGCCACCACGCGACGCGATACAGCCTGGTGCCACGCGACGGCGAGGTCTGCCCGCACCACGGCCGAGCTCTCAACGACCAGCAGCATCCGCTCCCTCTACCGGTACTGGTCGTGTGCGCCCCGGTACGGCCCGAGGACCTCCGCCGCCTCATCCAAGGTCAGCCGCGCCCATCGGGCTACCTCCTCCAGTCCCACCCCGGCGTTCACGGCCGCCACCATGACTCGCAGCAGCACCTGGTCGAGCAGATCGCTCCCACGGCTCAGACCCTCCAGCATGGACCGGGTCACCTCGGCGGTGGTGCCGACCTGGGCGCCGTGTAATTGCTGCAGCTGCTCCTCGGCCTCCCCAAGGAGGTTGGTGATCAGGAAGCGCTGCTCCGCAGGCACCACAGCGCGCCAGTTCGTCCCGGAGCCGGGCGCCTTCTTCTCTCTGGACAAGACTCGCAGTCCGGCGGCCATCGTCGATGGCTGGTGTTCCTGCCGCACCCACCACAGGTTCTCGTCGAACCGCGCATACGGCCCGGGCCGTCCCCCGGGATGGCGACGCAGGCGGATAACGGTCCCCATCCACGCGATCAGCGGACCCCCGTAGTCGACTGCGATCAGCGGCCCCAGCCAGTCCCTTCCCAGCCGCTCGCCGAGCCGACGGCAAAACTGCCCATCCGCGGGCAATGCCCGCGGACGCTCACCGCCGCTGTCGGCCCACACCAGCTGCGCCATGACCGGATCCAGCAAGGCATCCGCGACCGCCACCACCTCGGGGAAGATGACCGCATCCCGCCCCACCACCCGCCAACGCTCCAGATCACCCCCAGCGTTGCCGCCCGCGACCCAGTGCAGGCGACGCGGCCAGATCTCCTCCCGCTCCCACCCGTACGCCCCCTCCCACCACCGGGCCACCACCGCATATGCCAGACCGAACACCTCACCCGCATCAACCCCCTTCCGCGCCGCGCGCCGGGCCACCCCGGACCACCGCCGCTGCGCCGCGGCCATCTCCGGCATCCCGCGCAGATCCAGGTGCTCGAGAGGCTGATCGGCGTCCGCGTCCAGAGCCCACCGCCCGTGCCGTACACACACCCGCTCCCACCGCTGCGCGTACCGCACCACACGCACCGCGGCCCCGGTACGCCGCGCCGCACACAACCGGCATCCGAACGCCACCGGCCCCACCACCGCGCCCCCGACCCGCCACAGCCCCCGCGCAACACCCTCTTCCACCGCTGTGAGTTTGGAGTCCTCCTGCCCCCAGGACGGCAGCGCCCGCGCCAGCGTCTCTTCCCCGACCCCGGACAACCCCACCAGCGCACGCCTGCCCGCCGCATCCAGCAGCACCTCCGCATCCGCCCGCAGGCCGCCACCGTCATGCCGGGGCCGGTGACCGCGCCACTGCCAACAGGCCAACAGCGCCTTCTCCTCCAGCCCGTACCGGTCAGCGATCCGGCAAAGAAACGACAACGTCGTCTCCCCACGCACAGGAGACAGACGGAACACCCCAGGAACCATCCCCCCACCCTCCCGGAAACCACAGCACCCCGAGGCAAGTCCTGCTGTCAACGGGCAGTGTTGAGGCCACGGAGCTCATGGTGGGGGCGCCGCATGGTACGGAAGCGTGGCCGCCCGGGCTTCCGCCCTCCCCCCTCTTCCGGGCTGGGCAAGAAGAGACTGCCCAGCCCGGAAGAGGGCGTGTGGCGGCTGGACACCGCTGCACGCCGCAGTGGTCGCCGACTTGCCGGGACGAAAATCGGGAACAGACCGTGTTGGCAACGGCTGGCTGCGCCTTGGCCGGTGGTCAGCCACCGTGGTGGCTTTGCAGCCACCACATCGCCAGGCTTGCAACACCCGTTCCAGCCCCGTAAGACAGTCCTTTCACGAATTGAGTCAACATCATCTGTTGCTTGCGGCGCGCTTCATGACGGGCCTTCTCGACGTACGCCCATACGGAGTGGAAGAAGTTCATTGGATGCCCCCTGGAGTAAGCAGGAAGAAAGGAAGGTTGACCGACGCCGGATGTGAGCGAGTCTATCCACGCCTACGAACCAGCGGGCCGGAGCAGAAATCTCATCGCTCATCGAATACCGAATACGCGAAGACAGATTTCCTTATGCAATTTCCGGACAGCTCTAGGGAGCTGTCCGGACAGTGTCCGGACAGTCTGTCTGCCGATGCTCGGACAGCCGGATGCGACCCCACGTGACCTGCCCGGACACGTGGGCAGAGTGTCCGGACACTCTGCCCGGGGCCCAACGCTCGTGGCCTGCCCAAATGTGCCGTCACCAGCGCGGACACTGTCCGGACATTGGTTCCCGGCGGTGCGTCCGGCACCCGGACAGAGTCCGGACTCGCCCTGACGTGTATTCAAAAGCAAACAATGGAAGGGAAGTTACGAGAACCCGTCACATGTTCGGTGACGGATGTCACGGAATGGAGAGCCCATTGATAAATTCACGCCCAGCGCACCCGGATCGCGGACAGCTGCTCCATCCGCTCCGGCGAGAGCATCACGGCTCGTGTTTTCGGCAGGATCTGAGGGGACCAATTAGGCAATGAGAATGGGGACTGCCTTGCTTCGTTCGTGAAAGCGGTGGACACCATCGCAGGGTCATGATCGGCAACAAGAATAGGGGCCAGCTCTATTGGGTGACTTCTGCCGTGGTCTGCATGAAGCCCTGTGTGTTCGTGCCGGTGGAAGCGGGTCGGGTGGATAGGTTGGGCGTCCCCGGGGTCCCCTGGACCGTGTCCTTGAACAGGCATGGCTTGGGCGTCCCCGGTCTTTGCGAGCGGCGTCGGGCGCTTGTTCGCGCCGAGTTTGAGGACCGGCACGCGCCTGGTCGATCTGGCAGTAGCGTGATCGTCATGACGGCTGAGGGCGAAGCACTGGTCGGCGGCATGGTGAACGCTGGGGCGGTCTTTCGCCGGGGTGCGTTGGTTGAGCGCCCGGCGCCGCGCAACGCGGCCGCCCTGCATGCCTATTTCCTTGCACTGAAGGAGCACGGCTTCGACGAGGCGCCGGCCCCTGTTGGTCTCACCGCGGATGGCTGTGAGCAGCTGACCTTCATCCCCGGCGACGTGGCTCTGCCACCCTTCGAGGACTGGGCGATGACGAAGACCGCCCTGGAATCGGTGGGGAGCCTGCTGCGGCGCCTGCATGAGGCGAGCAGCGCCATCACGGTCGACACCTGTGCCGGGTGGCCCGGGGACCTAGCCTGGCTATGACGTTGTTCAGCGGCCCCACCATGTCGGCTTCCGCTGGTCCCACTACCTGACGGTGCCGATCTGCATCGATCCCCAAGTGGGGCCGTCCCAAGCCGTCATGGACCTTCACAAACCGGGCCCAGGTCTGACCGTCACGGTGGGGCCGGAGAACGACGTCCAAGCCAACCTGCCGACCCCGGAGGGGGGAACGATGCTGTGTCACAACGACGTGTGCCCGGAGAACGTCGTCTTCCGCGACGGTCGTGCCGCTGCCCTGATCGATTTCGACCTGGCGGCTCCGGGCCGTCCCCTTTGGGACGTCGCCATGACCGCCCGCTACTGGGTGCCCATGGTCGATCCCGCATCCGCCGCCGCCCTCTACCCTTCGGGACTGGATGCGCCCGAGCGGCTGCGGATTCTTGCCGACAACTACGGCCTTTCGCCGCGAGACCGCGCCGATCTGCCGACCGTCATCGAGCAGGCCACGGAGGTCTGCCGGGCGTTCGTCGCCCGTCGCGTGGCCAACGGCGACCCCGTCTATCTCCAGGCGCTGGCCGAGCGTGGTGGATGGGAACGCTGGGACCGCATGCAGACCTGGCTGGCAGACCGCCGCGAGACGTTCACAGCTGCCCTGCTGAACTGACCGGCCCGCACGTTCGGGGACAGATTCACTGGGCGTTCTTGCTGCCGCGTTCGCCCTCGGTGACCTGGAAGCTGCACGCTGATCCAGACCGGCACCGACTTCGGAGCACGGCTTCGACGCGGCGCCGGGTAGCTCCATCAGTAACCTGACCCCCGCCCCGCCTCACCCGGCGCCGGGACACGGTGGGCGTTTCATGTATCCATCGTGTCCTGTGGCTGGTGTGGTTTGTCTGCCCAGGGGAGTCCGAGTCCGTGGAAGAGGGCCTGCAGTTCGGGTGGGTAGTCGTTGAAGCTGTCGCGTACCGGGTAGAGGCGCTTGCGGAGCTGGACCTCGCGTCCGGCGATGACGGGCCGGTAGGAGTCGGCGACGATGATCCTGCCCGCCTCGTCGACGAGGGGCCCGGTCTCGGCGAGGTGCTGCCGGGCGGCGAGGACGAGTTCCATGGCCCGCTCACTGCGGCTGCGCCGTGCCTGGGGCACACCCGCCGCGTTCAGGCGCAAGTCGCCGGCGGCGGGCCCCATACGCAGGTCCTTGAGCGCCGCTCGCTGCGCCTCGGCCAGGTCCTTCCACCGCACGTGCTGGGTGCGCAGCCATTTCCCGAGGTCGTTGCCGCGGAACTCCCGTGGCCCGGCAAGGAGTTCGGCCCGTCGGCCGCCCTCTGCCCGAAACAGGCGCAGTCGTACGAGCTGGCGGTGCCAGACCGCGGTCCAGACCGCTTCGGGTGGCAGCCGCCACTCACCGATCGCGTCCAGTTCGGTATCGGTGGTGTGGGGGCGGCGCAGTTCGGTGAGCATCGCTCCGATCGGGACTCTCTCGCCGCCGAGGTCGATGGTCTCGTCCCTGCCGGGCAGCAGGTGTCCGTGGGCGGTGGTGTAGGCGCGGGCGGCGGCCAGCAGCAGGGCCCGTCCGTCCGCCCGAGGGTCCCACTCGAACCCCATACCGGCGAGGCGGTCGAGGTCGTCGGGGTGGATCCGCGGCCCGCGCCGCAGCCATTCCTCCCGCGCCGCCGAGGCATCGCCGCCCTTCTGCGCGGTGAGCTGGGCCAGGTCTTCGCGGTCCCGCCGAGCACGGCGCCGCAGCTTGTCGAGCTCGACGGCCAGCAGCAGTCCGTCCTCCTCCCAGTCGGCAGGCACCCGCAGGTGCTGATGCTCCTGCCGGAACGCGGCGGCGGCTTCCATGACCTTCAACAGGTCCCCGGCCACTGGGTCGTTGACCACGGTGAACCGCAGCCAGTCCACCACCGCCCGCGACGACCGCTCCCGGGTGAGCACCAGCATGTCCGCAAGCTCCCTCGCCCGCCGCTCCTGGCGCTCGCGCTGCTCCTCACCCCCGATCACCGGACAGGTACGGCTGGTGGACCCCTCAAGGAACGCCTGGGGACCGCCGTCGGGCTCGTAGGACTCCACCGCCCGCAGCATGTTGGTGACCGGATCCCAGTCCGACGACTCCCCGATCTCCGCATCATCGCCCTCGGCTGCGGGGCCTTCGAGGTGAATCACCGGCACGATGATGTTCGCGATCTTCTCGGGATTGGCCCGGTCGAACCGCAGCGCCCGCCCGGCGATCTGCAGCAGCTCGTGCGGCTGCGTCCGCGGCTCGATCAGGGCAACTCCGTCCACGCGCGGGACGTCGATCCCCTCGTTCAGCACACGAACCGAGCACACCACGACCAAGTCGACCTCGTTGCCATCCAGGTCGCTCCCCGCCCGCAGAGCATCAAGGGCCGCCTCCCGCTCCTTGGCCGGGGTGTCCTCGTGCAGGGCGACCGCGAACACCCGCAAAGGCGCACTCGTGCCCTGCTCATGCAACAGCCGGGACTGCTCGGCCATCGACCCCGCGGCCGCCACCGCCCCCGCCACCGTGCGGTGATACGCCAGCATCCGCCGACACCCGTACCGCCCCGCCGCCCGCAGCACCGCCCCCGACGCCGACGCCATCAACTCCGCCTGAACTCCCGCCTCCCCCCTCCCCAGACGGTCCACCATGACCCGCAGCCGCTCCTCGTTCACCTCCGCGACCACCACCCGGGACCTGGCCAGCTTCCCCCGCCGCTGCGCCTCACTGAGCCCCATCCGGTACACCACCGGACCGTGGATCTTCTCCGACATCCGCACCCCCGCAGTCACCACGATCCGACCCCGCTTATCCCGCTTCACCAGCCCCATCAGCCGCGGCGTCGCGGTCATCGCCAGCCTGCGCACCGCCGGCACCAACCGCTGCGAATTGATCCGCCCCCACACCGCCGAGGACTCCGTATGGTGCGCCTCGTCCTTCACCAGCACATCCCAAGCCGGAAGCGGCTCCACCCCGTCCCGCTCGGCCTGCAGCCGGTGCGCCGCGATGACCGCTTCCACGCTCGCGTAGGTCGTCAGCACCGTGTACGGCACCCCGGCCGCCCGAAACCGGTGCACCAGCACGGCCAGCTCACGAGAGCTGGTCGTCACCCGCACCCCCTCGCCCTCCCGCCCCGCCAACGCGGCATCCCGAGGCGAGTAGACCGCCACCACCGGCCCCCGCCACCCGTACTCCCGCAACGCCTTGTACGTCTGCTCCAGAAGACCGCGCGTGGGCACCGCGAACAGCATCCCGCCCTGTGCCGCGACCCGCTCGCGCACCATGAACCCGATCCGCGTCTTGCCCAGCCCCGGCGCAAGATGCACCTGCGCCCGAAACCACTTCTGCCGCGACCCCGGCTTCGCTGTGAATGCCTCGGCCACCGCCTCCACCACATCCGGCTGGTGATCGAACAGCCACGCCCACTCATCCGACTTGTCCCTCGCGGCCTGCGCCACCATGTGGGGACCGCCCGCCAACACCATCTCGCTGTGCGTCACGACAACTCCCATAGGGTTCAGGCCACTTCGTTCAGCGTCGGGAGCCGGCCAACCGTCGGCTCTGCTCCCTGCGGGGGTGGGTGGCGTTTTTGACCGTGCTCCAAGTTCTCAATTTCCTGACAAGGCTACCGGAACTTGATACCGTGACATCGTCGGTTCAGACCGGCACCCCCTCCGACAGCCACCCCGTATCCCGAAAGCCGAGCCCGCGACCCCCTCCCGTAGCCAGCTCACCGGATGGAACGCAGTGGAATCCGGTACTCTCCAACCTAGACACAGACTGTCCGTCAGACACTGAACTATGCGATTTACCTGCCTAGTTGACGTGCAGACGTGTACACTCACCCGGCCACAGCGAACGTGCCGGACCACGGAGTGGGCCGGCACCCGGATTGCGGAGCAATCCGGACTGTGGTCAACGGAGTTGACCACAGTCCGCGACGGAGTCGCGGACCAGCCGCGCGGAGCGCGGCGCCTTTCCGCCGCGTAGCGGCGGCGCGTCGTGTCTGCGGAGCAGACCGCGCGCGACGGCGGCAAGAGTGAATCGGCCGCGGGCTCGGACCACTCGGCCTCCCAGGGGCCGTCCACCAAGCCGAGCGATGGGGCGAACCCGTCGAAGGGGCCCAAGAACCAGTCC
>NZ_JBTHHU010000024.1:0-115990 GCF_059089585.1 Streptomyces sp. SX-6 | reverse complement strand
GCAGCCCCAGGACCGGGGTCCGGGGGCTGCGCCCCGGGAAACGGAGAAAGGGCGGGACCGGGGCACCATCCACCGGGCCGGACAAGGGCGGAAAGCGGAGCGTCACCGCTGGGAGATGACTACGCCCAGGAGGCCCGGGCCCGTGTGGGCGCCGATGACCGCGCCCACCTCGCTCACATGGAGGTCGCCCAGGCCCGGAATGCGTTCTTGGAGGCGGTCGGCCAGGAGGGCTGCGCGGTCGTGGGCGGCCAGGTGGTGGACGGCGATGTCGACCTGGGCGGCGCCGGCGCGGTCGACGGCGATCTCCTCGAGGCGGGCGATGGCCCGGGAGGCCGTACGGACCTTCTCCCTCAACTCGATGCGTCCGCCCTCCAGTTGGAGCAGCGGCTTGACCGCGAGTGCCGAGCCGAGCAGTGCCTGGGCGGCGCCGATCCGGCCGCCTCGGCGCAGGTAGTCGAGAGTGTCGACGTAGAAGTACGCGGCCGTGCCCTCCGCCCGCTTCACGGCGGCCGCCACCGCCTCGTCGAGCGTGCCCCCCGCCCGGGCGGTCTCGGCGGCGGCCAGCGCGCAGAAGCCCAGGGCCATGGCGACCATCCCGGTGTCCACGACCCTTACGGGTACGGGTGCTTCGCGGGCCGCGAGGACCGCCGCGTCGTAGGTGCCGGAGAATTCGGCGGAAAGGTGCAGGGAGACGATGCCTTCGGCGCCCTCCTCCGCCGCCGCCCGGTAGGCCGCCGCGAAGACCTCGGGGCTCGGGCGGGACGTGGTCACCGGCTTGCGCTTCTGGAGGGCTTGGGCGACCGAGCGTGCCGAGATTTCCGTACCCTCTTCGAGGGCCACGTCGCCGAGGACGACGGTCAGGGGTACCGCGGTGATGTGATGCCGCTCCATCGCCTGCTGCGGCAGATAGGCCGTGGAATCAGTGACGATCGCGACATGGCGGGACATGCCCCGGAGGTTACCCGCCGAGACACCGCGGCGGCAGCCCGAGCCCCGGGCGTGATCAATTCACGCCACGGCGAACGCGGTGGTCAAGTCGTGCTCTCCGGCCGGCGCCCGGCCTTGTTCCACTGCTCCCAGGGCTTGCTGGTCTGCCAGGCGTTCCGGCCCGGTATCGCGGGACGTTCCGTCTGCTCCGCAGGTGCAGACGGGGCGGACGGGGCGGACTCTTCTTCCGTGCTCGTCCAGTGGCGCAGGGCGCTGGTCTCCATGCGGATCTGCTCGCTCAGGTCCGCCAGGTCGTCGCCGGTGAACTGGCGGGCCCGGTCCTGCGCGGCGAAGCGCAGTGAATCCGCCGAGTGCCGGACGTGCTCCGTGCGCTCGCGCAGCTCGGGCAGGCTCTCGGCGACACGGCTCTGGTTCGGCTCGTTCTCCAGCCGCCGCAGTTCCTCGTCGAGCTCGCGGCCGTGGACGCTGAGGCGGTCGAAGAGGGCCTGGGACTCGGACAGCGAGGCGTCGTCCTGGGCGCGCTCGCGCAGGGCCTGCTGGGTGGCGCGCATCGACGCGCGCAGGTCGAGCCGCAGCTGGGCGACCTCGGAACCGGCGCCCGGCACGTACAGGCGGGCCTTGAGGCGGGTGTCCTCCACCGTGCGGCGGGCATGGGTGACCGCCTGGTTGACCGTGCGGTCGACCCCGCGCTTGACCGCCTTGACGGCCTTGACCGTGGCGACCACCGCGAGCGCGATGAAGACCGCGACGGTGAGGGCGACGATCACGGCCACGGCTTCCATGGGCGCTCCCAGAGTTGTCCGGTGTGTTCCCTCCACCGTAAACGCCACGGGCAGGCCGTGGGTTCCATCGGAACCCCCAACCTGCCCGTAGGGGAAAACCCGAGCCGGGAAAACCGAGCCGGGAAAACCCAGCCGTTACGCCGGGACGATGTTGACCAGCTTCGGCGCCCGCACGATCACCTTGCGGATGCCCGCGCCGCCCAGCGCGGCGACGACCGCCGGGTCGGCCAGCGCCACCCGCTCCAGTTCCTCGTCGGAGATCGAGGGGGCGACCTCCAGGCGCGCCTTGACCTTGCCCTTGATCTGGACGACGCAGGTCACGGACTCGTCGACGAGGTACGCCGGGTCGGCGACCGGGAAGTCCCGGTGCACCACGGAGCCGTCGTGGCCGAGCCGGCGCCACAGCTCCTCGGCGATGTGCGGGGCCAGCGGGGCGATCAGCAGCACCAGGCCCTCGGCCACCGGACGCGGCACCTCGCGCAGCTTCACCACGTGGTTGTTCAGCTCGGTGATCTTGGCGATGGCGGTGTTGAAGCGCAGGTTCGCCATGTCCTGGGTGATGCCGTCGATGGCCTTGTGCAGGGCACGCAGCGTCGCCTCGTCCGGCTCGGCGTCGACGACGGTGACCTCGCCGGTGTTCTCGTCCACGACGTTGCGCCACAGGCGCTGCAGCAGGCGGTACTGGCCGATGACGGCGCGCGTGTCCCAGGGGCGGGAGACGTCCAGCGGGCCCATCGCCATCTCGTACAGGCGCAGGGTGTCGGCGCCGTACTCCTCGCAGATCTCGTCCGGAGTGACCGCGTTCTTCAGGGACTTGCCCATCTTGCCGAGCAGGCGGCTGACCTTCCCGCCCTCGTAATAGAACGCGCCCTCGCGCTCCTCGATCTCGGCGGCGGGCACCGCGATGCCACGGGCGTCGCGGTAGACGTACGCCTGGATCATGCCCTGGTTGAACAGCTTGTGGAACGGCTCGGCCGAGGAGATGTGGCCCAGGTCGAACAGGACCTTGGACCAGAAGCGCGCGTACAGCAGGTGCAGCACGGCGTGCTCGGCACCGCCGACGTACAGGTCGACGCCGCCGTGCGGCTTCTCCGCGCGCGGGCCCATCCAGTAGTGCTCGGCCTCGGCGGAGACCAGCCGCTCGCTGTTGTGCGGGTCCAGGTAGCGCAGCTCGTACCAGCAGGAACCGGCCCAGTTGGGCATGGTGTTGGTCTCGCGGCGGTAGCGCTTGGGACCGTCGCCCAGGTCCAGTTCGACGTCGACCCATGCCTCGTTGCGGGACAGGGGGGTCTCGGGCGAAGTGTCGGCGTCGTCCGGCTCGAAGGTGCGCGGGGTGTAGTCGTCGACCTCGGGCAGTTCCAGCGGCAGCATCGACTCGGGCAGCGCGTGGGCGACGCCGTCCTCGTCGTAGACGATCGGGAAGGGCTCGCCCCAGTAGCGCTGGCGGCTGAACAGCCAGTCGCGCAGGCGGAAGTTGACGGTGCCCTCGCCGATGCCGTGCTCGGTCAGGTGGTCGATGACGGCGCGCTTGGCCTCGTCGACCTGCAGGCCGTTGATGTCCAGCAGCTCGCTCGCGGAGTTGATGGCCGGGCCCTGCCCGGTGTACGCCTCGCCGTCGAAGCCCTCGGGCAGCTGCACGGTGCGGATGATGGGCAGCTCGAAGGCGGTCGCGAACTCCCAGTCGCGCTCGTCGTGGCCCGGGACGGCCATGACGGCACCGGTGCCGTAGCCCATCAGCACGTAGTCGGCGACGAAGACGGGGATCTGCTTGCCCGTCAGCGGGTTGACGGCGTACGCGCCGGTGAAGACGCCGGTCTTGTTCTTGCCCTCGGTCTGGCGCTCGACATCCGTCTTCGTCTGCGCCTGCTTGCGGTAGGCCGCGATGGCGTCCGCGGGCGTGCGCGCGCCGCCCGTCCAGGAGTCGTTGACGCCTTCCGGCCACTCGGCCGGGACGATGGTGTCGATCAGCTCGTGCTCGGGGGCCAGCACCACATAGGTGGAGCCGAAGATCGTGTCGGGGCGGGTGGTGAAGACCGTGATCTTCTCGTCGTGACCCTCGACCTCGAAGCTCAGCCGGGCGCCCTCGCTGCGGCCGATCCAGTTGCGCTGCTGCAGCTTGATGGCCTCGGGCCAGTCCAGCGCGTCCAGGTCGTCCAGCAGGCGGTCGCCGTAGGCGGTGATCCGCATGTTCCACTGGCGCAGCTTGGACTTGAAGACGGGGAAGTTGCCGCGCTCGGAACGGCCGTCGGCGGTGACCTCCTCGTTGGCCAGCACGGTGCCCAGGCCGGGGCACCAGTTGACGGGCGAGTCGGAGGCGTACGCCAGGCGGTACTCGCCCAGCACGTCGGCGCGCTCGACCGCGCTCAGCTCATTCCAGGGGCGCCCGTCGGGAGTTGCGCGCTCGCCGCTCTCGAACTGCGCGACCAGCTCGGCGATCGGGCGGGCCTTCTTCGCCGTCTCGTCGAACCACGAGTTGAAGATCTGCAGGAAGATCCACTGGGTCCACTTGTAGTAGTCCGGGTCGATCGTCGCGAACGAGCGGCGCTTGTCGTGGCCCAGGCCCAGCCGGCGCAGCTGCGCCTTCATGTTGGCGATGTTGGCCTCGGTGGACACCCGCGGGTGGGTGCCGGTCTGCACGGCGTACTGCTCGGCGGGCAGGCCGAAGGCGTCGAAGCCCAGGGTGTGCAGGACGTTGTGCCCGGTCATGCGGTGGAAGCGTGCGGTGACGTCGGTGGCGATGTAGCCCAGCGGGTGGCCGACGTGCAGGCCCGCACCGGAGGGGTACGGGAACATGTCCATGATGAACTTGGCGGGACGGGCCAGCGTCGCGGCATCGCCGCCCAGGTCACCGCCGTCGGGGTTGGGGGCCTCGTAGGTGCCCTCGGCGTCCCAGAAGTCCTGCCAGCGTGCTTCGATGTCGGCGGCCAGCGCGGCCGTGTAGCGGTGCGGGGCAGCCACCTCGGCGGCGGGTGTGGTCTCGCTCATCGTCTTCAAAGCTCCATCGATGTCGTCTCTGCCTGCGAACGAAAAAACCCCTCGCACAGGAGGGGGCGCCGCGCCGATGCCGTCCGGGTCTCGTCCGGTCGGGATTGATCAGCGCGGCTCGCTAAGCAGGAGGCGTACGGCACGCATGGGCTCAGGCTACCGCAGGGGTACCGGGACCCGCACCGAGGTGCGGGCCCCGGCCCGCCTCAGCGGCGGTGACCCGGGACGTACGAGGTCACGTAGTTGTCGGCCGGGGAGCCGACACCGGTGACGTTGTCGTAGCCGACGGTCGCGGAGAGGGAGCTGTCACTGCCCATGCTGCGCAGCGAGGTGACCACGCCGGCCTTGGCGTCGACGCCGTTGACGAAGTCGAGGCGGACGTTGCCGATGCCCTGGTTCCTGCCCAGCGGGTGGTCGGTGACGTCGTGGTACGCCGAGGTGCCGTAGCGGTCGTAGATGGCGGGGTTGGCGAAGCCGATCGGCACACCGTGGCGGGCCTGCTGGGCCAGCGCCTGGACGCCCGCGATCACAGGGGCGGCGAGCGAGGTGCCGCCGATGCGGTACTCGCCGTACTTCACGGACTTGTCCGGGAAGGTCTGGGTCTGGCCGACCAGGAAGCCGGTGGTGGAGTCGGCGACGGCCGCGATGTCGGGCCCGACGCGCATCGGCTTGGCGGTGCCGTTGGCCTTGGCGAGCGTGTCCGGCACGACCCCGCGCTGGTAGAAGGGCTGCTCGAACAGCGCGCTGGTGCCGCCGCCCGCGCCGCCGGTGAAGGTGCCGGGGAAGTTCTCCCAGTTGCGGCCGTCCTTGGACAGGCCGGCCTTGTGGGTGCCCCAGCCGGTCTCCCACAGGTACTTGTCGCCCTTGCCGACGGCCAGCGAGGTGCCGCCGACGGAGGTGACCCACGGGGAGTTGGCGGGGGTGTCGACCTGCTTCACACCGTGCTTGTTGGTGTTGTCGCCGTCGTCACCGGAGGAGAAGTAGAAGCCGATGCCCTCCACGGCGCCGGCCTGGAAGACCTGGTCGTACGCGGCGGCGGTGTCCGGGGTCTCGTGGGTCTCGATGTCGCCCCAGGAGTTGGAGACGATGTCGGCCAGGCGGTTGTCGACGACCTTGTGCAGGGAGTCGATCAGGTCGTCGTCCTGGCAGGAGGCGCCGGCGACATAGACGATGTCCGCCGCGGGGGCGACGGCGTGCACCGCCTCGATGTCGAGGGTCTCCTCGCCGTACCAGCCCGACGCGTCGCACTCGGTGGGCCCGGTGTGCGTGTAGTTCGCGGGCTCGAGCTGGGAGAACTGGCCCTTGCGGTACGCCTTGTCGCCGTTGCGCTTGGCGTACTGCTCGATGTCCTTGGCGATCGTCGGCGAGGCGAACGCGTCGGTGATCGCGACGGTGACGCCCTTGCCGGTGAAGTTCTTCGCGCCGTACGCGGCGCGCAGCTGCTTGCCCGTGTAGCCCTTGATGGCGTACGGGGCGTGGCCGCCGTAGGCCGAGGGGAGGCTCTTGTTCACGTTCGAGCCGTAGTACGTGGAGAACGGGCCGGCGTTGACGAACGCGTTGCTCGGACCGGGCAGCGTCTCGTCGTGGTGGGCCAGCCGCGGCGCGTTGTTGAGGCCGACGACGGTGAGGACCGCGCCGTCGAGGGAGGCCGGGACGGAGGCGGTGCGGGACGGCGCGTGGTACGTCTTGCCGTCCTTGACGTAGTCGTGCAGCTCGGCGCCGAAGGCCTTCTTGGCCGCGGCGGCGTCACCGGAGACGGTGAGGTAGTGCTGGTTGGTGCCGGTCACCTTCAGGCCGGAGGACTTCAGCCAGTCGGTGACCTTGGCTATCTGGCCCTTGGTCGCGCCGAAACGCTCCGTCGTCTGCTTCGCGGTGAGGTAGTGGCCGTACGAGCCGGACTTCGGGTCGGAGACGGCCTTCGCAAGAGCGGCCAGGCCCTTGGCGTCACGGCCGGCGAGGTAGACGCGGGCGGTGATCTGCTTCGCCTCGGCGGTGGCGCCGCGGTCGGCGTGGGACGTCGCCCACTCGGGCTTGGTGCCGGCCAGCGACTGGCGGGCGTGCGGGCCGGGGTCGGCGACGGCGGAGGGCGCGCCGAGCGCGAGCGCTCCGGCCACCAGGGGAAGCGCCGCGACGAGGGACAGGCCGGCTTGCGCTCTGGAACGTCTTGTTCTCAATGAAACCCCCATGCGATCCGAAATGGTCGACGTCACTCTGTCGATGAACTGTTCATACAGGGGGCATGAGTTCACCAAGATGACACCAAGGAAACCTCATGTGACGTGCGAGGAAGGTGCGTTGAGGGAGCAAAGACCCAAAACCGGCACGGAAACACGCGGATCGCAGAGCGAACAGATCGCAGAAAGAACAGACGTTAGCAGCGGCTCGGCGCCGCGGATCCAATTCACCGGAAGCGGACCGCATCGTTCGGCAGCTGCCTAGCGTGCGGGGGCATGTCGCTCCTCCACCGCTTCCTCGACCACACCGGAGGCGTGCTCGCCCTCGTCGCGCTCACGGCCACCGTCGTCTGGGGGCTCGTCGCCACCGACCGGCTGGTCCTCACCGCGCGCGGCAGGCTGCTCGCCCAGGCCGTGCACCGCACCCTCGCCGTGTGCGCGCTCGGCTTCCTGGCCGTGCACATCGGCGTCAAGACCGCCGAGGCGCACGCCCGCCCCTCCTCCGCGCTGCTGCCCTTCTCCTCCGGCATACGGGGCACGGCCGGGCTCATCGGACTCGGCGCGCTCGCGGGGTACCTCCTGGTGCTCGCCGCCGCGACCGGCGCCCTGCGTTCCGCCTTCGCCGGCAACGGCCGCGCCGCCCAGCGCTGGCGCGCGCTGCACGCCTGCGCGTACCCGGCCTGGTGCACCGCCGTGCTGCACGGGCTCAAGTCGGGCCGCGCCCCGGCGTCTTGGGTGACGGCGTGCTACGCGCTCTGCCTCGCCGCGGTGGCCGTGGCGCTCGCCGTACGGGCCGTACGCGGCCGGTCCCGCGAGCCCGGGACGGCGGCGGCCTCCACCGGTGCCCACGCGGCGCGCCGGACGGTGCCGCCCGTGACAGTACGGCCCGTCCGGGCCGCCCTCGGACGCCCCACGGGCCGGCACCTGTGAGCACCGCGCTGCCCGACCTGCCCGCGGTCCTCTCCCTCGGACTGCCGCGCCTGACGGCCGGGTTCGACGAGGCGGAGCGCCTGGACCGCAGGACGCACCTGGCCGTGCACGGCTCGGTCCCCCGGCTCGGCGAGGACCAAGTGGCGCTCCTGGCCGAGACGATCGCACTGCGCGGGCGGGGCGGTGCGGGCTTCCCGTTCGCCCGCAAACTGCGGGCCGCCGGGAGCGCGGCGCGGCGGCGCGGGGTGCGGCCCGCGGTGGTGGTCAACGGCTGCGAGGGCGAACCCGCGTGCCGCAAGGACACCGTGCTGCTCGCCCGCGCCCCGCACCTGGTCCTGGACGGCGCGCTGCTGGCTGCCGAGGCGCTCGGGGCCCGTGTGCTCGTAGTGGCGGTGACCCGGCAGTGCACCGAGACGTCCGCACGCGAGGCCCTGGCCGAGCGCGGCCTCGCCGACCGGCGCGGCCGGGCCGTGCGCGCCCGGGTCGTACGCCTCCCGGAGCGGCTGGTCTCCGGGGAGTCCTCGGCACTGCTGCGCGCCGTGGACGGCGGGCCCGCGCTGCCGCCAGGGCGCCATGCGCGGGCGAGCGAGGAGGGCCTGGGCGGTGCGCCGACGCTGCTGTCCAATGCGGAGACCTTCGCCCAACTCGCCCTCGCCGCACGGCTCGGCGCACCGCGCTACGCCGCCACCGGCACGGCCGACGAGCCCGGCACCCTGCTGCTCACACTGTCCGGCGCGGTGCCGTGGCCGAGCGTGGTGGAGGCGCCCGGCGGCGTGCCGATGCCCTACGTCCTGCGCGCGTGCGGCACCGACCCCGGCTTCCAGGGGGTGCTGGCCGGCGGCTACCACGGCGGATGGCTGGACGCCGCGACGGCGTGCGAGGTGGCGGTCTCGCGCGACGCCATCGCCGCGCGGGGCGGGAGCCTGGGCGCGGGCGCACTGCTGCCGCTGCCGAACGGTACGTGCCCGCTGGGCGAGACGGCGCGGGTGGCGCACTGGCTCGCCGCCGAGTCGGCAGGGCAGTGCGGGCCGTGCCGTCTGGGGCTGCCGTCCCTGGCCGGGGCACTGGCGGAGGTGGCGGACGGCGGCGGACGGCGGGCGCTGGAGACCGTACGGGAGCTGACCGGGGCCGTGCGCGGGCGCGGCGCGTGCGGGCATCCGGACGGGGCGGCGCGCTTCGTGCTGAGCGCTCTGGCGGCCTTCACGGACGATCTCGCGGCGCATGTGCTCGGCGGCGGCTGCGGACGGCCGACGGCGGGCGTCCTGCCCCTGCCGGCGCCCGCGGGAGCGGAGGCGGGGGCGGGTGGCGCGGAGGAGCGGCTGGCGGTGGACTGGACGCTGTGCGAGGGCCACGGACTGTGCGCCGGGCTGCTGCCGGAGCTCGTACGGATGGGGGCGGACGGCTATCCGTCGCTCGCCGGTGACGGGGTGCCCGCGCAGCTGCGCGGCCGCGCGCAGCGGGCCGTACGCCGCTGCCCGGCGCTCGCCCTGCGGCTGGACCGGCGGCGGTGAGCGCGGCCCAAATACGCCGAGAGGGCCGCCCGTTCCCGGACGACCCTCTCATTCACTGTGGAGCTAAGGAGAATTGAACTCCTGACCTCCTGCATGCCATGCAGGCGCTCTACCAACTGAGCTATAGCCCCTTGTTTTGTTTTCCCGCCCGGCTTTCCTTGCGGTCTCCCTGGCGACACGGATTACATTACACGGACCCACCCCCCATCCGCCAAATCGGTTGACCGGCGATACCTTTTGCCCGTTTTGCCCGTCAAGCCGTGGCGAAGGAGTAGAACCGCTTGAGCGCGCAGTGCTCGTCGAGCAGCCGCCCGTAGATCGGTTCACCCTCGAGCTCACGGTAGGTCTCGATGGGGTCGCCTTTTATGATCAGCGCGCGTGCGCACTCGACGCACCAGTACTGGTAGTCGGCATTGATCGGCTCCATGTCGCGGACGATCGGAGTTCCGCTGCCGCACCAGTCGCACTTCCGGCTGTGTGCACCCATTCACTCAGCTCCAGCTGTGGCCGCAGGCTGTGCAGACGTAAGAAACACCGCCGTTGTCGCCGAGCACCTGGGCCACATGAGCGGATCCGCATGCCGGGCACTGCAGCGAGAACGTCCTGGGGAGGGCTTCGGATTCCGCGAGGATGCGCATCGGCATGTCCCCTTCCCTCCCCCTTCGGCCCCGTCCGCGCCCGGCGGTCCGATTCTGCCATGCGACGGGCGCCGGGTCAGCGTCGTCGCCGTAGCAGTCCCGTACCCATTCCTGCCACGGCTGTACCCGCCAGCGCGAGGCCGGTTACCCAGAGCGCACGCGCGGATGCCTGCGCGCCCGCACCGTCGATCCCGCCGAGATGGACGGCGCCGAAGACCGCCACGCCCGTCAGCAGGCCGATCTGGGACGTCGTCGCCAGCAGACCGCTGGCATCCGCCGCGTGCTCCCGTCGCACCGCCCCCAGGGTCAGGGTGAGTGTCGGGCTGAAGGCCAGGCTCACTCCCGCACCGCACCCGGCCAGCGCGGCGTACAGCGCGGGCCCGCCGTCGCCCCCGCCGCGCAGCAGCAGTGCGACGGACGTGTAGGAGAGCGCGGCCAGCGCGAAACCGGCCGTGGCCAGACGGTCGTGCCATCTCTCGGGCAGGCGCTGCCAGTTGAGCCCCACCGCGCCGAAGGCCACGGTCATCGGGACGAAGACCATCCCGGCGCGCTGTGCGCTGAAGCCCAGCCCGCTCTGCAGATGCAGTGACAGCACCAGCAGGAAGCCCGCGTTCACCGCCATGGACATCCCGATGCGGGCCACCGCCCGCGGCATGCCGGGCGCCCGCAGCACCTGGGGCGATATCAGCGGTGCCCCGCCGCGCCGGGCCAGCCCCGACTCGTACGCCGCGAAGGCCGCCGCCAGCACCGCGCACAGCGCGAACGACACCCAGCACCACAGGGGCCAGCCCTGGTCCTGGCCGAGCACCATGGGCACCGTGAACAGCGTGACCACCGCCGCGAGGAGCACCAGACCGGGCACGTCGAGCCCGCGGGCGCGCTCCGCCGGCTGCCGCTCCTCCCGCGGCATCAGCCGCACGCCCGCGGCCAGGATCAGCAGCCCGACCGGGACGTTCACCAGGAAGACCAGCCGCCAGCTCGCCCCGAAGAGGTCCGCGCTGACCAGCACACCGCCCACGATCATGCCCGCGGCCGCCCCGGAGGCGAGCACCGCGGAGTACGCCCCCAGCGCCCGGGTACGCGAACGGCCCGTGTACGTGCGCTGGATGAGACTGAGAACCTGCGGCAGCATCGTCGCCGAGCCCACGCCCTGGACGAACCGGAAGGCGATCAACTGCCCGGTGTCCGCGGCGAGTCCGCAGCTGAGCGAGGCCAGCGTGAACAGCGCCACCCCCAGCAGGAACAGCCGGCGGTGGCCGTACCGCGCGCCGAGGCGGGCGCCGGTGATGAGCAGCACCGCATACGCGATGGTGTATCCCGCGATGATCAGCTGCATCCCGGCGCCGGAGGCGTGCAGTTCGGAGCGCATGGTCGGCGCGGCGACATTGACGATGAACGTGTCGAGCAGGGACATGAACTGGCCCGTGAGCACGATCACCAGCAGCCAGCCGGGCCATGGGGCGCGGCGGCGGGGGCGGTTGTCAGTGGTACCCGCTCTACTGGTCACCGGAGCGGCACGGGTGAAGGTCTCGGTCATGTCACCGAGCCTGAGGCCGCCGCGGTACGGGTGGTGAGAGTCCGCCGATGCTGGTACTGGCAGCACCTGGCAGCCGTCCGCACCGGCACCGAGGATGGGGGGTATGACGACGATGGCGACGACGACCGGACGCAAGAGGCCCGAGCTGGCCGCCTTCCTGCGCAACAGGAGGGCCCGGGTGACCCCGGCCGACGTGGGCATGCCCGGAGGGCTGCGGCGTCGTACGCCCGGGCTGCGGCGCGAGGAGGTCGCGCAGCTCTCCGGCGTCGGCGTCACGTGGTACACGTGGCTGGAGCAGGGCCGCCCCATCAACGCCAGCGTGCAGGTGCTGGATGCGATCGCCCGCACGCTCCGCCTCGACACGGCGGAGCGCGAGCATCTCTACCACCTCGCCGAAGTGCCCTACGCGCCGCGGAAGACAGCCGTCGCCGAGACGGTGGACGCGGAGGTGCAGGGCATCATCGACACCCTCGACCCGCTCCCCGCCGTGGTCTACAACGCGCGCTACGACATCCTCGCCTCCAACACGCCCTACCGCGACCTGTTCCCCGTCGTGCACCTCACGGCGGACCAAAGGCCCAACGCCCTGTGGCAGCTGTTCTCCAGACCGTCGTGCTGCAGCCCGTTCATCAACCGCGACCTGGAACTGCCGCACCTCGTGGCCACGTTCCGCGGTGCGTACGGGCGCCATGTCGGCGAGGCCGGCTGGGATGCCTTCGTCCAGCAGCTGTCGGAGGTCAGCGAGGAGTTCCGCGCCCTGTGGGAAGCCGGTGACGTCGTCCCGCAGGGCAACCGGATAAAGGTCATCCGGCACGCCTCCGTCGGGGAGCTCCGGCTGACCACGACCTCGCTCTGGGTGGGCGGGGCGCCGGAGACCCGCGTCGTGGTCCACACGCCCAATGACGAGGAGAGCCGCGAACTGATCGCCCGCCTGCGCACCATAGAGGACCCGGTGGTCGGCTGCTGCGAGCACGCCCGCCCGCTCTCGGAGATGCGCGCACGCGTCGCGGCACGGACGGCCTTGGCGGCGGCGGGCTGAAACGGCGGGCTGAAAACGAACGATCCCGCCCCTCTGCGAGAGAGGGACGGGATCGTTTCGACTGTGGAGCTAAGGAGAATTGAACTCCTGACCTCCTGCATGCCATGCAGGCGCTCTACCAACTGAGCTATAGCCCCGCTGTTCTCGGTTCCCCCGGAGGTTTTCCCCCGCGTTTCCCGCGAACAAGAAGAACTTTAGCCTGCGACCTGCCCAGATGTGAAATCGGGCCGGAAGGGGCCCCGGTGGCCGACCTCAGTCGTCGTCGCCGAGGACGGGCTCGGGCAGCGTCCCCGCGTTGTGCTCGAGCAGGCGCCAGCCGCGCGCGCCCTCGCCCAGGACGGACCAGCAGCAGTTGGTGAGCCCGCCGAGCGCTTCCCACGTGGTGGACTCCAGGCCGAGCAGCCGGCCGATCGTGGTGCGGATCGTCCCGCCATGGCTGACGACGACGAGCGTGCCGCCGTCCGGCAGCTTCTCGGCGTTGGCCAGCACCACCGGGGCGGCCCGGTCGGCGACCTCGGTCTCCAGCTCGCCACCGCCGCGCCGCACGGGCTCGCCGCGCTTCCACGCCGCGTACTGCTCGCCGTAGCGCTCGATGATCTCCTCATGGGTGAGCCCCTGCCAGGCCCCCGCGTACGTCTCGCGCAGAGCGGCGTCGCCGGCGACGGCCAGGCCCGTGAGGGCGGACAGCTCGGCCGCGGTGGCGGCGGCCCGGCGCAGGTCGGAGGCGACGATCGCGTCGGGCTTCATCGCGGCCAGCAGCCGGGCGGCCCGGCGGGCCTGCGCCACGCCGGTCGCGGTCAGCTCGATGTCCGTGGAGCCCTGGAAGCGGCGCTCCACGTTCCACGCGGTCTGGCCGTGCCGCCACAGCACGATGCGGCGACCGCGGCCCGTTCCGCCGCTCAGAGCAGCTCTCCGTCCGCTCCGGCCTCGGCCGTCCGCGCGTGCTCCTCGGCCTTGCCCCGGGTGGCCACCGCGTCCTCGGGCAGCTCGATCTCGGGGCAGTCCTTCCACAGCCGCTCCAGGGCGTAGTAGACACGCTCCTCGCTGTGCTGGACGTGCACGACGATGTCCATGTAGTCGAGCAGCACCCAGCGGGCGTCACGGTCGCCCTCGCGGCGCACCGGCTTGGCGCCGAGCTCCTTGAGCAGCCGCTCCTCGATCTCGTCGGTGATCGACTTGACCTGGCGGTCGTTGGGGGCCGAGGCCAGCAGGAAGGCGTCGGTGATCGACAGTACGTCGCTGACGTCGTAGGCGACGACGTCGTGCGCGAGCTTGTCGGCGGCGGCCTGGGCGGCGGCCCGGATGAGCTCGATGGAGCGGTCAGTGGCGGTCACAAGCCATGCTTTCGATGAGGGGGTCGGTACGCACCAAGGGTCTCACGACCCGCCGACGCCCTTCCTTGCCTTTTCCGCCCGCCTTCCGCCCGCCCCGGAGGCTCCCGTCAGCCCCACGAGCTCCCGTCAGCCCTTGTAGTCCTTGCCCAGGGTCACGGTGATGTCGGCGTTGGCGGCGCCCTGCGCCTTCTTCACGGCCCCGGCAGGCAGCCCCAGGGTCTTGGCGACCTCCCTGGCCTCGCCCGCCCGCCTGTCGTCCGCGTAGGTCACCGACGACGTGCCCTGCACGGGCGCTGTGCCGCCGTCGAGGCTCGTGTAGCCCCCGTTCACGAGCGCGACCTGCGCCGATCCGGCGGCGGCAGTGCCGCCTGTGGCATTCCTCACGCTCACCCGGGGCGCCGCGTCCTTGCCCGCGTCCCCGACCGCGCCGCCCAGCACGTCCTTGACCACGCGGTCGGCCGCCTGGCCGTCGAGCGTGCCGTCCTGCCGCACGGGCAGCACGGTCGTGTCGTACGCACCGCTCTTGGACCGCGAGGCGAGCTGTGCCAGGGAGGCACCGAGCTGCTTGACGGACAGCGAGGGGTCGGGGATCTGGGCAAGCGACTCCACGGTCGTGGTCGCGGCGCCGGGGTCGGTGGAGAGCTTCTTCAGCACCGCCTGCATGACCTGGCCGAAGCGCGCGAGCTGCTTGTTCTGGTCCTCGCGGGCGGCCCGGTAGGTGGCGTAGGCGACGGCCGTCTGGCCGTTCAGGCTCTGGCCTCCGCCCTGCCGCACGAGCGGGCCGTCACCGGGCTTCGCGCCGGGCACCTCGGCGTCCGCGTCGACGGTGATGCCGCCGACGAGCTGGACGAGGTTCTCCAGGTAGGGAGTGTCCAGCCGCCAGCTGCCCTTGATCCGGGAGCCGAGCAGGGTGTTGAGGGCGTCCCGGGTGGCGCCGGTGCCGGCGTCCGTGACGGACTTGCCGAGGGTCGTGGCGCCGCCGCCCTCCTTGGCCACGGCGAGCGAGTTCGGCAGCAGCACCGTGCTGCCCTTCCGGGTGGTCTCGTTGTCCACCAGCAGGGCCGTGGAGCTGCCCCCGCCCTTCATCTGCCGCAAGTGCACGACGATGACGTCGCGCTGCTGGGCACCGCCCGTGGCCGTGCTCTTCTTGTCGTCGGAGCCCGACAGGAAGAACCAGGCGAGCCCGCCGGCCAGGACGAGCACGAAGGCCACGACGAGGACGACGTACCGGTTACGGCCCTTGCGCTTGCGCTCGTCGCGGCGCTCCGAGCGGCTTTCGCTGAACTTGAGCCAGTCGATGACGTCCTCGGACTCCTCGTCCGGCGCCTCGACGAACGAGAACTGCTCGGTGCGGTAGTCCTGTGCCTTCGCCCCGTCCGCCTGGTCCGGGGCCTGACGCGGCTCCGGGATCACACTGTCCGGGATCACGCTGCCCGGAAGCACAGCCTCCGGTACCGGCTGCTGCTCCTCCGGGGCGGTCCGCCCGGCCTGCCGGGGGATCCAGTCCTGCTCGCGCGTCTGCGCCTGGGGCGGGGACGGGGGCGGGGCGTAGGCGGCCTGGTCGTACGCCTGCGGTGCCGCGGCGGCGTACGGGTCGTGGCCGTGGCCCTGCTGGTACGCACTCTGCAGGGGCTGCCCGTAGACGTCGTACGCGAGCTCGGGTGCGTCGGGCTGATACACCGGACGGCCGTAAGCGTCGTAGCCGTACACCTGCGGCTGCTGCGGGTACGGGTACGAGTCGTGTGCGTACGGGTCCTGGCGGTCGTTCAACGGTGCCCCTCGGTGGCCGCCGAGCCGGGAATCGGCCCGATTGTCAGCCGTCGTGACGGTACAGCCTGCGCTTGTGGATGTAGCGCACGACACCGTCGGGGACCAGGTACCAGACCGGTTCGCCCCGGGAGACGCGCGCACGGCAGTCGGACGAGGAGATGGCGAGCGCCGGGACCTCGACGAAGGAGACCCGGTCGTCGGGCAGCCCGGGGTTGGCCAGTATGTGGCCGGGCCGGGTGACGCCGATGAAGTGGGCCAGGGAGAACAGCTCGTCCGTGTCGCGCCAGGTGAGGATCTGTGAGAGCGCGTCGGCGCCGGTGATGAAGAACAGGTCGGCGTCGTTGTTGAGCGAGCGCAGCTCGCGGAGGGTGTCGGTGGTGTACGTCGGCCCGCCGCGGTCGATGTCGATGCGGCTGACCGAGAACTGCGGGTTGGACGCGGTGGCGATCACCGTCATCAGATAGCGGTCCTCGGCCGGCGACACCTGCCGGTGGCTCTTCTGCCACGGCTGCCCAGTGGGCACGAAGACCACCTCGTCCAGGTGGAACTGCGCGGCCACTTCGCTCGCGGCGACCAGGTGGCCGTGGTGGACCGGGTCGAACGTCCCGCCCATCACGCCGAGCCGCCGCTTCACGGGCTCTGTCTGCTCTCCCATGCGAGCTGACACTACTGCGCGCGGTCGCACACCGGTTCTCCGGGGACGGCCGGGCTCAGCGGTCGCGGTTGAAGCGGGTGGTGACCCAGAGCAGGAGCAGCAGGATGACGAGCGCCGCGCCGCCCGTCATGTAGGGGCTGATGCTCTTGTGGGTGTCCACGTGCTCGCCTTCGGAGGCGAGGGTGACGAGGGCGGCGTGGGCTGAGGCGAGATTCACGTCGGCAGGACCTATCCGGGATGGGATCGGGTGGAGACTTCGGCCACATCGTATGCGGGCGCGGCCTTCGCCCACACGCCGGGCGCCTCGGCGGCGTCAGTTCTTGTTGCGGTAGCCGCGCAGCAGGAACCAGGCGGTGAGGGGGACGCCGATCAGGGCCACCAGCAGGACCGTGCGCAGCAGCGTGCCGGGGCCCTGGTCGCTCTTCGACACGGCGAGGAGCTCGGTGAAGGCCGGGCTGGCGGCGAAATCATGGATGAGGGGCATGGCTCCACGGTAGCCATGTCGGTGCCACGGCCTAGTGTGGGGTCCGTCAGCCGGGGGACGGGCAGCCGGGGGCCTCCCCGGGAAGACGCAGTAGCCCACTTGAGGGGGTCTCGATGAGTGACAACCATGCCGACGCCACTGCCGGGGACGGCCGCGAGCATCTGCCGAGCCGCAACCGCAGGCGGTTTCCGGACATCTCGTCACGGGCGTACGAGCACCCCGCGGACCGCTCGGCCCTGGTGGCGCTGCGCAAGCTGAGCGGTTTCGACACGGCGTTCAAGGCCCTGAGCGGGCTCCTGCCGGAGCGCAGCCTGCGGCTGCTCTTCCTGTCCGACTCGGTGCGGGTGGGCGAGCAGCAGTTCCCGCACCTGCACGGCATGCTGCTGGACGCCTGCTACATCCTGGACCTGCCCAAGGTCCCGCCGATGTACGTGACCCAGGACCCGCAGCCGAACGCCATGTGCGTCGGGCTGGACGAGCCGATCATCGTGCTCACCACCGGTCTCGTCGAGCTGATGGACGAGGAGGAGATGCGGGCGGTCGTGGGCCACGAGGTGGGCCACGCGCTGTCGGGCCACTCGGTCTACCGGACGATCCTGCTGTTCCTGACCAACGTCGCGCTCAAGGTCGCCTGGATCCCGCTGGGCGGCATAGCGGTGACGGCGATCGTGACGGCCCTGCGCGAGTGGTTCCGCAAGTCGGAGCTGTCGGCCGACCGGGCGGGGCTGCTGGTGGGGCAGGATCTGCACGCCTCCCTGCGCGGGCTGATGAAGATGGCGGGCGGCAACCACCTCCACCAGATGAACGTCGACGCCTTCCTGGCCCAGGCGGAGGAGTACGAGGCGGGCGGCGATCTGCGCGACTCCGTACTGAAGATCATGAACGTGCTGCCGCGCAGCCACCCCTTCACCACGGTGCGGGCGGCGGAGCTCAAGAAGTGGGCCGAGAGCCGCGACCACCAGCGGATCATGGACGGCCACTACCCGCGCCGCGCGGAGGACAAGGACGCCTCGGTGTCCGACTCCTTCCGCGAGTCCGCGAGCCACTACGCCGAGTCCGTGCGCGCCAGCAAGGACCCGCTGATGGGCCTCGTCCGGGACATCGCGGGCGGGGCGAACGACCTCGGCGGCAAGCTCCGGGACACGTTCACGGGGAAGAAGAGCGACGGCAGCGGGCCGAAGGACGAGCCGAAGCAGTAGCTCCGGGAGCGCGGGCTCAGGGGCGCGCCGGGGTCGGCTCGGCCGCCGGGGCGAGCACGCCGCACAGCGCGGCGGCCGGCTGGCCGGTGGCGTACGGGTCGGTGCCGGGCTGGTGGTCGTTGTCGGCCCGCTGCCCGGCCAGCAGCGGGTGCAGGTAGGCCGCGTCGTCCGCCGAGCAGGACTCCGGGCCGGCCTGCATATAGCTCTGCAGGAGCTGCACGTGGTGGTCCTGGAGGTCGTCGCGGTCGAAGCGGAAGCGCACCGTGCGCCGGACGGTGAACAGCGACACCTGAGCGACGTCCGCCTTCGCCGGGCGGAGGGCGTAGACGAAGGTGTGGTCGGCCGAGACCTCCAGGGCCGCGGGCGAGACCTCGGTGACGGAGAAGGTGCCCTGGACGCGCACGGGCGTGTCCGCGAGGGTGACCTGGCGGGGGTCGAAGCGGATCAGCCAGCCGGTCGCCGCGTGCCGCCCGTCGGCCGCCGGGTGGCCGAAACTCCGGTCGAACTGGTCGAGTTGGGACGGCGCGAGCAGGACGCGCAAGCTGCGCTGGTCGCCGCCGAGGAGCACCCCCGTCCCCAGCGCGGACTTGCGGGTGTACTCCTTCGCCGTGGCGAGCGCGGCCATGACCAGGCCTTCGGAGAAGTTCTGGGTGCGCCGCACGGCGGGCAGGTTGATGCCGTCGGCGGCGTTGCGGAACTGTGCGGCAGGGCTGTTGTCGAAGAGCTCCTGCGCCGACCCGCCGGGCACCGGGACGCGCGGCGCGAGCGGGACGACCGTGCTGTGCAGCGGCTCGGCGTCGGGCGGCCTGGGCTCCTTGTAGGGGTGGCGCAGCCCCATGTAGACGGCCGTGCCGAAGGCGAGGACGATCAGCAGCACCAGGAGCATGAGCTGCCGGGAGGCCCCGAGGCGCGCCCAGGCGTGACGGGTGCGGACGGCGGGCGCGTGGTCGGTCATCCGCTCGCGCGCGGAGGACTCCTGGAGCCGGGCAGCACGGACGAACGATTCATCAAAGACGACCGAACGGTACTCTTCGTCGCCACCTCCCGGGACACCCTCGGGCGTCCCCTCAGGTGGGTCTCCAGGCCCTTCCATACCTCAAGGGTAGGTCTCCGGGCGCCTCGGTAAACGCCCTGGTACACGACAACTTTTGACGAAATTTCACGCTGACGGCCGCACGCCCCCGGCCTTGGCCCAGGGCATTGCGGCCCGTCACACCTGCGATGATCACTCAGCGTGCTCAGCAGCGACGGTCAGCCATGGCGTGGTGCGGCCGATACCGCGGGGGGCTGGGAGTCCGCCGAGACGGAGGGCAGCGGGCCGGGCCGGCCCCCCGCCGGAAGGTCCACCCCGGTGGTCGCCGGGGGCGGCGCGGGCTCCCGCCGCTCCCCCGAGGAGGCGCTGCGGTAGACGGCGGCGAAGGCGAAGGCGACCACGCCGATGCCCATGAGCACCGCGAGCACCCAGGCCACCGGCCGGTGCCAGCGGGACCGGCCGCGATAGGGGCGGCGCCAGGTGCCGTACCGGCCGTACGGGCCGTAGGCGTCGTCGGGGTCGAGGTGGTGCGCGAGGCCCGGCAACTCCCCCTGGCCGCCCGGCCGGTGACCCATCGCCTCGAAACCGTCGTCGTCGGCACCGGCACCGACCGGCCAGGCGCGGGCGGCGTCGGCCTCGGCGCGGGCCCGGTCGGCGGCCAGCATCCGCTCGGCGGCACTGGGCTCATGGATCGTGGCCGACCGCACGAAGTCCTCGTCGAAGACCACGGAGGCGAACGGGTCGTCCGCGCCCCCGTGGCAGTGGTTCTCGGGCTCCTCGCCGTCCGGGAACGGCCCGCCCCCCACGTCGTCCGGCACGCAGTCCAGCGTAGACCCGAACCCGTCAATCCGCGCGTCCGGTACGGGAATTCGCCCTACCGCTACCCGCGGATGTGCCCGTCTCCGGTGACGATGTACTTGGTCGAGGTCAGCTCCGGCAGGCCCATGGGCCCCCGGGCGTGCAACTTTTGAGTGGAGATGCCGATTTCGGCACCGAAGCCGAACTGGCTGCCGTCCGTGAACCGCGTCGACGCGTTGACCGCGACCGTCGTGGAGTCCACCAGCTGCGTGAACCGGCGCGCCGCCGCCTGCGACGTGGTGACGATCGCCTCGGTGTGCCCGGAGGACCACCGCCGGATGTGCCGCACCGCCGCGTCCAGGGAGTCCACGACGGCGGCCGCGATGTCGTACGAGAGGTACTCGGTCTCCCAGTCCTCGTCCACCGCCGGGACCACGGTCGCCGCGCTGTCCTTGGCCAGCTCCAGCACCCGCTCGTCCCCGTGCACGGTCACGCCCGCCGCAGCCAGAGCGGCCAGTGCGCGAGGCAGGAACTCCGGCGCGATGTCCTGGTGCACGAGCAGCGTCTCGGCCGCGTTGCACACGCTGGGGCGCTGCGCCTTGGAGTTGACGAGGATCTCCACGGCCATGTCCAGGTCGGCCTCGGCGTCCACGTACACATGGCAGTTGCCCGTGCCCGTCTCGATGACCGGCACCGTGGACTCCTCGACGACCGTACGGATCAGCGAGGCGCCGCCGCGCGGGATCAGCACGTCCACCAGGCCCCGGGCGCGCATCAGTTCACGGACGGACTCCCGGCTCTCGCCCGGCACCAGCTGCACCGCGTCGGCGGGCATCCCGGCCCCGGCGACGGCGTCCCGCAGCACGCGCACCAGCGCGGCGTTGGAGACGTACGCGGACGAAGAGCCGCGCAGCAGCACGGCGTTGCCCGACTTCAGGCAGAGCGCGGCGGCGTCCACCGTCACATTGGGCCGCGCCTCGTAGATGATCCCGACGACGCCGAGCGGCACGCGCACCTGCCGCAGGTCGATGCCGTTCGGCAGGGTGGAGCCGCGCACCACCTCGCCCACCGGGTCGGGCAGGGCGACGACGTTGCGGACGTCCGCGGCGATGGCCCGCACCCGCTCCGTGGTGAGGCTCAGCCGGTCGACGACGCTCTCGGGGGTGCCGGCGGCACGGGCCTTGGCGACGTCCTCGGCGTTGGCCTCGACGATCTCGCGGGTACGGGCCTCGAGGGCGTCGGCGATCGCGAGCAGCGCGGCGTCCTTGACCGAGCGCGGCAGTGGCGCCAGAGCCGCCGCCGCGACGCGTGCGCGACCCGCGGCCTCGAGCACGGGAGACGCCGAGAATTCGGTCTGGGAGGTGGGGATGTCGCTGCTCATGAGCGCAGCCTAACCGGGTTACGGGGATTGACTCCCCCGCGTTCCGCTCCGTGGGACCCGCACCCGACCCGTCGGACAGGCCCTAGAACGGGTGCACGCCGACCGGGGTGGCCGGCAGCGGGCCGTGACCCTCGGCGACGCGCAGGTGGTAGGTCTCGCGGTCGATGACCTCGAGGCCCACGATCTCCCAGGGCGGGAGCCGGGCGGTCGAGCGGTGTTCGCCCCACAGCCGCAGGGCAACGGCCGCCGCGTCGTGCAGGTCGCGGGCCTCCTCCCAGTAGCGGATCTCCGCGTGGTCGCCCGCATAGCGGCTGGTCAGCAGAAAGGGATGGTCGTGCGCGAGCTGTTCCAGCGCCCGCCGGACCTCCGCCAGCGGCGCCTCGGCACCGGAAACGCTGAGGGTGACATGCCACAGCCGGGACACCTCACCGCCCCGCCCGGCGGCCTCGTCCTCCGTCTGACCCACCCGCCCCGGACCGATGCTGGCCAGTGCGCGCTCCTCCCCCGTGGCCCTGCGGGCCCGGTCGGGAGCGCCCCCGTCGCGGGGCAGGGCCCCTGGGCGCCCTCGTCTCACCGGCGGCCTCCTGGTTGTCGCCGGCCCCGCGCGCCGTGCGGCGGAGCCGTGTCGTGCTGGTCTCGCCCTGCTCTGCACGGTGGATCACCGCCGCGGCTCCGCCCGCCCGTGACGGCCCGCACTCCACCCGCACTCCAAAGTTGACCAGCCCGGGGGCGGCCGCGTGGCGGTTTTCCGGAAAGGTCCCGGGGAAAGGCCGGACTCGTCCCGTCCCCTTCCCGTCTTTCGGTCACCCGTCCGCCCTGGCGGTGACGCTCTGGTGACGCCCGTCAGGAGTGCAGCACAACCAGGTCGTCACGGTGCACGACCTCCCGCTCGTAGCCCGGCCCGAGTTCGCGGGCCAGGTCGCGGGTGGAGCGGCCGAGCAGCTGCGGGATCTCCCCCGCGTCGTACGAGACCAGCCCGCGGGCGACGGCGCGGCCCGTGCTGTCGCGCAGCTCGACCGGGTCGCCCGCGCTGAACTCGCCCTCGACCGCCGCGATGCCCGCGGGCAGCAGCGAACCGGTCCCCCGGACCACGGCCCGTACCGCCCCGTCGTCGAGCGTCAGCGCCCCGCGCGGCGTGGAGGCGTGCGCCAGCCACAGCAGCCGGTCGGCGGACCGGCGGCCCGTGGGGTGGAAGTACGTGCCGGTCACGCGCCCGAGGAGCGCGTCGGCGGCCTGGCTGGCGGAGGTGAGGACGACCGGGACGCCGGCCGCGGCCGCGATGCGGGCGGCCTCGACCTTGGTGACCATGCCGCCGGTGCCGACACCGGCCTTGCCCGCGCTGCCGATGGAGATGCCGTCGAGGTCCGCAGGGCCGGTGACCTCGGCGATCCGCGAGGTGCCCGGGGTGCTGGGGTCGCCGTCGTAGAGGCCGTCGACGTCGGAGAGCAGCACCAGCAGGTCCGCCCGGACCAGGTGGGCGACGAGGGCGGCCAGCCGGTCGTTGTCGCCGAAACGGATCTCGTCCGTGGCCACGGTGTCGTTCTCGTTGACGACCGGCACGGCCCCCATGGCGAGCAGCTGGTCCAGCGTGCGCCGGGCATTGCGGTAGTGGGCGCGGCGGCTGGTGTCGTCGCTCGTCAGCAGCACCTGGCCGACCCGGCGGCCGTAGCGGGCGAAGGAGGCGGTGTACCGGGCCACCAGCAGCCCCTGGCCCACGCTCGCGGCGGCCTGCTGACGGGCCAGGTCACGCGGGCGCCGCTCGAGCCCCAGCGGGGAGAGTCCCGCGGCGATCGCACCGGAGGAGACGAGGACGATCTCCTTGCTCCCGTCCGGCTCCCTGCTCCCGTCCGGCCCGCTCGCCCCGAGCGTCCGCGCCAGCACGTCGACGAGCGCGTCAACACGGTCCGCGTCCAGCCCCCCGCCCGCGGTGGTGAGCGAGGACGAGCCCACCTTGACCACGATCCTGCGGGCGTCCACGACCGCGCGCCGCATCTCCGCTGCTGCCACTGCCCCTGCCAATGTCCGTACACCCCTGTGCTCGCCGACCGTGCCCGGCTTCCTGCCTGCTCCGGACCCGCCAATCTACCGGTCCGGCGATTGCGGTCGTTCGACCCTATTTTGTGCCGGTTGACGTGGGCGAAGATTGCTCCTGGCCCAGCGGGCGTCATACGGTCGGTTGCGGCCGTATGTCCGACCGTTGTCCCATGACGTGTCCACCACGGTCCTCCAGACCTCTCAGCCCTCCTGCCAGGAGCCCGTCCAGTGCCCTCTGCCGGAAAAGTCTCCCGCCGAGCCGTACAGGCCGCGGCGCTGCTCGCGATGCTGGTGTTCTTCATCACCCAGCTCGTGGGCGCGCTGCTGCCCAGTGCACCGCTCCTGATCGCCACCTCGGCGGCGGGACTCGCGCTCGACCTCTATTTGCAGCACCGCGATCCAGGCCTGCTCGCGCTGCTCGGCAAGCTCCGCTTCGACGTCATGGTGCGGCAGCTGCTGCGCGACATGCTGCTCATGGTCGGGCTGCTGCGCCTGCACGGCGACGGCTCGCTGCGCTCCTACGCCCCGGTCTTCATCGGGCTCGTGCTCTACTACGGCACGCACCTCGCCTGCCAGGCCGTCGCGATCCTCGTCCGCCGCTCGCGCACGCTGCCGTTCGTCACGCGCAACATCGACGCCTCCGGGCTGCACCTGTCGGCCGCCCCGCCGCGCCTGCTGGCCCGCCAGCACGGCCGCAGGCTGGTGCGCTTCGCCGTCCCCGTCTCCGTCGGCCTGCTGATCACCGTCGGCACCGGCAAGGCCCTGTGGGGCGCGATCGGCGTGGGCATCGGGCTCCTGCTCGGCCTCGGCGGCACCCTGTACCTGGCGAGCTGGCTGCGCCCCGCCAAGCGGATCGCCAACGAACAGCAGGCCATAGAGTGGCTGGACCGGTGGCTCGCCGCCTACCGGCCCACGACCGGCATGTACTTCTCCGGCGGCACGAGCTCCGCGTACCAGGCCAACATGTGGCTCTCCACCCTCGCGGAGCTGGACGGCAACCCGATCATCGTGCTCCGTGAGCGCTTCATGGTGAAGAAGATCGACGCCACGGACATCCCGATCGTCTGCATCCCCAAGGTCGTCCACCTGATGGCCCTGGAGGAGTCGACGCTCAAGCTGCTGCTGCACCCGGCGAACTCGGGCAAGACCTCGCAGGTCCTGCGCATGCCGTCGATCAAGCACGCCTTCACCAACCACGGCGAGAGCGACAAGCTCTCCAGCTGCAACCCGTACTCCAAGGCCTACGACGAGGTCTGGGTCGCCGGCCCCGCCGCGCGCGACCGCTACCAGCTCGCCGACATCGGCGTCGAGGACAAGGACGTCGTCGAGGTCGGCCGCCCGCAGCTCGCCCCGATCCGGCCGTACGCCGGTGCGCCGGTGCGGCCGTACACGACCGTGCTGTACGCCCCCACCTGGGAGGGCTGGGACGGCCAGCCCGGCAACACCTCGGTCATGCTCGCCGGCGAGAACATCGTCCGCGAGCTGCTCGCCGACCCGGCCGTCCGGCTGCTCTACAAGCCGCACCCGATGACCGGCTCCGTCGACCCGCGCGCCGGGCTCGCCGACGAGCGCATCAAGAAGCTCATCCTCGAGGCCAACGACCGCCGTGAGGGCCCGCGTCCGGGCCCGGAGGCCGCCGCCGAGCTCGAGCGCCGCACGGCCGAGCTGGAGGAGATCACCACCACCTCCTTCCGCCACAGCGCGGACGAGGTGGAGCGCATGCTGCTCCAGACCACCCCGGAGCCGGGGCGTGCCGCCAAGGTCACGGCCGCCACGGAGGCCTGGGAGGCCGCCTACTGGGCCTCGCTGCCGGAGTGGGAACACCAGATCATCACCGGCCCGCGGCCGACGCTCTACGGCTGCTTCAACGAGGCGGACCTGCTCATCAGCGACGTCTCCAGCGTGGTCTCGGACTACCTGATCAGCGAGAAGCCGTACGCGGTGGCCAACACCAGCGGGATGACCGAGGAGGAGTTCCTCGCGGGCTTCCCGACCGTCACCGCGGCGACGATCCTCACGCCGGAGGCGGACGGTGTCGCATCGCTGCTCGCGGCGGTCCGCGATCCGCGCCAGGACACGCTCGCGAAGGCGCGTGCGGAGCTGAAGGTGCAGCTGCTGGGACCGTCCGACCCGCCGTCGCTGGTCCGCTTCAACCAGGCGGCCGTGGCGCTCGCCCGCAAGGCGGACGAGCGGGCGGCCCGGGTGGCGGCCCGGATGGCGTCCGAGATTCCCGGGCAGCGGGATGCGGAGGCTTTGGCGGAGGGTGCGGTGTAGCGCCGCGCTCAGCGCATGGGGAAGGCCCCCGGGAGGTTCTCGACCTCCCGGGGGCCTTTCGCGTTCCGCGGGGTGGGGAGTTGTGCCCCGGTCCCGCCCTCTCCCCGTCTCCTGGGGCTGCGCCCCAGACCCCGCTTGTCGCGGCTTCGCCGCTCGTCCTCAATCGCCGGACGGGCTGAAATTCAGCCCGCCGCCGGAATTACGCGAACGGGTCGAAGCCCTCGTACTCCTGGTCCGCATCGTCGCGCTCCGCCTCGCGGTCGCGGCGGCGCTGCGCGGCCGGGCGCGGGGCCTCCAGGCGGTGGTCCTCGCCACGGCGGCCGAGCATCTCCGCACCGGCGGCCATGGTCGGCTCCCAGTCGAAGACGACCGCGTCCTCATCCGAGCCGATGGCCACGCCGTCACCCGCACGGGCACCGGCCTTCATCAACTGGTCCTCGACGCCGAGGCGGTTGAGGCGGTCGGCGAGGTAGCCGACGGCCTCGTCGTTGTTGAAGTCCGTCTGGCGCACCCAGCGCTCCGGCTTCTCGCCGCGCACGCGGTAGATGCCGTCGTCCTCGAGCGTGACCGTGAAGCCCGCGTCGTCGACGGCCTTCGGCCGGATGACGATGCGCGTCGCCTCCTGCTTCGGCTTGGCGGCACGCGCCGCGGCGACGATGTCGGCCAGGGCGAAGGACAGTTCCTTGAGGCCGTGCCGGGAGACGGCCGAGACCTCGTACACCCGGTAGCCGCGCGCCTCGAGGTCGGGGCGGACCATGTCGGCGAGGTCCTGGCCGTCGGGGATGTCGACCTTGTTGAGGACGACCATGCGCGGCCGGTTCTCCAGGCCGCCGTACTCCGCCAGCTCCGCCTCGATCACGTCGAGGTCGCTCAGCGGGTCGCGCTCGGACTCCAGCGTCGCCGTGTCGAGGACGTGCACCAGCACCGAGCAGCGCTCGACGTGCCGCAGGAACTCCAGACCGAGGCCCTTGCCCTGGCTGGCGCCCGGGATCAGGCCGGGGACGTCGGCGATGGTGTAGACGGTCGAACCGGCCGTCACCACACCGAGGTTGGGGACGAGCGTGGTGAACGGATAGTCCGCGATCTTCGGCTTGGCCGCGGACAGCACCGAGATCAGCGAGGACTTGCCCGCGCTCGGGTAGCCGACGAGCGCCACGTCGGCGACGGTCTTGAGCTCCAGCACCACGTCGCCGGCCTCGCCGGGCACGCCGAGCAGCGCGAAGCCGGGCGCCTTGCGGCGCGCCGAGGCCAGCGCGGCGTTGCCGAGGCCGCCACGGCCGCCCTGGGCGGCGATGTAGGTGGTGCCCTGGCCGACCAGGTCGGCGAGGACGTTGCCCTTCCCGTCGAGGACGACCGTGCCGTCCGGCACCGGCAGCACCAGGTCGGAGCCGTCCTTGCCGGAGCGGTTGCCGCCCTCGCCGGGCTTGCCGTTGGTCGCCTTGCGGTGCGGGCTGTGGTGGTAGTCCAGAAGCGTCGTGACGGACTGGTCGACGACCAGGATCACGTCACCGCCACGGCCGCCGTTGCCTCCGTCCGGGCCGCCGAGCGGCTTGAACTTCTCACGGTGCACGGAGGCGCAGCCATGGCCTCCGTTACCCGCGGCGACGTGCAGCTCGACGCGGTCCACGAAGGTGGTCATAGCGGTGTGCCTCCAGATACGTGTGGGGAGATGTGTCTGTTGTAACGCAACAAGGGCGGCCCCGCTTCCCCGGGCAGGGGAAGGGAGGTCCGCCCTCGTGATCGTTCTACGGAGCCTGGATCAGGCAGCCGGAACGATGTTGACGACCTTGCGGCCACGGTGGGTACCGAACTCCACCGCACCGGCGTTCAGCGCGAACAGGGTGTCGTCGCCACCGCGACCGACACCGGTGCCCGGGTGGAAGTGGGTGCCGCGCTGGCGGACCAGGATCTCACCGGCGTTGACGAGCTGACCGCCGAAGCGCTTCACGCCGAGCCGCTGAGCGTTGGAGTCGCGACCGTTCCGAGTGGACGATGCGCCCTTCTTGTGTGCCATCTCTCCTCAGTCCCTTACTTCGCAGCCGTGGGGATGCCGGTGATCTTCACCGCGGTGTACTGCTGGCGGTGACCGATCCGCTTGCGGTAGCCGGTCTTGTTCTTGTACTTCAGGATGTCGATCTTGGCACCCTTGTGGTGGTCCACGATCTCGGCCTGGACCTTGATGCCCGCCAGGACCCACGGGTCGCTGGTGACGGACTCGCCGTCGACCACGAGCAGCGTGGAGAGCTCGACCGTGTCGCCCACCTTGCCGTCGGAAATCTTGTCAACCTCGACGATGTCGCCGACAGCAACCTTGTGCTGGCGACCACCGCTACGCACAACTGCGTACACGCGGATCTCACTCTCTCGCTAGTAAATCGGGACCTCTGATGCCAGCCGCTCGGACGGGCGGAGAACCCGTGTCTGTCCGAAGTGGATGAGCGGCCTCTCCCGGCGGACCGGGAGGTGTTTGCTCAGAAGTGGGCGCACAGACGCCGAAGGCAAGGTTACGGGGCCCTGCCCGGGGGGTCAAACCGGGCCCCCTGTTGAACAGGGGGCCCGTGTTCGCGTCAGCCTTCGACGGAAGCCGTCTCCGGCTCGGCCGCCACGGTCTTCTTCGCCGCGGCCTTCTTGGTCGTGGCCTTCTTCGCCGTGACCTTCTTGGCCGCCGTCTTGGTGGCGGCCTTCTTGGCCGTGGTCTTCTTGGCGGCCGCCGTCGTCTTGGCGGTCGTCGTCTTCTTCGCCGCCGTCTTCTTGGCTGCCGCCGTCTTGGTGGTGGCGGCCTTCTTGGCCGTGGCCTTCTTGGCGGCCGTCTTACGGGCCGTCTTCTTGGCCGGAGCGGCCTCCGCCTCGACCTCCGCCTCCGCGGGGGCCTCGGGCTCGGCGACCGGCTCCTCGACCGACTCGACCGGTTCGGCCGACGGCGCGGAGACGACGACCACGGCGGCTTCCTCGGCCTCCGCGGGCGAGCCCACCGGAGCGGACGCCCTGCGGGTCGCCCGGCGGCGCGGCCGGACGGGAGCCGGCTCCTCCGCAGGGGTCTCCGGCACGGCCACCGGCTCCTCGACCGCCTCGGGGACGGTCTCCGTCACCGGCACGACGATCTCCTGCACGGCCGTCACCGCGGCCTTGGGCGAACCCGCCGGAGCGGACGCCTTCCGGGTCGCCCGGCGACGCGTACGGCCACCACGGGCCCCAGCACGGGCAGCGGCCTCGGCCTCGGCCGGGCTGCCGAACCACTCCTCGTCGCCGCCGACGGCCGGCACCAGCTCGGCCTCCGCCACCGGCGCGGGCTCCAGCTCGGGAGCCTCCTCCGGCACGACCTCAGCGACCTCGGGGGCCTCCATGGCCTCCTCGATCGCCGGAGCCTCCAGAGCCTCCGGTGCCTCGACGGCCTTGCCCTTCTTCCGGCCGCGCTTGCCGCCACCGCCACCACCGCCGCCGATCACGGCCGGCTGGTCCATGTGCACGATCACGCCACGGCCGTTGCAGTGCACGCACTGCTCGGAGAAGGACTCCAGCAGGCCCTGGCCGACCCGCTTGCGGGTCATCTGGACCAGGCCCAGCGAGGTCACCTCGGCGACCTGGTGCTTCGTACGGTCCCGGCCCAGGCACTCCAGCAGGCGCCGCAGCACCAGGTCCCGGTTGGACTCGAGCACCATGTCGATGAAGTCGATCACGATGATGCCGCCGAGGTCGCGCAGCCGCAGCTGGCGCACGATCTCCTCGGCCGCCTCCAGGTTGTTCCTGGTGACCGTCTCCTCGAGGTTGCCGCCCTGGCCGGTGAACTTGCCGGTGTTCACGTCGACGACGACCATCGCCTCGGTCCGGTCGATCACGAGCGAACCGCCGCTCGGCAGCCAGACCTTGCGGTCCAGCGCCTTCATCAGCTGCTCGTCGATCCGGTACGTGGCGAAGACGTCGACGTCCGACGTCCACTTCTGCAGCCGGCCCACCAGGTCGGGGGCGACGTGCGAAACGTAGCCGTGGATGGTCTCCCAGGCGCCGTCACCGCTGATGATGACCTTGGAGAAGTCCTCGTTGAAGATGTCGCGCACGACCCGGACGGTCATGTCCGGCTCGCCGTACAGCAGGCTCGGCGAGCTGGTGGACATCGCCTTCGACTTCTTCTGGATGTCCTCCCACTGCGCCTGGAGCCGCTGGACGTCACGCGCCAGCTCCTCCTCGCTCGCACCCTCGGCGGCGGTACGGACGATCACGCCCGCGTCCTCGGGGACGATCTTCTTGAGGATCTGCTTCAGCCGCGCCCGCTCGGTGTCGGGCAGCTTGCGGCTGATGCCGGTCATCGAGCCCTCGGGCACGTACACGAGGTAACGGCCGGGCAGCGAGACCTGGCTGGTCAGGCGGGCGCCCTTGTGCCCGATCGGGTCCTTGGTGACCTGCACCAGCACGGACTGGCCGGACTTCAGCGCGCTCTCGATGCGGCGCGGGCCGTTGCCCATGCCGAGCGCGTCGAAGTTGACCTCGCCCGCGTAGAGCACGGCGTTGCGGCCCTTGCCGATGTCGACGAAGGCGGCCTCCATCGACGGCAGCACGTTCTGGACCTTGCCCAGGTAGACGTTGCCGACGTAGCTGGTGGCCTGCTCCTTGTTGACGAAGTGCTCGACGAGGACGTTGTCCTCGAGCACGCCGATCTGCGTCCGGTCGCCGTTCTGGCGGACGACCATGACGCGCTCGACGGCCTCCCGGCGGGCCAGGAACTCGGCCTCGGTGATGATCGGCACCCGGCGGCGGCCCTGCTCACGGCCCTCGCGGCGGCGCTGCTTCTTCGCCTCCATGCGGGTCGAGCCCTTGATGGACTGCACCTCGTCGAAGCCGGTGCCGCGCTCACGGGGCTCGCGGACCTTGACGACCGTGCGCTCCGGCTCGTCGGTACCCGCCTCCTCCATCGGCTCACCGCTGCGACGGCGACGGCGGCGACGACGACGGCTGCCCGCGGTCGACCCGCCGGCCTCCTCGTCCTCTTCCTCGCCCTCGGCAGCCTCCTCGGCGGCCTCGGCCTCCTCTGCTTCCTCCTCGGCCGTCATCTCGCCGGCCTCGCCCTCGGCGGCCTCACCGCGACGGCGGCGACGGCCACCCCGGCGACGACGGCGCGACGGACGCTCGCCCTGCTCCTCGGCCTCCTCGGCGGCCTCGGCCTGCTCGGGCTCGGCCTCCTCGACGGCCTCCGGCTCCTCCGCGACCACACCGGGCGCCGCCACGGCGGCCTCGGTGACCTCGGCGGCCTCGCCACGGCGACGACGACGGCGACGGGGAGCGGCGGGCTGCTCCTCGACGGCCTTCTCCTCGGCGGCCTTCTCTTCCTCGGGCGCGAACGCGGCGGCAGCGGCGGCAGCGGTCTCCGGCGTCTGGAACATCGGCTCGGCGAACACCGGCGCCTGGAACACGGCGACCGGCGGCAGCGACGCCCGGCGGCGGCCACGCGCGGGGGCGGGTGCCTCCTCGGCAGCGGGCGTCTTCTCCTTCGCGGAAGCGGGAGCGGTCTCCGCGCTCACGGCCCGGCGGCGCGTACGACGCGCACGGGGCTCCTCGGCAGCCTCCTCGGCGGCCTCGACCTGCTCGGCAACCGCCGCGGTACCCGCAGAGCGGGTGGCACGACGACGCGCACGGACCGGCTTCACCGGCTCCTCGACAACAGGCTCAGCGACAACCTCAGCCGGAGCCACGGCCTCGGTCACGGCCTCGGCCTGCGGGGCGGCGCCCTCAGGCGTCATCGTCTTACGGGTCGCACGACGACGCGGACGCGCCGGAGCGGCAACCTCGGCCGGAGCGGCCTCAGGAGTCTCCTCGGCGACCTCTGCCACGGTCTCCACGGTCTCCGCGCTCACGGCCCGGCGGCGCGTACGACGCGCACGGGGCTCCTCGGCAGCCTCCTCGGCGGCCTCGACCTGCTCGGCAACCGCCGCGGTACCCGCAGAGCGGGTGGCACGACGACGCGCACGGACCGGCTTCACCGGCTCCTCGACAACAGGCTCAGCGACAACCTCAGCCGGAGCCACGGCCTCGGTCACGGCCTCAGCCTGCGGGGCGGCGCCCTCAGGCGTCATCGTCTTACGGGTCGCACGACGACGCGGACGCGCCGGAGCGGCAACCTCGGCCGGAGCGGCCTCAGAAGTCTCGGCAACGGTCCCGGCGTCCTCGGACACGGTGGCCACCGGCGTCTCGGCCGCCGCCTTCACGGGCGGTCCGGCCGGGCGCGAGGCCGCACGGCGGCGTCGCCGCGGCGGCAGGGTGTCACCAGGGGTGCTGTTGTCAGTAGTGGGCTCAATGGGTTCGAGCATGCGGGCGGTTCTCCCGTCACGCTCCCGGGCGCCGCGTCGTGGTCCGGCCCGCCGGCCCGCTTGATGAGCGCGGGCCGTCGTCCGGGGCGCGGTCGCCGCACGGGAGCTGTCGTCTCGCTCGCCGGATCCGAGTCGTCGGGACCGGCGAAAGTCTGCTGGTCAATGCGTCTGCCGGACCCGGGTGGCTCCCTGGTTCGGCGGCAGCGCGCGACGGCCGTCCTTACGCCGGTCCATCCGGCACCGTGACCGCACCGGCGGCGGCCGTCGATGAAACGGCTGCGGCAGCGTCGCGGTCGGGCACGAGCGGATCGGTCACAGTCCCGGACTCCTCATCGAGCAGCCCCTGCGCCAGCCTGGTCACCGCTGCGGGGACCGGCGGCGCCAGGTCGGCCGTGGCGCGGAGACCGGACAGGACGTCGTCGGGTCGAACGGCAGGTGTCACATGCCGAACAACCAGCCGCAGTATCGCACAGGCTCCGTCGCCCGGCCTATCGGCCGAGGCGTCCAGGGCCTCGAGTCGGCACACCGCGGCACGCGCGTCGAAGGTCCGCAACCCGTTTTTCGTGGCGCGCTGGACCTCCACGGTCTCCGCCGCCATGAACGCCGCCACGGCCCGCCCGGCTTCCGCCTCCTCGACGCCGTCCAGTCGCAGCTCCCACACGGAAGCCTGCAGCCGGTCGGCGAAGGAGGAGGTGTGGGCCTCCACCGCGTCGACGATGTCGAGCCCGTCGGGCAGCGACTCGTCGAGCAGCTCCCGCAGCCGCGCGGGGTCGCGCGTCTCGGCGAGCTGGATCTCCAGGTACTCGGCCTCGCTGCCCGTGCCGGTGGGTGCGGCATTGGCGTAGGAGACCTTGGGGTGCGGGGTGAAACCCGCCGAGTACGCCATCGGCACCTCGGCGCGGCGCAGCGCCCGCTCGAAGGCGCGCTGGAAATCGCGGTGGCTGGTGAACCGGAGGCGGCCGCGCTTGGTGTAGCGCAGACGAATGCGCTGCACCGCGGGTGCGGGCGGCGGGCCTTCGGGCTGTCGCTTGCCCAGTGTCCTGTTCCTTCGTGAGAGCGGTCGTACTGCTACCTAGAGTACGTGCCGCGTGGGGGAGCGCTCCCGGGGGGGGGAGGGGGGGGGGGGGGGGGGGAAACACCCCCCCCCCCCCCCCCACGGTCCTACTTGACCACGGAAAGCGGCAGAAGCTTCTTGCCCGTGGGGCCGATCTGGATGGAGGTGTCCATCTGCGGGCAGACCCCGCAGTCGAAGCACGGCGACCAGCGGCAGTCCTCGACCTCGGTCTCGTCGAGGGCGTCCTGCCAGTCCTCCCAGAGCCAGTCCTTGTCGAGACCGGAGTCCAGGTGGTCCCAGGGCAGGACCTCCTCGTACGTGCGCTCACGCGTCGTGTACCAGTCGACGTCCACGCCCTGCGGCGGCAGCGTCTCCTCCGCGCTCTTCATCCACTGGTCGTAGCTGAAGTGCTCGCGCCAGCCGTCGAAGCGGCCGCCGGACTCGTACACGGCGCGGATGACCGCGCCCACGCGGCGGTCGCCGCGCGAGAGGAGGCCCTCGACGATGCCGGGCTTGCCGTCGTGGTAGCGGAAGCCGATGGAGCGGCCGTACTTCTTGTCGCCGCGGATCTTGTCGCGCAGCTTCTGCAGCCGGGCGTCGGTCTCCTCGGCGGAGAGCTGCGGGGCCCACTGGAACGGCGTGTGCGGCTTGGGCACGAAGCCGCCGATGGACACGGTGCAGCGGATGTCGTTGGACTTCGACACCTCACGGCCCTTGGCGATCACGTTGACCGCCATGTCGCCGATCTGGAGGACGTCCTCGTCGGTCTCGGTGGGCAGGCCGCACATGAAGTACAGCTTCACCTGGCGCCAGCCGTTGCCGTACGCGGTCGCGACGGTCCGGATGAGGTCCTCTTCCGAGACCATCTTGTTGATGACCTTGCGCATGCGCTCGGAGCCGCCCTCGGGGGCGAAGGTCAGACCGGAGCGACGGCCGTTGCGGGTCAGCTCGTTGGCCAGGTCGACGTTGAACGCGTCGACGCGGGTCGACGGCAGGGAGAGGCCGATCTTGTCGTCCTCGTAGCGGTCGGCCAGGCCCTTGGCGACGTCGCCGATCTCGGTGTGGTCGGCGGACGAGAGGGAGAGCAGGCCGACCTCTTCGAAGCCGGTCGCCTTCAGGCCCTTGTCCACCATCTCGCCGATACCGGTGATGCTGCGCTCACGCACCGGGCGGGTGATCATGCCCGCCTGGCAGAAGCGGCAGCCACGCGTGCAGCCGCGGAAGATCTCGACGGACATCCGCTCGTGCACGGTCTCCGCGAGCGGGACCAGCGGCTGCTTGGGGTAGGGCCACTCGTCGAGGTCCATGACGGTGTGCTTGGACACGCGCCACGGCACGCCGGAGCGGTTGGGCACGACGCGGCCGATCCGGCCGTCGGCCAGGTACTCCACGTCGTAGAACTTGGGGACGTACACCCCGCCCGTCTTCGCCAGGCGGAAGAGCAGCTCGTCGCGCCCGCCCGGGCGGCCCTCCTGCTTCCAGGCGCGGACGATCTTCGTGATCTCCAGCACAGCCTGCTCGCCGTCGCCGATGACGGCGCAGTCGATGAAGTCGGCGATGGGCTCGGGGTTGAACGCGGCGTGCCCGCCGGCCAGGACGACCGGGTCGTCGATGCCGCGGTCCTTGGCCTCCAGCGGGATGCCGGACAGGTCCAGGGCCGTGAGCATGTTGGTGTAGCCGAGCTCGGTGGAGAAGCTCAGGCCGAAGACGTCGAAGGCCTTGACCGGCCTGTGCGCGTCCACGGTGAATTGCGGCACGTCGTGCTCGCGCATCAGCTTCTCGAGGTCCGGCCACACGCTGTACGTGCGCTCGGCGAGGACGCCCTCCTGCTCGTTGAGGACCTCGTAAAGGATCATGACGCCCTGGTTGGGCAGACCGACCTCGTAGGCGTCGGGGTACATGAGCGCCCAGCGGACGTCAGTGCTTTCCCAAGGCTTGACGGTGGAGTTCAGCTCGCCACCGACGTACTGGATCGGCTTCTGAACGTGCGGAAGAAGGGCTTCCAAGCGTGGGAAGACCGACTCGACCGACTCGACAGGCATTCGCGAATGTCTCTCATGAGCGGACAGGGGTGACCCTCAAGGGTAACCCGCCCGCGAAGGGCCCATTCGGGTCACGCCCCCAGGCCCTCCCGCCACCGCCGTGCGGACGCCTCGCCCCACACCCCGGGCAGCGCCCGCTCGTCGTCGGCGGCGCGCTGCTCCTCGCGGCCGTACAGCAGCCCGTACGTGAAGCCCGGCTCCCCCGCGGCGTGGGCCTCGGCCTCGAGGCCCCGGAGGGCGCCGCGGGCCATGACGCTGTCCTGGTGGTCGCCGAGCAGGGTCTGTACGGCCTTCATCTGACGGGCGAAGCGGCCCGCGTCCCGGCCCAGGGCCGGGGTCGCGGCCTCCGCCGCGTAGCGGGCACGCTTGGCGGCCTTGCGGGCCTCGTGGAGGGCGGTGTCCCGCCCGGTGCCCGGGTCCGCCGCGAGGGCGTGCTCGACGCGGGCGGCGAGGCGGCCGTAGTCGCGCAGCACGGCCTTGGCCAGCACCGGCCGGGGCGGGCGCGCGGCGGCGGGCCCCAGCGGCGGGTCGGCGAGGAGGGTGTCGAGGGCATCGAGCAGCGCGAGGTAGCGCTTGCTGTCGAGGACGGCGGCCACGCGCCGCCGCGACGCCCCGCGGCGGCCGCTCGACCAGGAGCGCAGCCGGGCGCGGACGGGCCCGCGGACCAGGGTGCGCGGCACCTCGCCGAGCCGCTCGCGCAGCCGGTCGGCGAGCACCTCGCGGTCGCGGTCGACGCCCAGCTCGGCGGCGAGCCACTTGAGGTCCTCGCCGAGCGGGTCGGTGGCCCGCCGGTCGAGGACCTTGCCGTACGAGCGGAAGGCGCCGCGCAGCCGCCGGGTGGCGACGCGCATCTGGTGCACGGCGTCCTCGGTGCCGCGGCGGGCCCCGGGGTCGAGGGCGGCGATGGCCTCGGCCTGTTCGCGGACGTATGCGAGGACGCAGTCCCCCGCGGTGGGCCTGCCCTTGCGCTTGCGCGGTGGCTCCTCGTGCCGTTCCAGCGCGCGAGCGAGCTTGGAGGGCCATGCGGCGGGCCTCAACCCCGCCTTGCGCAGGCGGGGTTCGAGGGCGTCGAACAGCTCGGGGCCGGAGTCCCGGGCCAGCTCGACCTCGACCTCCGTCCAGCGGACCGTACCCTCTTCGCCGTGCAGGCGGGTGGCGGTGACGTCGTCCGCCGAGGCCTCGGCGAGCAGGGCGCCCCGGTCGTCGAGCAGGTGCTGTACGCGGCGCCGGGTGGCGATCCGTACGACCGGCAGCAGCGCCGTGTCCCGGGTCCGGGAGCGGACGAGCGCCGCGAGGGCGCGCGGGACGCGGGCGGAGAGCGGGGCGCGGATCTCGTCCCGTACCCCGGGGGCGACGGGGAGCTTGAGGTGCCACCCGGCGTCGTCGCCACCGGTGCGGCGGCGCAGGGTGATGCCGGCGGCGAGGAGCCGGTGGTCGGCGGTGTCGTAGTAGACGGCGTCCAGTTCGGCCGTGCCCCGGTCGGTGACGCTCGCGACGGGCGCGGCCTTGCTCAGGTCGGGGAGCCGGGCCGCGCCCGGTTCATCGCCGGATTCGTACTTCCGCTCGATCTCTCGCACGGTGTCCGCCATGTCGCCGAATCTAGTCGGCGAACGAGCGGGACGGCAGACCCTATGCCGCCACGAGCGGACGTTGGGTCCTGATCGCCTGGAGCAGCCCCACGGCGATCCAGGCGGCGAACATCGACGAGCCGCCGTAGGAGACGAAGGGCAGCGGCAGTCCGGTGACCGGCATGATGCCGAGCGTCATGCCGATGTTCTCGAAGGACTGGAAGGCGAACCAGGCGATGATCCCGGCGGCCACGATCGTCCCGTACAGGTCGGTCGCCTCCCGGGCGATCCGGCACCCGCGCCACAGCACCACCCCGACCAGCAGGATGATGGCGCCCGCGCCGACGAAGCCGAGCTCCTCGCCCGCGACGGTGAAGACGAAGTCGGTCTGCTGCTCCGGTACGAACTGGCCGATGGTCTGCGGCCCGTGGAAGAGGCCCGCGCCGGTCAGGCCGCCGGAGCCGATGGCGATGCGGGCCTGCATGGTGTTGTAGCCGATGCCCATCGGGTCGAAGGACGGGTCGGCGAAGGCGGCGAAACGATTGATCTGGTACTCGTCGAGGATCCCGAGCTGCCAGATGAGGACGCAGCCGAGCACCCCGGCCCCGGCCAGGCCGGCGATCCAGCGGTTCGAGGCGCCGGAGGCCAGCAGGACGGCGAGGACGATCACCACCAGGACCATGACCGAGCCGAGGTCGGGCATCAGCAGGATGACCAGGACCGGCAGGCCTGCGACACCGAGGGCCTGCAGGACGCTGCGGTGACCGGGACGGTCCCGGTCCCCCGCGTCGACCTGCCGGGCGAGCAGCATCGCCATGCCCAGGATGATGGTGATCTTGGTGAATTCGGAGGGCTGGATCGAGAAGCCGGCGCCGAGCTGGATCCAGGACCGGGCACCGTTGATCGTCGCCCCGAGCGGGGTGAGCACGGAGGCGGTGGCCAGGACGGACAGGGCGTAGAGCACCGGTACGGCCCCGCGCAGCGCCCGGTGTCCGGCCCAGATCACCCCGGCGGCGAGGGCGACGCCGATGCCGGTGTTGAGGATGTTGCGGAGCAGGAAGTAGTGCGGGTCCCCGTGGGTGAGCTGGTGGCGTCCCCGGGTCGCCGAGTAGACGAGCAGGGTGCTGATGACCGAGAGCGCGAGAGCGGCGAGCAGCATCGGCCAGTCGAGCCGCCACAGGACGGAGTCGCGGCCGGCGAGCCGCTCCCGGCCGGAGCGTCCGGGAGCGAAGCGCCGTATAGGAGCAACGACGCGCCCCCTCCCTCTGTTCGCTTCTCCGCCCGCACGGCGCAGAGGTGCGGCTATCGCTTTCGTCTGCAGCCCGGCGGCCGTGCGTGCGCCGCTCACTCGTCCTCCTTGCGGGACGGGCTCGCGGACGGGGACGGCGGCGGGTCGACGTGCTGGGCCTGGATGCTGCCGTCCTTGTCGATCTTCGGCAGCCCGGCCTCGGGGTGGGACAGCAGCGCCTTCTTCTCGTCGATCTTGCCATTGCCGTCGACACCGTAGAGGGCGTTGTAGATGTTGCGCACCGCAGGGCCGGAGGCACCGGAGCCGGTGCCGCCCTGGGAGATCGTCATGATGACCGTGTAGTCCTTGGTGTACGTCGCGAACCAGGAGGTCGTCTGCTTGCCGGCGACCTCGGCGGTGCCGGTCTTGGCGTGCATCGGGATCTCCTTCTGCGGCCAGCCGCCGAACCGCCAGGCGGCCGTTCCCTCGGTGGCCACGCCGGCGAGGGCGGCGTCGATCTGGTTGCGGGTGTTGCCCTTGAACGGCAGCCTGCCGTGCGCGGCCGGCTTGATCTCCCGGACGTCCTTGCCGTCGGGGCTGACGACCGCCTTGCCGATGGTGGGATTCCAGAGCGTGCCGCCGTTGCTGACGGCGGCGTAGATGGTGGCCATCTGGATGGGGGTGACGAGGGTGTCGCCCTGGCCGATGGAGTAGTTGACGGAGTCACCGGCGCGCATCCGGGCGAAGGACTCGCAGTTCTCCTTGGCGATCTGGCCCGCGTAGTCCTTGGGGCTGTTGCCCTGCTTGCACCAGGCGTCCTTGTTGGCCTCCCAGTAACGCTTCTTCCAGTCGCGGTCGGGGACGCGGCCGCGCACCTCGTTCGGGAGGTCGATGCCGGTCTCCTTGCCGAGACCGAACTGGTGGGCCGTCTTGTAGAACCAGTCCGCCGGGTTCTTGGGGTTGTTGCCCCCGTCCTTCTGCCACTGGCGGTACGCGAGGTCGTAGAAGACGGTGTCGCAGGAGACCTCGAGCGCGCGGCCGATGTTGATGGGGCCGTAGCCCTTGGACTCGTAGTTGGCGAAGGTCTGCCGGCCGATGCTGTACGAGCTGGAGCAGTTGTAGTTGTCGTTGAAGCCGTAGCCGGCGTTGACGGACGCGGTGGCCGAGATGACCTTGAACACCGAACCGGGCGCGGACTGACCCTGGATGGCCCGGTTGAGCAGCGGGTAGTCGGAGTCGTTGCCGGTGAGGTTCTGGTAGTCCTTGCCGGAGATGCCGCCCACCCAGACGTTGGGGTCGTAGGTGGGGTTGGAGGCCATGGCCACGACACGGCCCGTCCTCGACTCCATGACGACCACGGCACCGGCGTCGGCCTTGTACTTCTCGCCGGTGTTGTGGTCGTACTCCTGGCGGGCGTCCTTCATCGCCTGGTCCAGCTCCCGTTCCGCTATGGCCTGCACGCGGGCGTCGATGCTGGTGACGATGTTGGCGCCGGGCTCGGCCTTGTCGCTCTTGGCCTTGCCGATGACGCGGCCGAGGTTGTCGACCTCGTAGCGGGTGATCCCGGCCTTGCCGCGCAGCTGGGTGTCGTACTGCCGCTCGAGCCCCGAGCGGCCGACCTGGTCGGAGCGGACGAGCGGGGTCTCGGACTCCTTGGACTTGGTCATCTCGTCGTTGGTGACGGGCGACAGATAGCCCAGCACCTGGGCCGCGTTGGCGCCGCCCGGTGCGCCGTAGCGGCGTACGGCCATGGGCTCGGCGGTGATGCCGGGGAACTCCTCGGCGCGCTCGCGGATCTGCAGGGCCTGCTGGGTGGTGGCCTCGTCGGTGATGGGGATGGGCTGGTAGGGCGAGCCGGCCCAGCAGGGCTTGGGCGTCTTGGCGTCGCACAGCCGGACCTTGTCCGCGACGTCCCGGGGCTTCAGGCCGAGGACGGCGGAGAGCCGGCCGATGACGCCCTTGCCCTTGTCGCGCATCTTCATCAGGTCGGTGCGGTTGGCGGAGACGACGAGCCGGGTCTGGTTGTCGGCGAGCGGCACCCCGCGGGCGTCGAGGATCGATCCGCGGGTGGCGGGGGCGATGACCTGCTGGATGTGGTTGTTGGCGGCCTCGGCGGTGTACTGGTCGCCGTTGCGGATCTGGAGGTACCAGAGCCGGCCGCCGAGGGTGACGAGCAGGGAGACGACGAGGATCTGGATGACGATGAGCCGGATACTGACCCGCGAAGTCCGTCCGGTCTCCGGGATGTTGCTCATAGCCGCTTGCCCCCCTTGCCCCAGGCCCTCCGGCTCGTCCCCCGCACCAGCAGCCCCCCGCGCTGGCCGCCGCCGAGGCGGCTCGTCCGGCTGCCGCGGAGGCTGACGCTCGAGAGCCAGCCGTACGAGCCGTCGCCGCCGGTGACGGGGGCGCCGTCACCGGTGAGCTGGTCGCTCTCGCCCTTGCGGGCGAGCGCCATGATCAGTGGCACGGTGAAGGGCGCGAGCAGCAGGTCGTAGAGCGTGGCGGTGAACAGCAGCCCGGTCAGGCCGACATGGCGGGCGGCGGTGTCGCCGACGAGCGAGCCGACCCCGGCGTACAGCAGCGTCGAGGCGATGGCCGCGGCCACGACGACGAGCATCGGGACCGTGGCCGACCGCAGCCGCCCGGTCTCCGGGCGGGCCAGGCCGACCGCGTAGCCGACGACGCACAGCACCAGTGCGTAGCGCCCGGCGGCGTGGTCGGCGGGCGGGGCGAGGTCGGCGAGGAGGCCCGCGCCGAAGCCGACGAGGCAGCCGCCGGCGTGCCCGTAGACGAGGCCGAGGGCGACGACGACGAGCAGCAGCAGGTCGGGGACGGCGCCGGGCAGATGGAGCCGGGCGAAGACGCAGACCTGCAGCACGAGGGCGATCACCACGAGCGCGGTGGAGAGCAGAATCCGGTTGAGGCGCATCGGCATCGGTTCAGTCCCTGGGGCTGGGGTTGGCGCTCGCTGAGGGTGTGGCCGTGACGGTCACCGTGGGCGTCGGTTTGGGCGCTTCCGGCTTGGGCGGCAGTACCGAGTCCCGGGGGTCCGCGCGGGGCGGCTGGACGACGACGCCGACGAGGTCGAGCTTGCTGAAGCCGACGAAGGGACGGACCTGGAGGGTGCGGGTGAGGCTGCCGCCGGCCGGTTCGACACGGACGACCTCGCCGACGGGGACGCCGGGCACGAACGGCTTGTCCTTGCTGGAGCCGAAGGTGACGAGCCGGTCGCCGCGGTGAACGGCCGCCTTGCCGTTGAGGAGTTCCACGCGCAGGGTGCTGTCGCCCTGGCCGCCCGCGAAGCCGATCTCGCCGCTCTTCTCGAGCCGGGTGCCGACGGTGAACTTGGGGTCGCTGGCCAGCAGCACGGTGGCGGTGGACGGTGCGACGGTGGTCACCCGGCCGACGAGGCCGTCGCCGTTGAGCACGGTCATGTCGCGCCGGATGCCGTCGTTGCTGCCGGCGTCGATGGTGACGGTCCAGGAGAAGCCCTGGGCCGCTCCTATGGCGATGACCTGGGCGGCCTTGATGCCGTACTGGCCTCGGCCCCCGGTCTTGAGCATGCTGTCGAGCTCACGGACCCGGGCGCGGTTGCGGTCGTCGCTGCCGAGCCGCTGCTTGAGCTCGGTGTTCTCGCGCTCGAGGTCGGTGATCCTCTTGCTGCGGTCACCGGAGTCCCGGATGGCGGCGACGGCGTTCGCCACCGGGTCGACGGCCGCGGCGACGCCCTTCTCCACCGGGCCGAACGCCGAGGCGGCGCCGTGCCGGACACCGTCCAGGGGGGACTGCTCGCCGCCGCGAATGTCGATCGTGATCAACGCGAACGCGACGGCGACCAGTAGAACCAACAGCAGCCGACTCTCTCGTGTGTCCCTCACGTGCGGCGGCATGCCCTTCTCGTCGGACCGGCCCCGACTGCGGGCCCGAGCCGGTCATCGGCAGCGTTGTGCCTGTATATCAGGTTGTTCGGGCCTGATCCGGCCACCCACCATCAACGCACCATCAACGACGGGGCTGGGCGTCCAGCACCTGCTGCAACGCCTCGAATTCCTCGACACACTTGCCGGAGCCGAGCGCCACGGAGTCCAGCGGGTCCTCGGCGATATGGATCGGCATGCCGGTCTCGCGGCGCAGCCGCTCGTCGAGGCCGCGCAGCAGGGCGCCGCCGCCGGTGAGCACGATGCCCCGGTCCATGACGTCACCGGAGAGCTCGGGCGGGCACTTGTCGAGCGTGGTCTTGACCGCGTCGACAATGGAGTTGACGGGCTCCTCGATGGCCTTGCGGACCTCGGCGGCCGAGATGACCACCGTCTTCGGCAGACCGCTGACCAGGTCACGGCCGCGGATCTCGGTGTGCTCGTCCTGCTCCAGGTCGTACGCCGAGCCAATGGTGATCTTGATCTGTTCGGCGGTGCGCTCGCCCAGCAGGAGGCTGTATTCCTTCTTGATGTGCTGGATGATCGCGTTGTCCAGCTCGTCGCCCGCGACGCGGATGGACTGCGCGGTGACGATGCCGCCCAGCGAGATCACGGCGACCTCGGTGGTGCCGCCGCCGATGTCGACGACCATGTTGCCGGTGGCCTCGTGGACCGGCAGGCCCGAGCCGATCGCGGCGGCCATCGGCTCCTCGATGATGTGCACCTGGCGGGCACCGGCCTGCGTGGACGCCTCGATGACGGCACGGCGCTCGACGCCGGTGATGCCGGAGGGCACGCAGACGACGACACGCGGGCGGGCCATCCAGCGGCGCTTGTGGATTTTGAGGATGAAGTAGCGCAGCATGCGCTCGGTGATCTCGAAGTCGGCGATCACGCCGTCCTTCAGAGGCCGGACCGCGACGATGTTCCCCGGGGTGCGGCCGATCATCTTCTTCGCCTCGGCACCCACTGCCAGGATGCCGCCGGTGTTGGTATTGATGGCGACTACTGACGGTTCGTTGAGTACGATCCCGCGACCTCTGACGTACACCAGCGTGTTGGCGGTCCCGAGGTCGACAGCCATGTCACGGCCGATGAACGACATGTTGTTCCCCATGAGGATACGTCTGGCCTTCCCAACTGGAGCGATTGCTTACTTGAGGTCGGCAGGTGGTGCGCTGCGGTGCGCGGAAACTTCATCGTAGTCGCGACCGGGTCAAGGCGGCGCGACATGCTCCGCCATTGTCGGCGGAACGCAAGTCCTCCCCTGTAATGGTGACGTCGTGTCGGAGTGAGAGGTTCCCCCGTTCGGCACGCATATGTCAGAGGGCGACCGAAAGGAAAATCGGTCGCCCCTGATCACAATGGGCGTGCGCCTGATCAAGTATCAGGCGAGGCCCGGAAAGAAAATCTTGATTTCTCGCTCGGCGGACTCCTCGGAGTCCGAGGCGTGGATGAGGTTCTCGCGCGTGATGGTGCCGAAGTCACCACGGATGGAACCCGGGGCGGCCGAGATGGGGTCGGTCGGCCCGGCCAGCGCCCGTACACCCTCGATGACCCGCTCGCCCTCGACCACCATGGCCACGACGGGGCCGGAGGACATGAAGCCCATCAGGGGCTCGTAGAACTCACGGCCGACGTGCTCGGCGTAGTGCTGTTCCAGGGTCGCCCGGTCCAGGGTGCGCAGCTCCAGCGCGGTGATCACCCAGCCCGCCTTGCGCTCGAGGCGGCCGATGATCTCGCCGACCAGCCCGCGCCGGACGGCGTCCGGCTTGAGGAGGACGAGGGTGCGCTGGCTCATACTGCGGCTCCTTGCGGGGCGATCGAGTGTGGTGGCCCAGAGGGTACAGGGGCACCCCACCGGGGTGACACCCCGGACCTGGCCTGGACCTATGCGGCCTCTGCCGCGGCCTCCGCCGCGGCCGCCCAGCGGGCCTTCGCCTCGTCGATCTTGCGGCCGTAGTGGACAGACGCCCACCACAAGCCGCCGAAGACCGCGCCGAGGATGAACATCGTCGGGATGACGAAGCCGCTCGCCAGCAGACCGATCTGCAGCGCCCAGCCCAGCTGGACCCCGCCGGGCCGGCCGATCATGCCGCACAGCAGCACGCTCAGCACCATGGCCGTGCCGCTGACCGCCCAGACCGTGCCCGTGGACAGGTCCGTCATCTTCATCGCGACCAGACCGGCGAAGCCGATCACGAAGAATTCACCGATCAGAGTGCTCGCGCAGAGCGTCCGCATGTCAACTCCTTCCCAGCAGCAGCCGGGCCTCGCCCACCGTGTACACCGAGCCGGTCACCAGCACGCCGGCGCCCGCGAACTCACCCTCTTCTTCGGCAAGGGTGATCGCCGCCTCGAGGGCGTCGTCCAGCCGCGGTTCGACCTGCACCCGCTCGGCGCCGAACACCTCGACCGCCAGCGCGGCCAGCTCGTCGGCGTCCATGGAGCGGTGGGTGGAGTTGCTGGTCACGACGACCTCGGCGAAGACCGGCTCGAACGCCTCGAGCAGGCCCCGGACATCCTTGTCGGCACTGGTGGAGACCACGCCGATCAGCCGGCTGAAGCCGAAGGACTCGGTGACGGCCTCGGCGGCCGCCCGCGCGCCCGCGGGGTTGTGCGCGGCGTCCAGCACGACCGTGGGGCTGCTGCGCACGACCTCCATGCGCCCCGGCGAGGTGACCGAGGCGAAGGCCCGGCGCACGACGTCGAGATCCAGCGTGCGGGCGTGCTGCGAGCCGATGCCGAAGAACGCCTCGACCGCCGCGAGCGCCACCGCCGCGTTGTGCGCCTGGTGCGCGCCGTGCAGCGGGAGGAAGATCCCGGGGTATTCGCCGCCGAGCCCGCGCAGGGTCAGCAGCTGGCCGCCGACCGCGACCTCGCGGGCGACGACGCCGAACTCCATGCCCTCGCGGGCGACCGTCGCATCGACCTCGACCGCGCGCTTGAGGAGCACCTGTGCGGCGTCCACCGGCTGCTGCGCCAGCACGACCGTGGCGTCCTGCTTGACGATCCCCGCCTTCTCGGCGGCGATCTCGCCGGGCGTCTCGCCGAGCCGGTCGGTGTGATCGAGCGCTATCGGCGTGACGACCGCGACCGTGCCGTCGACGACATTCGTCGCGTCCCAGGTGCCGCCCATGCCGACCTCGACGACCGCCACGTCGACCGGGGCGTCCGCGAAGGCCGCGAAGGCCATGCCGGTGAGCACCTCGAAGAACGAGAGCCGGAACTCCTCGCGCTCGTCGACCATCCGCACATACGGCTCGATGTCGCGGTAGGTCTCGATGAAGCGCTCGGCACTGATCGGCGCGCCGTCCAGGCTGATGCGCTCGGTGACCGACTGCACGTGCGGGCTGGTGTAGCGGCCGGTGCGCAGGTCGAAGGCGAGCAGCAGCGCCTCGATCATGCGGGCGGTGCTGGTCTTGCCGTTGGTGCCGGTGATGTGGATCGAGGGGTACGCGCGCTCCGGCTCGCCCAGGATGTCCATGAGCTTGCGGATGCGCACGAGCGAGGGGTCGAGCTTGGTCTCGCCCCAGCGCCCCGCCAGCTCGGCCTCCACCTCGCGCAGCGCGCGGTCGACCTCCGGGTCCGCGGGGCGGGCCGGCACGGCGTCGCCCTGCGGCGGCCCGGCCTGGGTGCGCAGCGTACGGCTGCCTGCCTCGATCACGGCGAGGTCAGGGTCGCGGTCGGCTTCCGCGTCCACGATCTCGTCGAAACGGTCCTCGGGGTTCTCGGGATTCTCGGTGCTGTCGTCGTCGTTGTTCTGGGGGCGCTCGCTCACGCCGTCCAGTCTACGGAGCGGGTACGACACACAGGGCAAGGAGCACGTCCCTCTGCTTTGGCATACGGTTTTTCCATGGGCTCCGAGGACCGGGACCGGCTCCAAGCGGTCCTGGAGGCACTGCCCGCCGGCGCGCTCCTGCAGAGCCCCGCCGACGAGATAGTGGCGGTCAACCGGCAATTCATCCGCATGTTCGGCCTCGAGGGCCGGGCGGACCTCTCCCCCGGCGCCCCCATGCGGCCGCTCGTCCCGCTCGTGCCGCTCGTACGGGCCTTCGGCGGGGAACCCGCCCGGCCCCATGTCCACCGCGTCGCCGAGATCCCCCTCGCCGACGGGCGCACCATACGCCGCCGCGTCGAGCCCCTCCGCCACGGCGGCACCTACCTGGGCGCGCTGTGGACGTTCACCGACATCACCGAGCAGAAACGGCGCGAGCACGACCTCGAGCGGGACAACCGCGCCCTCACCGAGCTCGCCCGGCAGCGCAACGCCTTCACGGCGGCCGCCTCGCACGAGCTGCGCACCCCCCTCACCACCGTCATCAGCTTCGGCGAGCTCCTCACCGACCCGGCGTTCGGCGCCCTCACCTCGGAGCAGCGCGCCTTCGTCGAGGCCATCCGCCGCAACGGCGAGCGCATGCAGCGGGTGATATCCGACCTGCTGTTCACCACCCATATGCGGGCCACCACGCCCGAGCTGGAGTTCGGGGCCGTCGACGTGCCCGCCATGCTCCAGGACGCCGTCCTGGACTTCCTGACCGCCGCCCGCCGGCCGATCGTCTTCACCGTCCTGGACTGCGCGCCCGGCCCCGCCCTGCGCGGCGACCGGCACCGCCTCCAGCACGTCCTGGGCAACCTGCTCGAGAACGCCGCCAAATTCACCCCGCCCGACGGCCGGATCACCGTCACCGCCGCGGCGCACGGCGCGCACTGGACGATCGAGGTCGCCGACACCGGCATCGGCATCCCCGAGGACGCCCGCGAGGGCATCTTCACCGGCTTCGTACGCGCCGCGAACGCCCGCGCGGGCGGCTACCCCGGGACCGGGCTCGGGCTGGCCATAGGCCGCATGCTCGTCGAGCTGCACGGCGGCACGCTCACCGCCGGTGGCGTCGAGGGGGAGGGTGCCGTCTTCACCATCCTCCTGCCCGTCGCGGGCCCGCCTTCCCCGCCGCCCGAGGAGGACGTGCCATGACGCGCGTCCTCGTCGTCGAGGACGACGCCGACCTCGCCCTCGCCCTGCGCACCCTGCTCACCCGGGCCGGCCACGAGGTCGTCCACGCCGACGACGGCCGCGAGGCGCTGCGCCTGCTCTTCGCCGAACGGCCCGGCCTGCTGATCCTCGACATCGGCCTGCCCGAGCTCGACGGCTGGGAGGTGCTCGAACGCACCCGGGACCTCAGCGACCTGCCCGTCCTGCTGCTCACCGCGCGCGGCGCCGAGAGCGACCGGGTGCGGGGGCTGCGCTCCGGGGCCGACGACTACCTGCCCAAGCCCTTCGGCAACGACGAGTTGCTCGCCCGCGTCGAGGCCCTGCTGCGCCGCAGCGCGCCCGGCCGCTGGGCCGGGGACTCCTTCGACGACGGGCTGCGGCTCGTCCCCGAACGCCGCTCGGCGGTGTGGCAGGGGCAGGAGGCCCGGCTCAGCGACATCGAGTACCGGCTGCTCCAGGTGCTCGTCCGCAACCGGGGGCGGGTGATCACGACCGACCAGTTGCTCGACCGGGTGTGGGACGACCAGGAGGGCACGGGGCGGGAGCGGGTGAAGTTCGCGGTGCTGAGGCTGCGGCGGAAGCTGCGGCAGGCGGCGGGGGACGAGGCGGCGGATCCGCTGGAGGCGGTGCGGGGGCTGGGGTACCGGTACCGGGTGGAGGGTTCCAGCCCGTCCGGCGATTGAGGACCAACGCGGCGGAGCCGCGTTGCCCCGGGCCGGACGGCCGGGACCAAAGTCCCCCGCACCCCCCGCGCAGCGATCCGCAACCGTCCCGCAACCGAACTCCATCCGCACGGACAACCGACCCCCCGCACTGTCTGGTGCTGTCCCCGCCGTCAGCCCCAGCAGGAGCACCCCCATGTCTCTCCCCTCCCGTAGCGTCGCTGTCGTCCTCGGTACCCGCCCCGAGCTCGTCAAGCTCACCGACCTCGTCCGCCTGCTGGGCCCCGCCGCCCACCTGGTGCACACCGGTCAGCACTACGACGAGGAGCTGTCCGGCCGCTTCCTGACCGAGCTGGGGCTGCCCGAGCCCACGTTCCTCACCGGTGTCGGCGGGCAGCCGCGCGCCGTGCAGATCTCCGCCGCGCTCGCCCAGCTCGACGAGCTGTTCACGGCCGAGCCGCCGCTGGCCGTCGTCGTGCAGGGCGACACCAACGCCGCCCTCGCCGGTGCGCTGGCCGCCAACGCCCGCGGCATCCCGCTGCTGCACGTCGAGGCCGGTCTGCGCAGCCACGACCGCAACATGCCCGAGGAGCACAACCGCGTCCTCATCGACCGCATCGCCGACGTGCTGTGCGCCGCCACCGAGGACAACCGCGCCAACCTGCTCGCCGAGGGGATCGACGACGCCCGTATCGCCGTCACCGGCAACACCGTCGTCGAGGCCGTACGCAACCAGCTCCCCGGCGCCGCCGAGCGCGCCGCGCTCCTGGAGCGGCACGGGCTGACCGCCGACTCCTACGTTCTGGCCACCGTCCACCGGCCCGAGAACACGGACGACCCCGAGGCCCTGCGCGCCGTGCTCACCGAGCTGGCCGGCATCGCGGGCGACGGCACCCCCGTCCTGCTCCCCCTGCACCCGCGCACCCGGGCCCGCATCGCCTCCGCCGGGCTGGCGGAGCTGCTCGCCCCGCTCGTGGTGACCGCGCCCCTCGGCTACGCCGAGTTCCTCGCGGTGGCCCGGCACGCCGCGCTGATCGTCTCCGACTCCGGCGGCGTGCAGGAGGAGGTCACCGTCCTCGGCCGCCCGCTGGTGGTCGTACGCCGCTCCACCGAACGCCCCGAGGCCATGGCCGACTTCGCCGACCTCGTCGAGCCCGGCCGGCGCATCGGCGAGCTCGCCCGCAAGCGGCTGGCGGAGGGCTCCGAGGGGCTCCGCCGTCTCGCCGCGCTGCCGAGCCCGTTCGGCGACGGCCTCGCCTCGGAGCGGATCACGGCCCTGCTGGCCCGCATCGCCGAGGTTTCCGTGCCCGTGCGCCTCGCCGCATAACCGCCTTCGCGCGCAACCGCCGCCCCGCGCCCGCCCCCGGAAACTCCCCCAACCCCCCAGGTACTTCCGCATGTTCTCCAGCCCCCTCCTGCTCGCCTTCCCCTTCTTCCTCCTCGCCTGTTTCCTCCTCTACTGGGCCGGCGCCCGCCACGCCTACACGCGCCGCCCCGAGGTCGTCACCGGCGACCCCGGCGCCCTCGACTGGCACTTCTTCGTTCCCTGCCGTGACGAGGAGGCCGTGGTCGCCACCACCGTCGGCCGCCTGCGCGCCGACCACCCGCGCGCCCATGTGTGGGTGATCGACGACGACAGCGAGGACCGCACCGGCGCGATCGTCGCCGAGCTCGCCGAGGACGACCGCCGTGTGCACCTCGTGCGCCGTCACCGCCCCAACGCCCGCCAGGGCAAGGGCGCCGCGCTCAACGCCGCGTACGACGAGCTGAACCAGTTCCTGTCCAAGGACACCGACCGCGAGCGCGTCGTCGTCTGCGTCATCGACGCCGACGGCCAGCTCGACCCCAACGCCCTCAACATCGTCAGCGGCCCGGCCGGCTTCGGCGACCCCGAGACCGGTGGCGTCCAGGTCAGCGTCCGTATGCGCAACACCGAGGACGAGCGCCCGCTGCCCGACCGCGGCCGCGCCCGCAATGCGTTCGCCCGGCTGCTGGTGCGCATGCAGGACATGGAGTTCTCCGTCTCCAACGCCGGTATGCAGCTGCTGCGCGGCCGCACCGGTTCCGTCGGCCTCGGCGGCAACGGCCAGTTCACCCGTCTCTCCGCCCTCGACCGCATCGCGGAGCAGGAGCGCCGCCCGTGGAAGCACGGCGCGCTGCTGGAGGACTACGAGCTCGGCCTGCACATGATCCTCAGCGGTGACCGCATATCCCACATAGCCGACACCTGGGTCTCCCAGGAGGGCCTGCCGCACGGCCGCCGGTTCTTCACCCAGCGCACCCGCTGGGCGCAGGGCAACCTCCAGTGCGTCCGCTACGCGCCGCGCATCATCTCCTCGCGCCACTACAGCGGCAAGGGTGTCCTCGAGACGCTGTACACCTTCCTCCAGCCCGTCGCCCACCTGGTCACGCTCGCGCTGTGCGCAGTGATGTTCGTGTACCTCGGCCTGGCCGCCGCCGAGGACGGCGTCGGTTCCGCCTTCGGTGGGATGATCGCCCTCTGGCCGCTCATCCTGGGCCTGGCCGTAGTCTCCGTCATGCCGTTCGTGCTGTGGGGCCCGATCTACCGCCGCGACCGTGCGACCGACCGCTCGCTGCTCACCGCGCTGCTGTGGGGGCTGGCGCTGTGGCTGTACGCGTACCACCTCTTCCCGGTGTCCGCCCGCGGTTTCGTCCGGATGCTGCGCGGCCGCAACGGCTGGGCCAAGACCCGCCGCAACGCCGAGAAGGTCGAGTCCGGCCCTGTCGCAATCGAGGCCTGAGCCACGGCAGATGAGGCCTGAGTCACAGCAGACGCAGGCAACCCCGGATAGCGTTCCACCCTCTCACCGCCGGTGACAGGTGTGCCCGGAGCCGGCAGGGCTCCGGGCTGTGGAACGGAGCGTTGTGCGGATACCGGTACTGAGCAATAGGACCCATCTGCTGTTGCTCACCGCGTGGGCCGTTCTCTGGTTCCTCGTGGTCGAGCCCAGCGGTGGGTTCTCCTGGCACTATCTGCGCACCGGCGGCGAACTCATCTACAACGGCGGCTCGTCGGACGACGGCGGCCTCAACCTCTACGCCCGCCACCCCGAGTTGCAGATGGGCCCGGTCAGCTTCCTGATGGCGGGGCTCTTCAACCCGTTCCCCGCCGTGGTCGGCCAGGTCATGGCCGAGGCGCTGATGTCCGCCCTGGGCCTGGTGATCGTGGTGCTGGCCGGCCGCAGCGCGGCCATGCACCTCCTGGGCACCGGTACCAACCACCAGAAGCTGCGGCAGCGCGTCCTCATCGCGGGCCTGGCCTTCATCCCCATGTGGATCGAGGTCTCGGTCCGCTTCGCGCATCTCGACGACGTCCTCGCGCTGTTCTTCACCGCCCTGGCCGTCTATTACCTGACGCGCAACAACGCGGCGGCCACCGGCATCTGCATGGCGCTCGCCCTGGACTCCAAACCGACCGCCCTCGCCTTCCTGCCGCTGCTGCTCGCCCTGCCGAAGGACCGGTGGGTGCGCGCCGGGCTGTGGTGCGCGGGCCTGGTGGCGGTCGCCTGGCTGCCGTTCTTCCTCATGGACGTGCACTCCTTCGCCGCCGCGAAGTTCACCATCCCCAACAGCCCGGCGTCGGCGCTGCGTTGGCTCGGCGGCAACACCCCGGTGACGCCCGACTGGGCCCGCCCCGCGCAGGCCGCGGTCGGCCTGACGCTGGGCGCGATCGCGGTATGGCGCGGCAGATGGGCGGCAGTGGTACTGCTGGGCGCCAACGCCCGTATCGTCCTGGACCCCAGCGTCTACACCTACTACACGGCGTCCGTACTGCTGGGCACCCTGCTGTGGGACGTGTGCGGCCAGCGGCGCCTGGTGCCGCTGTGGAGCTGGCTGGCGCTGGCCGTCCTCTACGGCAGCGTGTTCATCGTGCACGACGACTCCACGCGGGGCCTGATCCGTCTGGTCTTCGTCGCCGTGACGACGGTGTACGTCCTGTTCTGGCCGCAGCGCGACCGCCGGGACCGCAACAACCGCCGGGGGAACCGGGTGGAGCACGAGCCCCTGGAAGGACCGTGGGGTCCGATGTGGGACCCGGGCCGTACGAAGCCCTGAGCCCGCTGAGCGGGCTTGTTGAAGTCCGGTGCGGTACCGCGTCCCGAAGGGGCGCGGGGAACTGCGCTCGTGTCGGTGCCCCCGCAGCTGGGTCCAGGCCGCCGGACAGGCACCGGCCCGTTGGCCGACAACGGCGAAGGCCTCGCACCCCTCTTGAGAGGAGTGCGAGGCCTTCGCTGTATCAGCCGTCTCAGCCCTGCGGCAGGGAGGCCAGCTGCGCGGTGATCCGCTCGATGTCGGCCTCGGCCTTGGCCAGCCGCGTACGGATCTTCTCCACCGCCTGCTCGGCCGCCTTGGCCAGGAACGCCTCGTTACCCAGCTTGGCCGTGCACTGCGTCTTGTCCTTCTCGGCCGCGGCCAGCGCCTTGGCCAGGCGCTTGCGCTCCGCCTCGACGTCGATCGTGCCCGACAGGTCGAGCGCGACCGTCGCCCCGGCGACCGGCAGCGTCGCCGTCGCGGTGAAGCCCTCCTCCGCCGGCTGCAGGCGCAGCAGCTGGCGGATCGCACCCTCGTGCGCGGCCAGCGACGTGCCGCTCAGGTCGAGCTCGGCCGGCACCCGCTGGCCGGGCTGCAGGCCCTGGTCGGCGCGGAAGCGGCGGACCTCGGTGATGACCTGCTGGAGGTTCTCGATCTCGGTCTCGGCAGCCGCGTCACGGAAGCCGCTGTCCTTCGGCCAGTCGGCGACGACGAGCGACTCCTTGCCCGTGAGCGTGGTCCACAGCGTCTCGGTGACGAACGGGACGACCGGGTGGAGCAGCTTCAGCGTGACGTCCAGAACCTCGCCGAGGACCCGCGCCGACACCTTGGCCTGCTCGCCGCCGCCCATGAACGTGGTCTTGGACAGCTCGACGTACCAGTCGAAGACCTCGTCCCACGCGAAGTGGTAGAGCGCGTCCGACAGCTTGGCGAACTGGTAGTCCTCGTAGAACGCGTCCACCTCGGCGACGGTCGCGTTGAGCCGGGACAGGATCCAGCGGTCGGTGGCCGACATCTGCTCGGCGGGCGGCAGTTCGCCCTCCACCGTCGCGCCGTTCATCAGCGCGAAGCGGGTCGCGTTCCAGATCTTGTTGGCGAAGTTGCGGGACGCCTGGACCCAGTCCTCGCCGATCGGCACGTCCGTACCGGGGTTGGCGCCCTTGGCGAGAGTGAAGCGGACGGCGTCGGACCCGTACGCGTCCATCCAGTCCAGCGGGTCGACGACGTTGCCGAAGGACTTCGACATCTTCTTGCCGCGCTCGTCGCGCACCAGGCCGGTGAGGGCGATGGTGTGGAACGGCGCGACGCCGTCCATCGCGTAGAGGCCGAACATCATCATCCGGGCGACCCAGAAGAAGATGATGTCGTGGCCGGTGAGCAGGACGTCGGTGCCGTAGAACTTCTCCAGGTCCGGCGTCTTCTCGGGCCAGCCCAGCGTGGAGAACGGCCACAGGCCGGAGGAGAACCAGGTGTCGAGGACGTCCGTGTCCTGGTGCCAGCCCTCGCCCGACGGCGGCTGCTCGTCCGGTCCGACACAGACGACCTCGCCGTCCGGGCCGTACCAGACGGGGATCCGGTGGCCCCACCACAGCTGGCGGGAGATGCACCAGTCGTGCATGTTGTCCACCCAGTCGAAGTAGCGCTTCGACATGTCCTCGGGGTGGATCTTCACCCGGCCGTCGCGGACGGCGTCACCGGCGGCCTGTGCCAGCGGACCGACCTTGACCCACCACTGCATCGACAGCCGCGGCTCGATGGTCGTGCTGCACCGGGAGCAGTGGCCGACGGAGTGGACGTACGGACGCTTCTCGGCGACGATCCGGCCCTGCTCGCGCAGCGCGCGGACGATCGCGGAGCGCGCCTCGAAGCGGTCCAGGCCGAGGAACGGGCCGTGGACGGTGATGTTGCCGCGCTCGTCCATCACGGTCATCGACGGCAGGTTGTGGCGCTGGCCGATGGCGAAGTCGTTGGGGTCGTGGGCCGGCGTCACCTTGACCGCGCCCGTCCCGAACTCCGGGTCGACGTGCGTGTCGGCCACGACGGGGATCGTGCGGTCGGTCAGCGGCAGCTTGATGTGCTTGCCGATGAGGTGCGCGTACCGCTCGTCCTCCGGGTGGACGGCCACGGCCGTGTCACCCAGCATCGTCTCGGCGCGGGTGGTGGCGACGACCAGCGAGTCCTCGCCCTCGCCGTAGCGGATGGAGACGAGCTCGCCGTCGTCCTCCTGGTACTCCACCTCGATGTCGGAGATCGCGGTGAGGCAGCGGGGGCACCAGTTGATGATGCGCTCGGCGCGGTAGATCAGCTCGTCGTCGTAGAGCCGCTTGAAGATCGTCTGGACGGCCTTGGACAGACCCTCGTCCATGGTGAAGCGCTCGCGCGACCAGTCCACGCCGTCGCCGAGCCGGCGCATCTGGCCGAGGATCCTGCCGCCGTACTCCTCCTTCCACTGCCACACGCGGTCGGTGAACGCCTCACGGCCGAGGTCGTGGCGGGACTTGCCCTCCTCGGCGAGCTGCTGCTCGACCTTGTTCTGCGTGGCGATGCCGGCGTGGTCCATGCCGGGCAGCCACAGGGCCTCGAAGCCCTGCATGCGCTTGCGGCGGGTGAGGGCGTCCATCAGCGTGTGCTGGAAGGCGTGGCCCAGGTGGAGGGAGCCGGTGACGTTGGGCGGGGGGATGACGATCGTGTACGGCTTCTTCTCGCTCGAGGCGTCGGCCGTGAAGTAGCCCCGCTCTACCCAGCGCTCGTACAGCGGCCCCTCTACTTCGGCCGGCGCGTACTGGGTCGGCAGTTCGGGGGTGCTGCTGTTCGGCTGCTGAGTGTTATCGGTCACGGGCGAAATTCTACGGGGCAGGTCCGACAGCCCACGACCGGTTTCACCCCCGGGGTAAAGCGCAGGTAAGACGTCGGGAAAGATGGGGCAACATGAGCACCACCCCCATAGCCCCGATGGATCACCCGGCCCCGCGAGGCGGAGGCAGAGGCAGGGTGATCGCCATCACGGCGGGCGCGCTCGCGGTCGCGGGTGCCGGGCTCTGGTTCTTCACCGGCGACGACGGTGACGATGGCACGAAGCCCTACACGATCGTGATGCCGGAGAAGCTCCTCGGCGGCGAGTACGCCCAGGACAAGGAGTCCTCCGACAACGACGAGGCCCCCGAGGACCTGGCCAGGGACAAGACCGCCAAGATGATGGGCATCGTCGACGGCAAGGCCGTCGGGGGCGCGTACATCAACGACAAGAAGCAGAACCTGAACATCTTCGGCGCCTACGGCACGATCGCCGACCCCGCCAAGACCCTCGACGCCATGGTGGCCAAGTCGAAGGGCGGCTCCGAGGAGTCCGGCATCAAGACGGAGACCGTCACACCCTGGACCGAGTTCCACCCGGCCGGCATGGACGGCGCGGTCATGAAATGCACGTCCTCGAAGAGCACGATGAACATGGGCCTCGCCTCGCTCTCGTCCGAGTTCGCCCAGTGCATGTGGGCCGACGGCAGCGCCCTGGGCGCCGTCCAGCACTCGGTTACGAAGACCACCGGCCTGCCCGCCACCGCGAAGGGCATCAAGCCGAACGCCACCGGCAACGCGATGTCGGCGAAGGAGCTGTCCGAGGCGGCCGCCAAGGTGCGCAACGAAATCCGCAAAGACAAATAGGACCCTTGGGGCTCAACCACCCTCCCCTCTGCGACTGTTCCAAAACCGTTGCTCCCCCGCTGTAAAGCCGGAATAAGCCGTCGGCAAGGATGTCGCGACGCAATGACGCGTGCGCGCCCCACAGCGAACGAGAGAGACACAGACACACCATGAGCAACCACCAGCCGGGTCCCTACGGCCAGCCGCCCCAGCCTCCCCGGGGCCCCAACCCGTACGGCCAGGGCGGCGCCCCGGGCCAGCCCGGCTACGGCTACCCGCAGGGCAACCCGTACGGCCAGCAGCCCCCGCAGGCCCCGTACGGCGCCCCGCCCCAGCAGCCGCCGTACGGCGCTCCGCCGCAGGGGCCGTACGGCCAGCAGCCGGGCATGCCGATGCAGGCCCCGTACCCGGCCCCGGTACCGCCGCAGGGCGGCGGCAAGGGCAAGACGGTCGGCATCGTGATCGGAGCGGTGGTGCTCGTGGGCGCGATCGCGGGCGGCGCGTTCGTGTTCCTCAAGGGCGGTAGCAGTGACGGCAATGTGAAGCCGTACACGATCGTGCTGCAGGACAAGCTGGCGGACGGGAAGTACACGAAGGCTCCGTCCGCCGACCCGCAAAAGCAGACCGAGAGCCTCGCCAACAACGACAAGGCCAAGGAGCTGGGCGTCTCCAACGGCACGGGTGTCGTCGGGAGTTACTCCAACGACGACAAGCAGCGGATGATGATCATCGGCATGTACGGCGACATCTCCGACCCGAAGAAGTCGACCGACGCGATGATCGCGAAGATGGACGAGTCCTCCAAGAAGAACCAGGGGACCATGGGGGCCGGCCAGAAAGAAACCGTCACGGACTGGACCGAGTTCCACCCGAGCGGCTTCGACGGTGCCGTCATGAAGTGCAAGGCCGAGAAGACCTCGACCTCCTTCGGCACCATGTCAAGCTCGGTCAACATCAGCACCTGCATCTGGGGGGACTCCAGCGCCCTGACCGTGGTCCAGCACGTGACCCAGAAGATGACCGGCGGCATCACCGGCGGCGTCGGCTCGTCCTCGGCGGACCCGCTGTCCGCCAAGGACCTGGCCGACCTCACGGCCAAGGTCCGCACCGAAGTCCGCAAGGACAAGTAGCCAACCGCACAAGGTGGTTGGCCCGGAGGAAAGAACCATGAGCAATACCCCGAGCCCCTCCCTCCCGGCCGGAGACCCCGGCCCCTACGGGAGCGGCCACACCCCTCCGGGCCAGCCGCCTTTGCCCCCGAAGAGCGGCGGCAGCAACGACGCGAAGGTGATCGGCATTTCCGCGGCTGCCGTCGTCCTCGTGGGCGCACTCGCGGGCGGCTACCTCTACGTCAAGGGCGACGCCCCCATCGACGGCGTGAAGCCGTACACGGTCACGCTGCCCGAAAAGCTGCTGGACGGCACGTACGCCAAGCACGGCAAGGACACCGACCCCAAACAGCTGAGCAACAATCGCCTGGGAATTCACAACGGGACTCAGGTGTCCAACAGTTACTACGGCCCCCAGAAGAAGACCATGATCGTGGTCGGTATCTACGGCGGAATATCCGACCCTCAGAAGTCGGTAGACGCCTGGGCGGCCCGGCACGACGAGAACGCACCCAGCGATGAAAAGGTCGAGGTCGTCACACCCTGGGCAGAATTCCACCCGGCAGGCTTCGACGGCGTCACGATGAAGTGCCAGACCGAGAAGTCCACCAGGGCGAACGGCGCCTTCACCACGGCCACGAACGCCAGCATCTGCATCTGGGGCGACTCCAGCGCGGTGACCCTGGTCGAGGACATGACGGTGGAGGCAAGCTCTGTCTACGACACGGGCAACTCCCGCTCCGAGACCGGCAACGTGATGTCCGCCAAGGAACTGTCCGAGGCCACGGTCAAGGTGCGCGACGAGGTTCGCAAGGAGAAGTAGCAACACCCCTGCAAGGCGATGGGCTCCGAAGGGAACGAGATGAGCTACGACCAGCCCAACCCGTACGGCCAGCCGAACCAGCCCAACCCCTATGGCCAGAACGGCCCCACGGGCCAGCCCGGCTACGGCTATCCCCCACCGGCCCAACCGCCCCAGCAGCAGCCGTATTACCCCCCGCCGCCGCCCATGCCCCCGCAGAGCGGCGGCGGCAAGAGCAAGGGTGTCGTCATAGGCCTGGCGGTAGGCGCCGTGGCCGTCGTGGGCGCCGTCATCGGCGGCATGCTCCTCTTCACCAACAGCGACAAGGGCAGCAGCTCCGTCGCCGACGATGGAAAGCGCTACAAGCTCACGGCTCCGGACACGGTCGCGGGTGAGTTCAAGAAGGACGCCTCCGAAGGCGACGACGGCGGTTTCTCCACAGCGAGGGACAAGTCCAAGTTCGAAGAGCTGGGCGTCAAGAATCCGCAGGACGCCAGCGCCTCGTACAAGTCCAGCGGATTCGCCCCGAGGGTGCTCCAATTCGGCGGCGTCTGGGGTGAGGTGAAGGACCCCGACGCTGTGGTCGACGGTATGTTCAAGGTCATGGCGGACGAGGCGAAAAAGGACTCCTCCACCGGCAACGGCGGAAAGGGCGAACTCGAGGGCACTCCGCAGAAGGTGTCCCCCAGCGGTCTCGACAACGCCGTCATGAAGTGCCAGTACATCAAGATGGTGGGCAACCCCGCAGCACCGAAGGGCTTCAGGACCCCGTTCTGCGTCTGGGCCGACCACAGCACGGTCGCCCTCACGATGCTCGTGGATCCTTCCGCGGTGACGTCCGGCAAGAGCACGACGATCGAGGAGGCTGCGGGCATCGCGGCAAGGGTGCGGCAGGACGCGCGCGTCGAGATCAAGTGAGCCGAGCTATTTGTTCATTGGCCGCACCATGGCACACAGTTCAGGGGCGTCGGGAAAGTCCGGTGTGGTCCTCCCCACCGCCTCATAGCCCCACTCTTCGTAGAGCGCCCGTACCTTGGCATGCATCTGGTGCACCAGGAGTGTGACACGCTCCTCGGGGCGGCCGACGAGCAGTTCGTCGTGGATACGGCGGGCGTACCCGGTCCCACGCCATGGCGTGCGGACCATGAGCTCGGACAAGGCGAAGGTCCTGGTGCCGGTCTCAGCGGCGAAGGGTTCCTCCGGGCGCGGTTCAACGGTCGCCCACCATGCCGTGGACGCGCTCAACGGGGCGCCGTACGCGTAGCCCACCGGCTCTCCAGCGTCGTAACCGACGACGCAGGAGAAGCCGGGGAGGCCGGACCAGTGATCCAGGAAACCGGCGAACTGAGCGCGGTCGGCCAGTGGATCACCGCTGTCGGTGTATACCTCGTCGTGCACGTCGAGCAGGAGCTCTCGGATGGACTTGACCTCTCGGCCTGCGTACTGCCGCACGTCGCGATTCAAGCTGCTCATGGCCTGCCTTTCGTTGAGTGTGCAAGAGCTTCTGCCACATGCTCAAGGCGCTGAGTCACACGGCTACTGGTCGTGGTTGCAGTCATTGCGGCAGCAACAGCAGCCGCTGCCTGTTCCAAATCACCCCGGGCAAGCTGTAGTTCGGCAAGCAAGACGGTGTAAAAGGTGCGGTTTCGCGTGAATTCAGCGCCAAGCAGTTCAAGTGTTTGCGTCGTGAGGTGCTCAGCACGGTCGTAACAACCTGCACTTTGATGAGCCAGGGCCGCAAGACCACTGACTTCGGCCGGAGTAACGAAGGCCAGCCAACTCGAGGAATCGGCTGCACCAGCACGATCAAAGACCCGCTCAGCAGCTGCGAGGTGACGTCCCATGCCCGAAGGGTCTCCCGTGGACCCCAGGCAGTCGGCCAATCGCGAGTGCAACAACGTGGCAATCAACGGGTGCTGTCGAATGTGACGTTCGCTCAAAGCGGTCCGATTGATACGAGCAGCCTCGGCAGGCCGCCCAGCCTGCTCAGCCTGAGCTGCAAGATCGGACCAAGCACGAGTTCCCGCGACCCGATCACCTGCGAGAACCGCGGCCTGGAGGGCCTCATTCCGCAACCGTGCAGCCTCGTCACACCGGCCACTGTCGTGGGCAGACCATCCCGCACAGCCAGCCACGGCCCCAATGGCTCGATACAGCGCCTTTTCGACAGTACTTCCATAAAAGCAGTGATCCAGCACGTGACGCAGGCGACGGAGGTAGTCGGTCGCCACGTCGATGGTAGCCACGCCGCCAAACCCGTTGAAGTGGGCATCCAGCAGACTGATCGTCCGCTCGATCCGCTCGATATCGCTTGCGCCAAGACGCCCGCGCTGAGGCACTTGGTCAATACCCAGGGTCGTGACAAGAGCTCCGGCGAGGAACGTGCGCTGCGCTGGGTCCTCCTCCGGTACAGGGACGGAGGTCCGAGGCGGTACGGGAAGCCGAGTGCTCTTGCCCCGAGGGACAAACCCCATTGCCTCGGCAGGCTTGTCGAAGATTCGCTGAAGTGCCAAGAGATAGCGCGTCCATGGCCATCGCACCTCACCCGAGATCCAGCGCCGTACGTGACGGTCAGTGCAGTCACCTGGCGATCCACACATCTCGGCAACGACCCGATTGACCTCCCTGGCGAGTTCCTGCTGGCTCAACCCATACGCATCCAGCAAGCCTTCCAACGTGGTGTTCCGCTGTCGGCCCATCCGGCCCCCTCGGGTCTGAGCGCAAAGAACTGACAGCCACGGCAACCGCTGTCCCGTAGGTAAAACTGTCCGGCCGCTCGTCGGTAACTGCCCATGTTCTGCCCTGGGCCCCGCGCCCCTCTGCGGCCTTGACTGGGAAGCAGCGAAGACCCACACCCCCAGGAGCCACACCGATGCGACCCGATCACTCAAAGCATCCCCTGCCACCGGCAACCCTCATGACCGGAGAGAACATCCCCCTCGACCTCGTCACGATCCGCGCCGTCACCCGCCGCGCCCTCGCGGAACGGATCGTCCGCCCCCGCCGCAGCGAGATCGACGAACTCACCCGCACCCTCCGCGAGCACCTCGAGCTGATGCTCGCCGAGGCTCAGTCACGCGCCGAGCAACTCACCATCGGCACCGTCCCCCGCGACCGCTGGGACGCGCTCATCGACCACATCCGCACCGACCTCGACTTCGCCACCGGTAGCGAACGCCCCGTCCTCTGCGCCGCCGACGCGTACATGCAAGTCCTAGCCCGGGATGCCCGTTTCCTTGCGGATTGCCTCGATGAGTGAGCGAAGCGCGGGGCGAGGAGAGGTAAGTGCCATAACTCACCCTCCGCGCCGGTCATAAGCACCCTTCCGGTACAAGTCCACGGCCACCGCCAAACGGCCCCCCTGCTCAGCGGCGTAACCGCTGGTAACCTCCGCCACCGGCAAAGCGCTCCCCACCTACGCCCCGCCTGCATAGCGGACGGCTGTAGTGCGCAAGGTCCGTAACGAGAAGTAGCCGCATGCCCAAAGCGGTTGGACCCGAAGGGAACCTCATGAAGAAGACGGCCGGGCTCACGATCGGCGCCGTTGCGCTCCTGGGCGCGACGGCGGGTGGCGCATACACCTTCCTTGGCAAGGGAAGCAGCGACGACAAAGTGAAGCCCTACACCATCGCGCTGACGGACACGTTGCTCGACGGGAAGTACTCGAAGCTGACCACGAAGGCGGCGACCGACCAACTCGCCCAGAACGCCGACATACCTGGCGGCACGACCGTCGGCGCCGCCTATGAGACCAGCGACAAGCTGGGGCTGGCGGTCACGGGCACCTACGGCAAAATCACCGATCCCGGCAAGGCCGTTGACGACTATGCGGCACGTCTCGACAAGCAGGAGAAGACGTACGCGGACAAGGTCAGCAAGAACAAGGCGAACGTCAGGGTCAGTACGGTGACCCCCCTCAACGAATTCCACCCGTCAGGCTTCGACGGCAGCAGCGCGGTGATGAAGTGCAAGGCCACAACGTTCACCTCCACGGTTGTCGACAATGCGGTCAAGGTTGAGGTCTCGACGTGCATATGGGGAGATTCCAGCGCCGTCGGGATCGTCCAGAACACGGTCAGCAAGAGCGACGCCGCTGTCGGCATCGGCAACAGCAACATCACGCCCGACGTGATGACGGCGAAGGACCTGGCCGACGCAACGGCCACCGTGCGCGGCGAGGTTCGTAAGGCGAAGTAGCCGCCAGGCCGGGGCACGGCCGGATAGCGACCGCCCGTGCCCCGCTCCCCCCCACCACCAGCAGCATCATGTCCGCCAAGAGGGCTGTCCGAGGCCACGGCTAAGATCCCAAAATGGCAGCCTCGGCACGGCGATTGGCCCCGAAGGGAACGACATGAGCTACAACCAGCCCAACCCATACGGCCAGCCCCCGCAGCCGAACCCGTACGCCCAGCAGCCCCAGCAACTCCCTTACGGGCAGCCACAACAACAGCCCGGCCCCTATGGAGCACCGCCGCCGTACGGCCAGCAGCCCGGCATGCCCCCGCCGTACCTGCCGCCGCCCATACCCCCGACGGGAGACAGTGGCGGCAAGGGCAAGGCCTTAGCCATCGGGATCGGTGCTGCGGTTCTGGTCGGGGCGATCGTCGGCGGCGCCTTCTACCTCATAGGTGACAACGGCTCCGACTCGCCCGCCCGGCACGGCAAGCACACAACGGCCAACGGTGGCACTCCGTCCCCCACCCAGAGCGGCAGCGGCAAGCGCTACAAGCTGACCGCTCCCGACACACTGGCCACCGATTTCCGCAAGGACGCCTCCAGCACACCGCAGGACTTCAACTCCGGTGACAAGGCAGACTTCGAAGGGAAGGGCGTCCACAACGCGGAGGGAACCATCGCCGAGTACAAGGCCGGCGTGGACACGGGCACCACGAAGCGCCTCCATCTCATCGGCGTCTGGGGCGAGATCAAGAACCCGGAGTGGGTGGTGGACAGCTCGCTCGACTCCCTGAAAGTGAAGCTCAAAAAGGGGAAGATGGAAGGCTTTTCCGCTCGGTTCTCGCCGAGCGGGCTCGATGACGACGCCGTCGTCAAGTGTCAGTACTACGCCTCCCCGGTGAGCACCGGCAAGGAACTCAAGCTGCCCATCTGTGTCTGGGCCGACCACAGCACCACCGGCATCATCATGTTCACCGATGCCGCGGCTCTGCTCAGCGGCCAGGCCACCCCTCTGGACCAGGCGGCGGAGCTGGCCGTCAAGGTCCGCCATGACGCCCGCGTCGAAATCCCCTGAGCCCCGTGCGTCACCGCTTGGGCCAGTGCCACGACGGCTCGTCGAGCGGGCCCTCCCGGCCCGCAACGCCCGTCTGCCCGAGGGCGTCCTTGACCAGGCCGATGGAGTTGACGTCGAGCCGGTGGCGCCGGGCACCTCGGGCGAGGGCCTCGGCGAGGCCCGGCGCGTGCGTGACCACGACGATCTGGGTGTCCCGGGCGGCGGTGAGGAGCAGGTCGGCCAGCGGGGGCAGCAGGTCCGGGTGGAGGCTGGACTCCGGCTCGTTGAGAACGAGCAGCGCGGGCGGCCGGGGCGTGAGCAGCGCCGCCGCCCACAGCAGGTAGCGCAGGGTACCGTCCGACAGCTCGTCCGCGCCGAGCGGGCGCAGCAGGCCGCTCTGGCGCAGCCGCAGCTCGAACCGGCCGCTCTCGCCGTCGATCTCCACCCGGCTGCCGGGGAACGCCGCGTCCACGGCGGCATCCAGGGCCTCGTGGTCGCCGATCTCGCGGATCGTCTGCAGCGCGGCCGCGAGGTCCGCACCGTCGTGGCCGAGCACGGGCGTACGCGTACCGATCCGGGCGCTGCGGACGGGGGCATGGGCATCGGTGCGTACGTGGTCGTAGAACCGCCAGGACCGCAGGTGCTCGCGCAGCCGCAGCAGGTCGGGGGCGAGCTGCGGGTCGGCGAGCTCGCTGAGCATGCTGTCGTACGGGCGGAGGGCGTTCACCGACTGGTGCCAGGTGCCGTCGGCGGTGCGGGTGCGTACGGCGGGGCCGGAGCGGTCCGACAGCAGTGCGGCGGGACGCAGCACGGGGCCTGCCCAGGTGCACTCGCGCTTGATCTCGGGGTCGAGGTTGAACAGGGACGGCGCGCCCCCACCGCCCGAGGTCGGGATGGGGTGCCCGAAGTCGACCGCGTAGCTGAATTCGTCCCCGGAAAAGCCGAGGCGGAGGCTGACGGCCGGCGAGCGGCCTGTGCCCTTCCTCTCCCCCGCCCACAGCACCGAGGGCAGCCCGCCCTCGCGCGCCAGCGCCGCCACCGCGCCGCCCTGGGCGGACGCGGCGAGCAGCCGCAGGGCCCGGTAGAGGCTGGACTTGCCGGCACCGTTCGCGCCGGTGATCACGTTGAGGCGGCCCAGCGGGACGATCAGGCGGCGCAGGGAGCGGTAGTTCTCGACGGCGAGGGTGGTGAGCATGGTGCCAGTGTGCCGAGGGGGTCGGACAGCGCGGGCGAACCGGGTACCGCTTTCCTCACGGCTGAGGGCAGTTCTCGGGCGGAAACCGGTACCCGATTCGTCAGTCACCCATCGCGGCGCGACCCCGTTCCCGCCGCCCTCGCGAGCTCCGCGAACGCCCGTGCCGCAGCGCTCTGGTACGCGGTGTCGCGCCGGAGCAGGGTGACCGTACGCGCGGGCAGCGCGGGCTCCAGGGGTACGGGGTGCAGGTCGGGCCGGGCGTGGGCGATCGCGTCCGGGAGCACCGTGGCGAGCCCGGTCCGGGTGACGATCTCGACGAGCGCGTGGACGGAGTCCGCCTCAATGGCGATCCTCGGGCGCACCCCGCATGCCGCGAAGTGCTCGTCGATGTGGCGGCGCGTGGCGAAGTCGGTGCTGAGCAGCGCGAGTTGCCGCTGCTCCAGCTCGGCCACGGGCAGCGGCGCACGACAAGACCCGTCGCCCACGACCAGGCTGAGCGTCTCCGTGAACAGCTCCTCGGCGGCGACCCCCGGCAGGTGCGCGCCGCCAAAGGCGATGCCGAGGTCCAACTCGTCGCCCATCAGCGCCGATTCGATCCGGTCCTGGGTCATCTCCCGCACCGTCAGCGCGATCCCGGGGTGCGCGGCGTGGAACCGCTCCACCAGCGGGCCGACCAGGTACGCCGTGAACGTCGGCGTCACGGCGAGGCGCAGGCTGCCCCGCGACAGGTCCTGGACGTCCAGCACGGCCCGCTCGCCCGCCGCGAGGTCCTGCAGGGCGCGCTGGGCGTAGTGGACGTACGCCTGGCCGGCGTCCGTGAGGCGCACGGTGCGGCCGGTACGGTCCAGCAATTGGACGCCCAAGGCCTTCTCCAGCTGCCTGACCTGCTGGGACAGGGTGGGCTGCGAGATGCGCAGCTCTTCGGCGGCGCGGGTGAAGTTGGCGTGCTCGGCGACCGCGAGCAGATAGCGCAGGTGACGTAGTTCCGGCTTCATATCCCCAACCATAGATGGCATCGATAGCAGCCAGTGGTATTGAGTCTTGGACACTATAGGTCGAGGTCATGCACAGTGAATGACGTCGGCCCCCCACCGACACCCCGATCGAAGGGAGTGAGAGGTCATGCGTCATCTCGCCCAGGGAATCGACCGCTTCCAGCGGGAGGTCTTCCCCGCCAAGGCCGGGCTCTTCGCCCACCTGGCCACCCACCACACGCCGCACACGCTGTTCATCGGCTGCTCCGACGCCCGCGTCGTCCCCGAGCTGATCACCGGCTGTGAGCCCGGCGAGCTGTTCGTCATCCGTACGGCAGGCAACCTCGTGCCCGCCTACGCACCCCGCACGGACGGCATCGCGGCCAGCATCGAATACGCGGTCGCCGCCCTGGGCGTGACGGACATCATCGTCTGCGGGCACTCCGCCTGCGGCGCGATGACCGCCCTGGCCGAAGGCCACGACCTGGGCGCCATGCCGACGACCGCGGACTGGCTGCGCCACGCCGACGCCGCCCGGGCCCGCACCACCGCTCCCGGAGTGGACGCTCTCGTACGGAGCAACGTCCGCGCCCAGCTGGCGAACCTGGTCACCCACCCCTCGGTGGCCCGCGCCCTGGAACAGGGCACGGTCACGCTGCACGGCTGGTGCTACGACATCGGCAGCGGCACCGTCGACGAACTCGACCTCGCCGGCCGGTCGTCCGCCCTCGCGGCCTGACCCCTTCGAACCACTCCCCACAACCCACAACCCATCCCCGAAAGGAAACCCTTCCCATGGTGCACGCCCAGTTCGACAACACCGCTCGCCAGGCCCTGGCCGCCAAGGCCGTCGAGGCGAAGGTCCGCAAGGACCTGTCCTGGCAGCAGATAGCCGACGCCGCGGGCCTGTCGGTCGCCTTCGTCACCGCCGCCGTGCTCGGCCAGCACCCGCTGCCCGAGGCCTCGGCCAAGGCCGTCGCCGAGCTCCTCGGCCTGGACGCCGACGACGCGATGACGCTGCAGACCATCCCGAACCGCGGCTCCATCCCCGGCGGCATCCCCACCGACCCGACCATCTACCGCTTCTACGAGATGCTCCAGGTCTACGGCACCACCCTCAAGGCCCTGGTCCACGAGCAGTTCGGTGACGGCATCATCTCCGCGATCAACTTCAAGCTGGACGTGAAGAAGGTCGCCGACCCCGAGGGCGGCGAGCGCGCCGTCATCACGCTCGACGGCAAGTACCTGCCGACCAAGCCGTTCTGACACCCGGGAGACCGAACCCATGGACTTCATCCAGCGCACCATCGATCTCGCCCGGGCCAACATCGCCGAGGGCGGACGGCCGTTCGCGACCGTCATCGTGAAGGACGGCGAGATCCTCGCCGAGAGCGCCAACAAGGTCGCGCAGACCAACGACCCCACCGCGCACGCCGAGATCCTCGCCATCCGCGAGGCATGCACCAAGCTCGGCACCGAGCACCTCACCGGCACGACCATCTATGTGCTCGCGCACCCGTGCCCGATGTGTCTCGGCTCGCTCTATTACTGCTCGCCCGACGAGGTCGTCTTCCTCACCACCCGCGACGACTACGCGCCGCACTACGTGGACGACCGCAAGTACTTCGAACTCGGCACGTTCTACGAAGAGTTCGCCAAGCCGTGGCAGCAGCGCCGACTGCCGATGCGCTACGAGCCGCGTGACGCCGCCACCGACGTCTACCGCGAGTGGCAGCAGCACAACGCGTGAACGTACGAAAAGGGGCCCGGCACAGGATGCCGGGCCCCTTTTCGCGAAATCACGCGCTCTTCTCGTGCCGCTCTCCCGGCTCGCTCCCGCGAGACCTCGGCACCAGAGTCGGGTTCACATTCGACTGCACCACGTCCGCGGTGATGACGACCCGGGCGACGTCCTTGCGCGAAGGCACCTCGTACATGACGGACATCAGCACCTCCTCCATGATGGCGCGCAACCCTCGCGCACCCGTGCCACGGAGGATGGCCTGATCGGCAATGGCCTCGAGCGCCGGGCGGTCGAAGTCCAGCTCCACTCCGTCGAGTTCGAAGAGGCGCTGGTACTGCTTCACCAGCGCGTTGCGCGGCTCGACGAGGATCTGGAGGAGAGCCGCACGGTCGAGGTTGTGCACGGAGGTGATGACCGGGAGCCGGCCGATGAATTCCGGGATCATCCCGAACTTCACCAGGTCCTCCGGCATGACCTCCTGGAACTGGTCGCTCGCCTCGATCTCGCGCTTGGAGCGGATGGTGGCGCCGAAGCCGATGCCCTTGGCGCCGGCCCGGGATTCGATGATCTTCTCCAGGCCGGAGAAGGCACCGCCCACGATGAACAGCACGTTCGTCGTGTCGATCTGGATGAATTCCTGGTGCGGGTGCTTACGGCCGCCCTGAGGGGGGACGGAGGCCGTGGTGCCCTCCAGGATCTTCAGGAGCGCCTGCTGGACGCCCTCGCCGGAGACGTCCCGGGTGATCGAAGGATTTTCGCTCTTACGGGCGACCTTGTCGATCTCGTCGATGTAGATGATGCCGGTCTCGGCCTTCTTGACGTCGTAGTCCGCGGCCTGGATCAGCTTCAGCAGGATGTTCTCGACGTCTTCGCCGACATAGCCGGCCTCCGTCAGCGCGGTCGCGTCGGCGATCGCGAACGGGACGTTCAGCATGCGCGCGAGCGTCTGCGCGAGCAGCGTCTTGCCCGAGCCCGTGGGGCCGAGCAGAAGAATGTTGGATTTGGCCAGTTCGATACCGTCGTCGCGGCCGCCGTGACCGGTCTCGCCGGCCTGCACCCGCTTGTAGTGGTTGTAGACGGCGACCGACAGGGCCTTTTTGGCGGCTTCCTGGCCGACGACATAGCCCTCGAGGAATTCGTAGATCTCACGGGGCTTGGGGAGTTCCTCCCAGCGCACCTCGGAGGTCTCCGCCAGCTCTTCCTCGATGATCTCGTTACAGAGATCGATGCACTCGTCGCAGATGTACACACCAGGACCCGCGATGAGCTTCTTCACCTGCTTCTGGCTCTTCCCGCAGAACGAGCACTTGAGCAGATCGCCGCCGTCACCGATGCGTGCCACGAGGTGCTTCCCCTTCGCCTGGGATCCGCCTTGTTCTGCGAACCCGAGTGCTTGCCTATCGACGGTACCTTGCCGGGCCCCCCGTGCGGGCCCCCCTTGCACTCTCCTCGGGCCAAGGGGGGTACCGGCGGCACTGTGTCCGAGACACCGTACTCAGACGGGCATCAGACGGATACTGACGACTTGCGCGTCGAAACGATCTGGTCAACGAGACCGTACGCGAGCGCGTCCTCAGCGGTGAGAATCTTGTCGCGCTCGATGTCGTCGCGGATCTTCTCGACGGGCTGGGTGGAGTGCTTGGCCAGCATCTGCTCCAGCTGGGTACGCATGCGCATGATCTCCTTCGCAGCGATCTCCAGGTCGGAGAGCTGCTCCCGGCCGGTCTGGCTGGACGGCTGGTGGATCAGCACCCGGGCGTTGGGGAGCGCCATGCGCTTGCCCGGCGTACCGGCGGCCAGCAGGATGGCCGCGGCGGAGGCCGCCTGGCCCATGCAGACCGTCTGGATGTCGGGCTTCACGAACTGCATCGTGTCGTAGATGGCGGTCAGCGCGGTGAACGAGCCGCCGGGCGAGTTGATGTAGATCGAGATGTCACGGTCGGGGTCCATCGACTCCAGGCACAGCAGCTGCGCCATGACGTCGTTGGCGGAGGCGTCGTCGATCTGGACGCCCAGGAAGATCACGCGCTCCTCGAAGAGCTTCGCGTACGGGTCGTACTCGCGGACACCCTGGGAGGTGCGCTCGACGAAACGCGGGACCACATAGCGGGCCTCGGCCTGGGGGCCCGTGTAGAGGCCGCTGGGGGCGGAGAAGTTGTTCATGCGGGTGTTCACCATCCTGATGGCGATCGGTGCGGTGGGCTGGGATACGGCTGTAGAGCGGTACTGCCGGGGATCAGGCCCCGGTGCCGCCGCCGCCCGGAACGCCGGCCGCGTGCGTGATGATCTCGTCGATGATCCCGTACTCCTTGGCCTCGTCCGCGGTGAACCAGCGGTCGCGGTCGCCGTCGCGGATGATCGTCTCCACGGTCTGGCCGGTGTGCAGGGCCGTGATCTCCGCCATGCGCTTCTTGGTGCGGAGCAGCTGCTCGGCCTGGATCTTGATGTCCGTGGCCGTGCCGCCGAGGCCCGCGGAGCCCTGGTGCATGAGGATGTCGGTGTTCGGCAGCGCGAAGCGCTTGCCGGGGGTGCCGCCGGTCAGCAGGAACTGGCCCATCGAGGCGGCCAGGCCCATGCCGATGGTGACCACGTCGTTCGGGATGTACTGCATGGTGTCGTAGACCGCCATGCCCGCCGTCACCGAACCGCCGGGGCTGTTGATGTAGAGGTAGATGTCCTTGTCCGGGTCCGCGGCCAGGAGGAGCATCTGCGCCGTGATCTTGTTGGCGATGTCGTCGTCGACCTGCTGGCCGAGGAAGATGATCCGCTCGTCGAGCAGCCGGCTGTAGACCTGGTCGCCGAGGCCACCACCGATGGAAGGCCCGCCGGCGGCGGAAGGCATCAGATTCATCACGTGATCCACCTGCTCGTCTCTGACGGCAACGGGCCGTCTCCGCGTCTTCACTCGGGGCCGGGGGTCGCATGGGCCGGTACGCTCCGGCGCACTCCAAGTCTTCCCCTGCCCTCGTATCTACGGACCCTAACGCGCTGGTCGGCGGGCGCCATCCCGCATGGGGAACTGTTCGCTCTGAGCGCAGGTTCCGGGCGGCGGCGGGAGCGCGTACGGGCCCGGCCGCGCCCCCGGGGCAGGGGACGCGGCCGGGCCCGTACGAACAGCTCGGCTGCCGCGGGGCGAGGATCAGGCCTCGGTGCCCTCGGCGGCCTCGACGACCTCGGCGGCTGCCTCGGTCTCGTCGTCCTCGTCCTCGAGGTCGACGATCTCGCCGTTGGTGTCCTTGACGGTGGCGGCCTCGACGACGGTCGCGAGGGCCTTGCCGCGGGCGACCTCACCGACGAGCATCGGGACCTGGCCGCCCTGGACGACCGCCTGGGCGAACTGGTCCGGGGACATGCCGGAGGACTGGGCGCGGCGCATCAGGTGCTCGGTGAGCTCCTCCTGGCCGACCGACAGCTTCTCCTTGTTGACGATCTCGTCGAGGATGAACTGGGTCTTGATGCCCTTCTCAGCCTGCTCCTTGAGCTCGGCGTCGAACTCCTCGGCGGACTTGCCCTGGATCTCCAGGTACTTGTCCAGGGTCAGGCCCATCTGACCGAGCTGGTGGTGCTCGAGGTTGTGCTTACGAGTGTTGACCTCGTCCTCGAGCAGCTTCTCGGGCATCGGGACCTCGACCAGCTTCAGCAGCTCGTCCAGGACCTTCTCCTGGGCCTGGGTGGCCTGGTCGAACTTCTTCATCCGGGCCAGGCGCTCACGGCTGTCGGCCTTGAGCTCGTCCAGCGTGTCGAACTCGCTCGCCAGCTGCGCGAACTCGTCGTCCAGGGCGGGCAGTTCACGGGACTTGACGGCGGTGACGTCGACCTTGACCTCGGCCTCCTTGCCCTCGGCGGAACCGCCCTTGAGCACGGAGGTGAAGGTGGCGGTGGCGCCGGCCTCGAGACCGGTCACGGCCTCGTCGATGCCGTCCAGCAGGTCACCGGAACCGATGGTGTAGTCGATGCCGGTGGCGACGCCGTCCTCGAGGACCTCGCCGTCGACCTTGGCCTCCAGGTCGACCGTGACGATGTCGCCCTCGGCGGCGGCACGCTCGACCGCGGTGGTGGTGGCGAAGCGCTCACGCAGCTGCTCGACGGACTTCTCGATGTCCTCGTCGGTCACCTCGGTGACGTCGACGGTGACCTCGATACCGGAGTAGTCCGGGATCTCCAGCACCGGACGGATGTCGACCTCGGCGGTGAAGGCCAGCAGCTCGCCGTCCTTCAGCTCCGTGATGTCGACCTCGGGCTGACCCAGCGGGTTGAGGTCACCCTCGTTGACGGCCTCGGTGTAGAACTTCGGGAGCGCGTCGTTGACGGCCTCCTCCAGCACCGCACCGCGGCCGAAACGCTGGTCGATCACGCGGTTCGGGATCTTGCCCTTGCGGAAGCCGGGCACCGAGACCTGCTGGTTGATCTTCTTGTACGCCGCGTCGAGGCTGGCCTTGAGCTCCTCGAAGGGCACCTCGACAGTGAGCCGAACCCGAGTCGGGTTCAGGGTCTCCACGGCGCTCTTCACGGTTCGGTCTCCTTGGGGCTGACTTCTGGGAATCTGCTGAGCTTCTCAGCGGACCGCGCCCGGTACAGAGACACACAGACGCGCAGCTTGCATAGTAACCGCACGCACGATGGGCCCCACAATGTGATCTTGCTGGTCGGGGTGGCCGGATTCGAACCGACGACCTTCCGCTCCCAAAGCGGACGCGCTACCAAGCTGCGCCACACCCCGTCGGTGCGAGACGTAGGGTACATGCCCGCGGGGGTGCGCAGATGCCGAATCGACCACGGAACAGCCGTCGGGCGAAGGCCCGGTGAAGGGGGTGTGCGATGAACCCCCGGGACCCGCTACGATGCACGTCAGTGCCATCGGCCCCACAGGGGTTCGAGCGGCGCGCGCGGGCGTAGCTCAATGGTAGAGCCCCAGTCTTCCAAACTGGCTACGCGGGTTCGATTCCCGTCGCCCGCTCCATCACGCCTCCGGCCGCCCAGCCGGAGGCGTTTCGTTTCTCCTCGGATCTCTCCCCGGACCTCTCCTCAAACCTCTCAGATCTTGATGTTCGTTATGGTCCGCGCGATCGAGTCGAGGAGGCTGTGGATCGAACCGGCCAGCGTGGTGGACGCGAGGAAGAAGCCGAAGAGGATCGCGATGAAGGCCGGGAAGACCTTGAGGTGGCCGTTGCGCGTCATCACCACCATGAGGATCCCCAAGAGCAACACGGTCGACAGCGAAATGATCACAGCGATCACACCCTCGGTTCGAAAGCACCTGCCCGGTTCGGGAGACGCTGCCCCGCAGGCCCCCTCCGCACCCATCGTGCCACCAACTCGGCCACCAGTGTGGTGACCTGACTGTTCATCGATGAATTGACCGAGTCGGTGGCGAATCGCTTTTCGGCCAGGTGGCTTGGTCGCGACCCCGGTTCCGCGATTAGGGTGCCTCGGGTGTCCCCCACCACCTCCACGGCGCCTCCGGCGCACTCCGGCTCCCCCGGTCCCGGCCGTACCCGGACCGACGCCGCCGGTGCGGCGCGGCGCGATCCGTTCTTCGACAACGCGAAGTACCTGGCGATCGTCCTTGTCGCCCTCGGCCATGCCTGGGAGCCGCTCACGGACAGCAGCCGGGCGGCGACGGCGCTGTACTACACCGTGTACACGTTCCACATGCCGGCGTTCATCCTGATCTCCGGCTACTTCTCGCGTGGGTTCGACTTCAGCCCGGCGAAGCTGAAGCGGTTGATCACCGGTGTGCTCGTGCCGTATCTGGTCTTCCAGGCCGTCTACATCGGCTTCCAGCACGCGCTGGAGCCGGATGCGCCGCCGGACGCGTTCTCACTGCTCAACCCGTGGTACCTGAACTGGTTCCTGGCCGCGCTGTTCGTGTGGCGGCTGACCACGCCGATCTGGAAGCTCGTGCGGTGGCCGGTGCCGGTCGCGTTCGCGATCGCGATCGTGGGGATGCTCACCCCGGGTGTCGGTAGTGACTTCGACCTCATGCGGGTCATGCAGTTCCTGCCGTTCTTCGTGCTCGGCCTGCACGTGAAGCCCGAGCACTTCGCGCTGCTGCGGCGGGGGTGGGTGCGGGTTGCGGCCGTGCCGCTGTTCGCCTGCGCGCTCGCCACCGCGTACTGGCTGGCGCCGCGCCTGGACAGCGGCTGGCTCTACCGCAACTCCAGCGTCCACGACCTCCACCAGCCCGCGTGGACCGCCCCCGTCATGACCCTGGCCCTGTTCGCCTGCGCCGCGGCCCTCACGGCGGGCTTCCTGGCATGGGTCCCGCGCCGCGAGACGTGGTTCACGGCGCTGGGCGCGGGGACGTTGTACGGGTATCTGCTGCACGGGTTTCTGATCAAGTTGTCGCGCTGGTACGAGTGGTATGACGCGTATGCGTGGGTTCGGGGGCCTGTGGGGGAGCTTGTGGTGACGGCGGTTGCCGTGGTGGTGGTGACGGTGCTGTGCACGGGGCCGGTGCGGAAGGTTTTCCGGTGGGTCATGGAGCCGCGCATGGAGTGGGCGTTCCGCTCGGGACGGTAGGGCCGGTGGGGGTTGTGCCCCGGTCCCTCCCTTTCACCGTTTCTTCCGGGGCTCCGCCCCGGACCCCGAAACCGGGCTGAATCTCAGCCCGTCCGGCGTTTGAGGACGAGCGGCGGAGCCGCGACAAGGGGGTCCGGGGGCGGAGCCCCCGAAGCGGGGTCCGGGGGCGAAGCCCCCGGGAAACGGAGAAAGGGCGGGACCGGGGCACACAACTCGCCCGCTAATCGCGGCAGATCAACAACAGCGCCCGATCATCGTTGACGTCCTTCGCGACCGCCTCGATCAAGTGCCATGCCGCGCCCACGAAACCGGACGTGACATAGCGGTCGGCCTCGCCCGTGAGGCGGTCCATGCCCTCGGTCAGTTCGCGCTCGGACGTCTCGACGAGGCCGTCCGTGAAGAGCATGAGGACGTCGCCGCGGCGCAGCGTGCCCTTGACGGAGTCGAAGTCCGCGCCGTCGTAGACACCGAGGAGAGGGCCCTCGGCGGACTTCTCCTCCCAGCGCCCCGTGCCCGCGCACAGGTGCAGTCCGGGGACGTGGCCGGCGGAGAAGAGTTCGTAGTCCCCGCTCTCGAGGTCGAGGACGAGGTGGACGGAGGTGGCGAAGCCCTCGTCCCAGTCCTGGCGGAGGAGGTAGCCGTTGGCGGCGGGCAGGAAGGCGTGCGGGGGCAGGGAGCCGAGCAGGCCGCCGAAGGCGCCGGAGAGGAGCAGGGCGCGGGAGGCGGCGTCCATGCCCTTGCCGGAGACGTCGGTGAGGACGACCTCGAGGGTGCGGCCGCCGTTCGTGCAGGCGCCGACGACGAAGTCGCCGGAGAAGGACTGGCCGCCGGCCGGCCGCAGGGCCATCTCGCGGTGCCAGCCGCGCGGCAGCTTGGGCAACTTGCTCTGGACGCGGATGCGTTCGCGCAGGTCGAACAGCATCGTGCCGCCGCGCCGCCACGGCACGCCGACGCGGCTGCGGAACTGGGCGATGAGCAGCCCGAAGAAGCCGACCGCGGCCACCACGAGGATCGTGCCCGGGGTGACGCGGTCGGCGCCGTACGCGTAGGGGTCGAGGACGGCGGACTCGACGATGAGCGCGGTGGCCGCCGCGGCGTAGAGGCCGAGCAGGCTGGCGGGGCGCAGCAGCAGTCCGCCGGCGACGATGGGCAGGACGAGCGAGGAGGGGGCGCACCACTCGGGCTGGACGATGGTGCCGAGGGCGAAGGCGGGGACGGAGAGCAGGAGTGCGGTCAGGGCGAGCCAGTCGGAGCCGTCGCCGCGGAAGTAGTCGACTCCGGACTTGCGCACGCTCGTGCGGGCCCGGTGCAGTGCTTTGCGCATCCGGGCCGTCGGGGTCTCCGCACCGCCAGTCATTGCTTCGGGACCTTATCCACCCATTCGGCGGTGCGTCGATTCACGCCGCGCCGACACGACAGCCTGGGGCGCGTCGGCCCGGCACCCCGGGTGCAACCTTATGCGAAATTCGTTCGCCTGCACGGATATGCGTTGCTAGGCATGGTTCGTGGCGAGGGAATTGCGCGCGGTGCGCGAGGACGGCTGGGACCAGTGGTACGAGACCTTGATGCTCGCGTTCGGCGGGGTGCCCGAGCCGACCGGGGTGATCAGCCTGTGGAACGGGCTGACCGATCTGGAACGCACCATCGGGGTCTGGGAGGACGGTGAGGTCGTCGGTACGGCCGGTGCGTTCGCCTTCCGGCTGTCCGTGCCCGGCGGAGCACTGGTGCCCACGGCCGGTGTGTCCATGGTGGGCGTACGCCCGACGCACCGGTGGCGCGGTCTGCTGACGGCCATGATGCGGCGGCAGTTGGACGACATAAGGGCGTGGGGCGAGCCGCTGGCGGCGCTGACCGCCTCCGAGCAGTCGATCTACGGGCGCTTCGGCTACGGCGTGGCGACCCTCGGCATGCATGCCGAGGGTCGCCACGCCGTAGCCGAAGCGCCCGTAGATCGACTGCTCGGAGGCGGTCAGCGCCGCCAGCGGCTCGCCCCACGCCCTTATGTCGTCCAACTGCCGCCGCATCATGGCCGTCAGCAGACCGCGCCACCGGTGCGTCGGGCGTACGCCCACCATGGACACACCGGCCGTGGGCACCAGTGCTCCGCCGGGCACGGACAGCCGGAAGGCGAACGCACCGGCCGTACCGACGACCTCACCGTCCTCCCAGACCCCGATGGTGCGTTCCAGATCGGTCAGCCCGTTCCACAGGCTGATCACCCCGGTCGGCTCGGGCACCCCGCCGAACGCGAGCATCAAGGTCTCGTACCACTGGTCCCAGCCGTCCTCGCGCACCGCGCGCAATTCCCTCGCCACGAACCATGCCTAGCAACGCATATCCGTGCAGGCGAACGAATTTCGCATAAGGTTGCACCCGGGGTGCCGGGCCGACGCGCCCCAGGCTGTCGTGTCGGCGCGGCGTGAATCGACGCACCGCCGAATGGGTGGATAAGGTCCCGAAGCAATGACTGGCGGTGCGGAGACCCCGACGGCCCGGATGCGCAAAGCACTGCACCGGGCCCGCACGAGCGTGCGCAAGTCCGGAGTCGACTACTTCCGCGGCGACGGCTCCGACTGGCTCGCCCTGACCGCACTCCTGCTCTCCGTCCCCGCCTTCGCCCTCGGCACCATCGTCCAGCCCGAGTGGTGCGCCCCCTCCTCGCTCGTCCTGCCCATCGTCGCCGGCGGACTGCTGCTGCGCCCCGCCAGCCTGCTCGGCCTCTACGCCGCGGCGGCCACCGCGCTCATCGTCGAGTCCGCCGTCCTCGACCCCTACGCGTACGGCGCCGACCGCGTCACCCCGGGCACGATCCTCGTGGTGGCCGCGGTCGGCTTCTTCGGGCTGCTCATCGCCCAGTTCCGCAGCCGCGTCGGCGTGCCGTGGCGGCGCGGCGGCACGATGCTGTTCGACCTGCGCGAACGCATCCGCGTCCAGAGCAAGTTGCCCAAGCTGCCGCGCGGCTGGCACCGCGAGATGGCCCTGCGGCCGGCCGGCGGCCAGTCCTTCTCCGGCGACTTCGTCGTCGGCGCCTGCACGAACGGCGGCCGCACCCTCGAGGTCGTCCTCACCGACGTCTCCGGCAAGGGCATGGACGCCGCCTCCCGCGCCCTGCTCCTCTCCGGCGCCTTCGGCGGCCTGCTCGGCTCCCTGCCCCCGCACGCCTTCCTGCCCGCCGCCAACGGCTACCTCCTCCGCCAGGACTGGGACGAGGGCTTCGCCACCTCCGTCCACCTCGTCCTCGACCTCGAGAGCGGGGACTACGAACTCTTCTCCGCCGGCCACGTCCCCGGACTGCACCTGTGCGCGGGCACGGGGCGCTGGGAGGAGAAGTCCGCCGAGGGCCCTCTCCTCGGTGTCTACGACGGCGCGGACTTCGACTCCGTCAAGGGCACGCTGCGCCGCGGCGACGTCCTCATGCTCTTCACGGACGGCCTCGTCGAGACGTCCGAGCGCGAACTGACCGAGGGCATGGACCGCCTCACGGGCGAGGCCGACCGCTATGTCACGTCCGGTTTCGTGGGCGCGGCATGGCACTTGATCGAGGCGGTCGCGAAGGACGTCAACGATGATCGGGCGCTGTTGTTGATCTGCCGCGATTAGCGGGCGAGTTGTGTGCCCCGGTCCCGCCCTTTCTCCGTTTCCCGGGGGCTTCGCCCCCGGACCCCGCTTCGGGGGCTCCGCCCCCGGACCCCCTTGTCGCGGCTCCGCCGCTCGTCCTCAAACGCCGGACGGGCTGAGATTCAGCCCGGTTTCGGGGTCCGGGGCGGAGCCCCGGAAGAAACGGTGAAAGGGAGGGACCGGGGCACAACCCCCACCGGCCCTACCGTCCCGAGCGGAACGCCCACTCCATGCGCGGCTCCATGACCCACCGGAAAACCTTCCGCACCGGCCCCGTGCACAGCACCGTCACCACCACCACGGCAACCGCCGTCACCACAAGCTCCCCCACAGGCCCCCGAACCCACGCATACGCGTCATACCACTCGTACCAGCGCGACAACTTGATCAGAAACCCGTGCAGCAGATACCCGTACAACGTCCCCGCGCCCAGCGCCGTGAACCACGTCTCGCGGCGCGGGACCCATGCCAGGAAGCCCGCCGTGAGGGCCGCGGCGCAGGCGAACAGGGCCAGGGTCATGACGGGGGCGGTCCACGCGGGCTGGTGGAGGTCGTGGACGCTGGAGTTGCGGTAGAGCCAGCCGCTGTCCAGGCGCGGCGCCAGCCAGTACGCGGTGGCGAGCGCGCAGGCGAACAGCGGCACGGCCGCAACCCGCACCCACCCCCGCCGCAGCAGCGCGAAGTGCTCGGGCTTCACGTGCAGGCCGAGCACGAAGAACGGCAGGAACTGCATGACCCGCATGAGGTCGAAGTCACTACCGACACCCGGGGTGAGCATCCCCACGATCGCGATCGCGAACGCGACCGGCACCGGCCACCGCACGAGCTTCCAGATCGGCGTGGTCAGCCGCCACACGAACAGCGCGGCCAGGAACCAGTTCAGGTACCACGGGTTGAGCAGTGAGAACGCGTCCGGCGGCGCATCCGGCTCCAGCGCGTGCTGGAAGCCGATGTAGACGGCCTGGAAGACCAGATACGGCACGAGCACACCGGTGATCAACCGCTTCAGCTTCGCCGGGCTGAAGTCGAACCCACGCGAGAAGTAGCCGGAGATCAGGATGAACGCCGGCATGTGGAACGTGTACACGGTGTAGTACAGCGCCGTCGCCGCCCGGCTGCTGTCCGTGAGCGGCTCCCAGGCATGGCCGAGGGCGACAAGGACGATCGCCAGGTACTTCGCGTTGTCGAAGAACGGATCGCGCCGCGCCGCACCGGCGGCGTCGGTCCGGGTACGGCCGGGACCGGGGGAGCCGGAGTGCGCCGGAGGCGCCGTGGAGGTGGTGGGGGACACCCGAGGCACCCTAATCGCGGAACCGGGGTCGCGACCAAGCCACCTGGCCGAAAAGCGATTCGCCACCGACTCGGTCAATTCATCGATGAACAGTCAGGTCACCACACTGGTGGCCGAGTTGGTGGCACGATGGGTGCGGAGGGGGCCTGCGGGGCAGCGTCTCCCGAACCGGGCAGGTGCTTTCGAACCGAGGGTGTGATCGCTGTGATCATTTCGCTGTCGACCGTGTTGCTCTTGGGGATCCTCATGGTGGTGATGACGCGCAACGGCCACCTCAAGGTCTTCCCGGCCTTCATCGCGATCCTCTTCGGCTTCTTCCTCGCGTCCACCACGCTGGCCGGTTCGATCCACAGCCTCCTCGACTCGATCGCGCGGACCATAACGAACATCAAGATCTGAGAGGTTTGAGGAGAGGTCCGGGGAGAGATCCGAGGAGAAACGAAACGCCTCCGGCTGGGCGGCCGGAGGCGTGATGGAGCGGGCGACGGGAATCGAACCCGCGTAGCCAGTTTGGAAGACTGGGGCTCTACCATTGAGCTACGCCCGCGCGCGCCGCTCGAACCCCTGTGGGGCCGATGGCACTGACGTGCATCGTAGCGGGTCCCGGGGGTTCATCGCACACCCCCTTCACCGGGCCTTCGCCCGACGGCTGTTCCGTGGTCGATTCGGCATCTGCGCACCCCCGCGGGCATGTACCCTACGTCTCGCACCGACGGGGTGTGGCGCAGCTTGGTAGCGCGTCCGCTTTGGGAGCGGAAGGTCGTCGGTTCGAATCCGGCCACCCCGACCAGCAAGATCACATTGTGGGGCCCATCGTGCGTGCGGTTACTATGCAAGCTGCGCGTCTGTGTGTCTCTGTACCGGGCGCGGTCCGCTGAGAAGCTCAGCAGATTCCCAGAAGTCAGCCCCAAGGAGACCGAACCGTGAAGAGCGCCGTGGAGACCCTGAACCCGACTCGGGTTCGGCTCACTGTCGAGGTGCCCTTCGAGGAGCTCAAGGCCAGCCTCGACGCGGCGTACAAGAAGATCAACCAGCAGGTCTCGGTGCCCGGCTTCCGCAAGGGCAAGATCCCGAACCGCGTGATCGACCAGCGTTTCGGCCGCGGTGCGGTGCTGGAGGAGGCCGTCAACGACGCGCTCCCGAAGTTCTACACCGAGGCCGTCAACGAGGGTGACCTCAACCCGCTGGGTCAGCCCGAGGTCGACATCACGGAGCTGAAGGACGGCGAGCTGCTGGCCTTCACCGCCGAGGTCGACATCCGTCCGGTGCTGGAGATCCCGGACTACTCCGGTATCGAGGTCACCGTCGACGTCACCGAGGTGACCGACGAGGACATCGAGAAGTCCGTCGAGCAGCTGCGTGAGCGCTTCGCCACCACCACCGCGGTCGAGCGTGCCGCCGCCGAGGGCGACATCGTCACGGTCGACCTGGAGGCCAAGGTCGACGGCGAGGTCCTCGAGGACGGCGTCGCCACCGGCATCGACTACACCATCGGTTCCGGTGACCTGCTGGACGGCATCGACGAGGCCGTGACCGGTCTCGAGGCCGGCGCCACCGCCACCTTCACCTCCGTGCTCAAGGGCGGTTCCGCCGAGGGCAAGGAGGCCGAGGTCAAGGTCGACGTCACCGCCGTCAAGTCCCGTGAACTGCCCGCCCTGGACGACGAGTTCGCGCAGCTGGCGAGCGAGTTCGACACGCTGGACGAGCTCAAGGCCGACAGCCGTGAGCGCCTGGCCCGGATGAAGAAGTTCGACCAGGCCACCCAGGCCCAGGAGAAGGTCCTGGACGAGCTGCTGAAGCTGGTCGAGGTCCCGATGCCCGAGAAGCTGCTCGAGGACGAGGTCAACACTCGTAAGCACAACCTCGAGCACCACCAGCTCGGTCAGATGGGCCTGACCCTGGACAAGTACCTGGAGATCCAGGGCAAGTCCGCCGAGGAGTTCGACGCCGAGCTCAAGGAGCAGGCTGAGAAGGGCATCAAGACCCAGTTCATCCTCGACGAGATCGTCAACAAGGAGAAGCTGTCGGTCGGCCAGGAGGAGCTCACCGAGCACCTGATGCGCCGCGCCCAGTCCTCCGGCATGTCCCCGGACCAGTTCGCCCAGGCGGTCGTCCAGGGCGGCCAGGTCCCGATGCTCGTCGGTGAGGTCGCCCGCGGCAAGGCCCTCGCGACCGTCGTCGAGGCCGCCACCGTCAAGGACACCAACGGCGAGATCGTCGACCTCGAGGACGAGGACGACGAGACCGAGGCAGCCGCCGAGGTCGTCGAGGCCGCCGAGGGCACCGAGGCCTGATCCTCGCCCCGCGGCAGCCGAGCTGTTCGTACGGGCCCGGCCGCGTCCCCTGCCCCGGGGGCGCGGCCGGGCCCGTACGCGCTCCCGCCGCCGCCCGGAACCTGCGCTCAGAGCGAACAGTTCCCCATGCGGGATGGCGCCCGCCGACCAGCGCGTTAGGGTCCGTAGATACGAGGGCAGGGGAAGACTTGGAGTGCGCCGGAGCGTACCGGCCCATGCGACCCCCGGCCCCGAGTGAAGACGCGGAGACGGCCCGTTGCCGTCAGAGACGAGCAGGTGGATCACGTGATGAATCTGATGCCTTCCGCCGCCGGCGGGCCTTCCATCGGTGGTGGCCTCGGCGACCAGGTCTACAGCCGGCTGCTCGACGAGCGGATCATCTTCCTCGGCCAGCAGGTCGACGACGACATCGCCAACAAGATCACGGCGCAGATGCTCCTCCTGGCCGCGGACCCGGACAAGGACATCTACCTCTACATCAACAGCCCCGGCGGTTCGGTGACGGCGGGCATGGCGGTCTACGACACCATGCAGTACATCCCGAACGACGTGGTCACCATCGGCATGGGCCTGGCCGCCTCGATGGGCCAGTTCCTGCTGACCGGCGGCACCCCCGGCAAGCGCTTCGCGCTGCCGAACACCGACATCCTCATGCACCAGGGCTCCGCGGGCCTCGGCGGCACGGCCACGGACATCAAGATCCAGGCCGAGCAGCTGCTCCGCACCAAGAAGCGCATGGCGGAGATCACGGCCCTGCACACCGGCCAGACCGTGGAGACGATCATCCGCGACGGCGACCGCGACCGCTGGTTCACCGCGGACGAGGCCAAGGAGTACGGGATCATCGACGAGATCATCACGCACGCGGCCGGCGTTCCGGGCGGCGGCGGCACCGGGGCCTGATCCCCGGCAGTACCGCTCTACAGCCGTATCCCAGCCCACCGCACCGATCGCCATCAGGATGGTGAACACCCGCATGAACAACTTCTCCGCCCCCAGCGGCCTCTACACGGGCCCCCAGGCCGAGGCCCGCTATGTGGTCCCGCGTTTCGTCGAGCGCACCTCCCAGGGTGTCCGCGAGTACGACCCGTACGCGAAGCTCTTCGAGGAGCGCGTGATCTTCCTGGGCGTCCAGATCGACGACGCCTCCGCCAACGACGTCATGGCGCAGCTGCTGTGCCTGGAGTCGATGGACCCCGACCGTGACATCTCGATCTACATCAACTCGCCCGGCGGCTCGTTCACCGCGCTGACCGCCATCTACGACACGATGCAGTTCGTGAAGCCCGACATCCAGACGGTCTGCATGGGCCAGGCGGCCTCCGCCGCGGCCATCCTGCTGGCCGCCGGTACGCCGGGCAAGCGCATGGCGCTCCCCAACGCCCGGGTGCTGATCCACCAGCCGTCCAGCCAGACCGGCCGGGAGCAGCTCTCCGACCTGGAGATCGCTGCGAAGGAGATCATGCGCATGCGTACCCAGCTGGAGCAGATGCTGGCCAAGCACTCCACCCAGCCCGTCGAGAAGATCCGCGACGACATCGAGCGCGACAAGATTCTCACCGCTGAGGACGCGCTCGCGTACGGTCTCGTTGACCAGATCGTTTCGACGCGCAAGTCGTCAGTATCCGTCTGATGCCCGTCTGAGTACGGTGTCTCGGACACAGTGCCGCCGGTACCCCCCTTGGCCCGAGGAGAGTGCAAGGGGGGCCCGCACGGGGGGCCCGGCAAGGTACCGTCGATAGGCAAGCACTCGGGTTCGCAGAACAAGGCGGATCCCAGGCGAAGGGGAAGCACCTCGTGGCACGCATCGGTGACGGCGGCGATCTGCTCAAGTGCTCGTTCTGCGGGAAGAGCCAGAAGCAGGTGAAGAAGCTCATCGCGGGTCCTGGTGTGTACATCTGCGACGAGTGCATCGATCTCTGTAACGAGATCATCGAGGAAGAGCTGGCGGAGACCTCCGAGGTGCGCTGGGAGGAACTCCCCAAGCCCCGTGAGATCTACGAATTCCTCGAGGGCTATGTCGTCGGCCAGGAAGCCGCCAAAAAGGCCCTGTCGGTCGCCGTCTACAACCACTACAAGCGGGTGCAGGCCGGCGAGACCGGTCACGGCGGCCGCGACGACGGTATCGAACTGGCCAAATCCAACATTCTTCTGCTCGGCCCCACGGGCTCGGGCAAGACGCTGCTCGCGCAGACGCTCGCGCGCATGCTGAACGTCCCGTTCGCGATCGCCGACGCGACCGCGCTGACGGAGGCCGGCTATGTCGGCGAAGACGTCGAGAACATCCTGCTGAAGCTGATCCAGGCCGCGGACTACGACGTCAAGAAGGCCGAGACCGGCATCATCTACATCGACGAGATCGACAAGGTCGCCCGTAAGAGCGAAAATCCTTCGATCACCCGGGACGTCTCCGGCGAGGGCGTCCAGCAGGCGCTCCTGAAGATCCTGGAGGGCACCACGGCCTCCGTCCCCCCTCAGGGCGGCCGTAAGCACCCGCACCAGGAATTCATCCAGATCGACACGACGAACGTGCTGTTCATCGTGGGCGGTGCCTTCTCCGGCCTGGAGAAGATCATCGAATCCCGGGCCGGCGCCAAGGGCATCGGCTTCGGCGCCACCATCCGCTCCAAGCGCGAGATCGAGGCGAGCGACCAGTTCCAGGAGGTCATGCCGGAGGACCTGGTGAAGTTCGGGATGATCCCGGAATTCATCGGCCGGCTCCCGGTCATCACCTCCGTGCACAACCTCGACCGTGCGGCTCTCCTCCAGATCCTCGTCGAGCCGCGCAACGCGCTGGTGAAGCAGTACCAGCGCCTCTTCGAACTCGACGGAGTGGAGCTGGACTTCGACCGCCCGGCGCTCGAGGCCATTGCCGATCAGGCCATCCTCCGTGGCACGGGTGCGCGAGGGTTGCGCGCCATCATGGAGGAGGTGCTGATGTCCGTCATGTACGAGGTGCCTTCGCGCAAGGACGTCGCCCGGGTCGTCATCACCGCGGACGTGGTGCAGTCGAATGTGAACCCGACTCTGGTGCCGAGGTCTCGCGGGAGCGAGCCGGGAGAGCGGCACGAGAAGAGCGCGTGATTTCGCGAAAAGGGGCCCGGCATCCTGTGCCGGGCCCCTTTTCGTACGTTCACGCGTTGTGCTGCTGCCACTCGCGGTAGACGTCGGTGGCGGCGTCACGCGGCTCGTAGCGCATCGGCAGTCGGCGCTGCTGCCACGGCTTGGCGAACTCTTCGTAGAACGTGCCGAGTTCGAAGTACTTGCGGTCGTCCACGTAGTGCGGCGCGTAGTCGTCGCGGGTGGTGAGGAAGACGACCTCGTCGGGCGAGCAGTAATAGAGCGAGCCGAGACACATCGGGCACGGGTGCGCGAGCACATAGATGGTCGTGCCGGTGAGGTGCTCGGTGCCGAGCTTGGTGCATGCCTCGCGGATGGCGAGGATCTCGGCGTGCGCGGTGGGGTCGTTGGTCTGCGCGACCTTGTTGGCGCTCTCGGCGAGGATCTCGCCGTCCTTCACGATGACGGTCGCGAACGGCCGTCCGCCCTCGGCGATGTTGGCCCGGGCGAGATCGATGGTGCGCTGGATGAAGTCCATGGGTTCGGTCTCCCGGGTGTCAGAACGGCTTGGTCGGCAGGTACTTGCCGTCGAGCGTGATGACGGCGCGCTCGCCGCCCTCGGGGTCGGCGACCTTCTTCACGTCCAGCTTGAAGTTGATCGCGGAGATGATGCCGTCACCGAACTGCTCGTGGACCAGGGCCTTGAGGGTGGTGCCGTAGACCTGGAGCATCTCGTAGAAGCGGTAGATGGTCGGGTCGGTGGGGATGCCGCCGGGGATGGAGCCGCGGTTCGGGATGGTCTGCAGCGTCATCGCGTCGTCGGCGTCCAGGCCGAGGAGCTCGGCGACGGCCTTGGCCGAGGCCTCGGGCAGCGGGTGCTGGCCGAGCACGGCGGCGGTGACGAAGGCGACCGACAGGCCCGCGGCGTCGGCTATCTGCTGCCAGGACAGGTCCTTGCGGACCTTCGCCTCGACGGCCTTGGCGGCCAGGGCCTGGCGAGCGGTGTTGTCGAACTGGGCGTGCACCATGGGAAGGGTTTCCTTTCGGGGATGGGTTGTGGGTTGTGGGGAGTGGTTCGAAGGGGTCAGGCCGCGAGGGCGGACGACCGGCCGGCGAGGTCGAGTTCGTCGACGGTGCCGCTGCCGATGTCGTAGCACCAGCCGTGCAGCGTGACCGTGCCCTGTTCCAGGGCGCGGGCCACCGAGGGGTGGGTGACCAGGTTCGCCAGCTGGGCGCGGACGTTGCTCCGTACGAGAGCGTCCACTCCGGGAGCGGTGGTGCGGGCCCGGGCGGCGTCGGCGTGGCGCAGCCAGTCCGCGGTCGTCGGCATGGCGCCCAGGTCGTGGCCTTCGGCCAGGGCGGTCATCGCGCCGCAGGCGGAGTGCCCGCAGACGATGATGTCCGTCACGCCCAGGGCGGCGACCGCGTATTCGATGCTGGCCGCGATGCCGTCCGTGCGGGGTGCGTAGGCGGGCACGAGGTTGCCTGCCGTACGGATGACGAACAGCTCGCCGGGCTCACAGCCGGTGATCAGCTCGGGGACGACGCGGGCGTCGGAGCAGCCGATGAACAGCGTGTGCGGCGTGTGGTGGGTGGCCAGGTGGGCGAAGAGCCCGGCCTTGGCGGGGAAGACCTCCCGCTGGAAGCGGTCGATTCCCTGGGCGAGATGACGCATGACCTCTCACTCCCTTCGATCGGGGTGTCGGTGGGGGGCCGACGTCATTCACTGTGCATGACCTCGACCTATAGTGTCCAAGACTCAATACCACTGGCTGCTATCGATGCCATCTATGGTTGGGGATATGAAGCCGGAACTACGTCACCTGCGCTATCTGCTCGCGGTCGCCGAGCACGCCAACTTCACCCGCGCCGCCGAAGAGCTGCGCATCTCGCAGCCCACCCTGTCCCAGCAGGTCAGGCAGCTGGAGAAGGCCTTGGGCGTCCAATTGCTGGACCGTACCGGCCGCACCGTGCGCCTCACGGACGCCGGCCAGGCGTACGTCCACTACGCCCAGCGCGCCCTGCAGGACCTCGCGGCGGGCGAGCGGGCCGTGCTGGACGTCCAGGACCTGTCGCGGGGCAGCCTGCGCCTCGCCGTGACGCCGACGTTCACGGCGTACCTGGTCGGCCCGCTGGTGGAGCGGTTCCACGCCGCGCACCCCGGGATCGCGCTGACGGTGCGGGAGATGACCCAGGACCGGATCGAATCGGCGCTGATGGGCGACGAGTTGGACCTCGGCATCGCCTTTGGCGGCGCGCACCTGCCGGGGGTCGCCGCCGAGGAGCTGTTCACGGAGACGCTCAGCCTGGTCGTGGGCGACGGGTCTTGTCGTGCGCCGCTGCCCGTGGCCGAGCTGGAGCAGCGGCAACTCGCGCTGCTCAGCACCGACTTCGCCACGCGCCGCCACATCGACGAGCACTTCGCGGCATGCGGGGTGCGCCCGAGGATCGCCATTGAGGCGGACTCCGTCCACGCGCTCGTCGAGATCGTCACCCGGACCGGGCTCGCCACGGTGCTCCCGGACGCGATCGCCCACGCCCGGCCCGACCTGCACCCCGTACCCCTGGAGCCCGCGCTGCCCGCGCGTACGGTCACCCTGCTCCGGCGCGACACCGCGTACCAGAGCGCTGCGGCACGGGCGTTCGCGGAGCTCGCGAGGGCGGCGGGAACGGGGTCGCGCCGCGATGGGTGACTGACGAATCGGGTACCGGTTTCCGCCCGAGAACTGCCCTCAGCCGTGAGGAAAGCGGTACCCGGTTCGCCCGCGCTGTCCGACCCCCTCGGCACACTGGCACCATGCTCACCACCCTCGCCGTCGAGAACTACCGCTCCCTGCGCCGCCTGATCGTCCCGCTGGGCCGCCTCAACGTGATCACCGGCGCGAACGGTGCCGGCAAGTCCAGCCTCTACCGGGCCCTGCGGCTGCTCGCCGCGTCCGCCCAGGGCGGCGCGGTGGCGGCGCTGGCGCGCGAGGGCGGGCTGCCCTCGGTGCTGTGGGCGGGGGAGAGGAAGGGCACAGGCCGCTCGCCGGCCGTCAGCCTCCGCCTCGGCTTTTCCGGGGACGAATTCAGCTACGCGGTCGACTTCGGGCACCCCATCCCGACCTCGGGCGGTGGGGGCGCGCCGTCCCTGTTCAACCTCGACCCCGAGATCAAGCGCGAGTGCACCTGGGCAGGCCCCGTGCTGCGTCCCGCCGCACTGCTGTCGGACCGCTCCGGCCCCGCCGTACGCACCCGCACCGCCGACGGCACCTGGCACCAGTCGGTGAACGCCCTCCGCCCGTACGACAGCATGCTCAGCGAGCTCGCCGACCCGCAGCTCGCCCCCGACCTGCTGCGGCTGCGCGAGCACCTGCGGTCCTGGCGGTTCTACGACCACGTACGCACCGATGCCCATGCCCCCGTCCGCAGCGCCCGGATCGGTACGCGTACGCCCGTGCTCGGCCACGACGGTGCGGACCTCGCGGCCGCGCTGCAGACGATCCGCGAGATCGGCGACCACGAGGCCCTGGATGCCGCCGTGGACGCGGCGTTCCCCGGCAGCCGGGTGGAGATCGACGGCGAGAGCGGCCGGTTCGAGCTGCGGCTGCGCCAGAGCGGCCTGCTGCGCCCGCTCGGCGCGGACGAGCTGTCGGACGGTACCCTGCGCTACCTGCTGTGGGCGGCGGCGCTGCTCACGCCCCGGCCGCCCGCGCTGCTCGTTCTCAACGAGCCGGAGTCCAGCCTCCACCCGGACCTGCTGCCCCCGCTGGCCGACCTGCTCCTCACCGCCGCCCGGGACACCCAGATCGTCGTGGTCACGCACGCGCCGGGCCTCGCCGAGGCCCTCGCCCGAGGTGCCCGGCGCCACCGGCTCGACGTCAACTCCATCGGCCTGGTCAAGGACGCCCTCGGGCAGACGGGCGTTGCGGGCCGGGAGGGCCCGCTCGACGAGCCGTCGTGGCACTGGCCCAAGCGGTGACGCACGGGGCTCAGGGGATTTCGACGCGGGCGTCATGGCGGACCTTGACGGCCAGCTCCGCCGCCTGGTCCAGAGGGGTGGCCTGGCCGCTGAGCAGAGCCGCGGCATCGGTGAACATGATGATGCCGGTGGTGCTGTGGTCGGCCCAGACACAGATGGGCAGCTTGAGTTCCTTGCCGGTGCTCACCGGGGAGGCGTAGTACTGACACTTGACGACGGCGTCGTCATCGAGCCCGCTCGGCGAGAACCGAGCGGAAAAGCCTTCCATCTTCCCCTTTTTGAGCTTCACTTTCAGGGAGTCGAGCGAGCTGTCCACCACCCACTCCGGGTTCTTGATCTCGCCCCAGACGCCGATGAGATGGAGGCGCTTCGTGGTGCCCGTGTCCACGCCGGCCTTGTACTCGGCGATGGTTCCCTCCGCGTTGTGGACGCCCTTCCCTTCGAAGTCTGCCTTGTCACCGGAGTTGAAGTCCTGCGGTGTGCTGGAGGCGTCCTTGCGGAAATCGGTGGCCAGTGTGTCGGGAGCGGTCAGCTTGTAGCGCTTGCCGCTGCCGCTCTGGGTGGGGGACGGAGTGCCACCGTTGGCCGTTGTGTGCTTGCCGTGCCGGGCGGGCGAGTCGGAGCCGTTGTCACCTATGAGGTAGAAGGCGCCGCCGACGATCGCCCCGACCAGAACCGCAGCACCGATCCCGATGGCTAAGGCCTTGCCCTTGCCGCCACTGTCTCCCGTCGGGGGTATGGGCGGCGGCAGGTACGGCGGGGGCATGCCGGGCTGCTGGCCGTACGGCGGCGGTGCTCCATAGGGGCCGGGCTGTTGTTGTGGCTGCCCGTAAGGGAGTTGCTGGGGCTGCTGGGCGTACGGGTTCGGCTGCGGGGGCTGGCCGTATGGGTTGGGCTGGTTGTAGCTCATGTCGTTCCCTTCGGGGCCAATCGCCGTGCCGAGGCTGCCATTTTGGGATCTTAGCCGTGGCCTCGGACAGCCCTCTTGGCGGACATGATGCTGCTGGTGGTGGGGGGGAGCGGGGCACGGGCGGTCGCTATCCGGCCGTGCCCCGGCCTGGCGGCTACTTCGCCTTACGAACCTCGCCGCGCACGGTGGCCGTTGCGTCGGCCAGGTCCTTCGCCGTCATCACGTCGGGCGTGATGTTGCTGTTGCCGATGCCGACAGCGGCGTCGCTCTTGCTGACCGTGTTCTGGACGATCCCGACGGCGCTGGAATCTCCCCATATGCACGTCGAGACCTCAACCTTGACCGCATTGTCGACAACCGTGGAGGTGAACGTTGTGGCCTTGCACTTCATCACCGCGCTGCTGCCGTCGAAGCCTGACGGGTGGAATTCGTTGAGGGGGGTCACCGTACTGACCCTGACGTTCGCCTTGTTCTTGCTGACCTTGTCCGCGTACGTCTTCTCCTGCTTGTCGAGACGTGCCGCATAGTCGTCAACGGCCTTGCCGGGATCGGTGATTTTGCCGTAGGTGCCCGTGACCGCCAGCCCCAGCTTGTCGCTGGTCTCATAGGCGGCGCCGACGGTCGTGCCGCCAGGTATGTCGGCGTTCTGGGCGAGTTGGTCGGTCGCCGCCTTCGTGGTCAGCTTCGAGTACTTCCCGTCGAGCAACGTGTCCGTCAGCGCGATGGTGTAGGGCTTCACTTTGTCGTCGCTGCTTCCCTTGCCAAGGAAGGTGTATGCGCCACCCGCCGTCGCGCCCAGGAGCGCAACGGCGCCGATCGTGAGCCCGGCCGTCTTCTTCATGAGGTTCCCTTCGGGTCCAACCGCTTTGGGCATGCGGCTACTTCTCGTTACGGACCTTGCGCACTACAGCCGTCCGCTATGCAGGCGGGGCGTAGGTGGGGAGCGCTTTGCCGGTGGCGGAGGTTACCAGCGGTTACGCCGCTGAGCAGGGGGGCCGTTTGGCGGTGGCCGTGGACTTGTACCGGAAGGGTGCTTATGACCGGCGCGGAGGGTGAGTTATGGCACTTACCTCTCCTCGCCCCGCGCTTCGCTCACTCATCGAGGCAATCCGCAAGGAAACGGGCATCCCGGGCTAGGACTTGCATGTACGCGTCGGCGGCGCAGAGGACGGGGCGTTCGCTACCGGTGGCGAAGTCGAGGTCGGTGCGGATGTGGTCGATGAGCGCGTCCCAGCGGTCGCGGGGGACGGTGCCGATGGTGAGTTGCTCGGCGCGTGACTGAGCCTCGGCGAGCATCAGCTCGAGGTGCTCGCGGAGGGTGCGGGTGAGTTCGTCGATCTCGCTGCGGCGGGGGCGGACGATCCGTTCCGCGAGGGCGCGGCGGGTGACGGCGCGGATCGTGACGAGGTCGAGGGGGATGTTCTCTCCGGTCATGAGGGTTGCCGGTGGCAGGGGATGCTTTGAGTGATCGGGTCGCATCGGTGTGGCTCCTGGGGGTGTGGGTCTTCGCTGCTTCCCAGTCAAGGCCGCAGAGGGGCGCGGGGCCCAGGGCAGAACATGGGCAGTTACCGACGAGCGGCCGGACAGTTTTACCTACGGGACAGCGGTTGCCGTGGCTGTCAGTTCTTTGCGCTCAGACCCGAGGGGGCCGGATGGGCCGACAGCGGAACACCACGTTGGAAGGCTTGCTGGATGCGTATGGGTTGAGCCAGCAGGAACTCGCCAGGGAGGTCAATCGGGTCGTTGCCGAGATGTGTGGATCGCCAGGTGACTGCACTGACCGTCACGTACGGCGCTGGATCTCGGGTGAGGTGCGATGGCCATGGACGCGCTATCTCTTGGCACTTCAGCGAATCTTCGACAAGCCTGCCGAGGCAATGGGGTTTGTCCCTCGGGGCAAGAGCACTCGGCTTCCCGTACCGCCTCGGACCTCCGTCCCTGTACCGGAGGAGGACCCAGCGCAGCGCACGTTCCTCGCCGGAGCTCTTGTCACGACCCTGGGTATTGACCAAGTGCCTCAGCGCGGGCGTCTTGGCGCAAGCGATATCGAGCGGATCGAGCGGACGATCAGTCTGCTGGATGCCCACTTCAACGGGTTTGGCGGCGTGGCTACCATCGACGTGGCGACCGACTACCTCCGTCGCCTGCGTCACGTGCTGGATCACTGCTTTTATGGAAGTACTGTCGAAAAGGCGCTGTATCGAGCCATTGGGGCCGTGGCTGGCTGTGCGGGATGGTCTGCCCACGACAGTGGCCGGTGTGACGAGGCTGCACGGTTGCGGAATGAGGCCCTCCAGGCCGCGGTTCTCGCAGGTGATCGGGTCGCGGGAACTCGTGCTTGGTCCGATCTTGCAGCTCAGGCTGAGCAGGCTGGGCGGCCTGCCGAGGCTGCTCGTATCAATCGGACCGCTTTGAGCGAACGTCACATTCGACAGCACCCGTTGATTGCCACGTTGTTGCACTCGCGATTGGCCGACTGCCTGGGGTCCACGGGAGACCCTTCGGGCATGGGACGTCACCTCGCAGCTGCTGAGCGGGTCTTTGATCGTGCTGGTGCAGCCGATTCCTCGAGTTGGCTGGCCTTCGTTACTCCGGCCGAAGTCAGTGGTCTTGCGGCCCTGGCTCATCAAAGTGCAGGTTGTTACGACCGTGCTGAGCACCTCACGACGCAAACACTTGAACTGCTTGGCGCTGAATTCACGCGAAACCGCACCTTTTACACCGTCTTGCTTGCCGAACTACAGCTTGCCCGGGGTGATTTGGAACAGGCAGCGGCTGCTGTTGCTGCCGCAATGACTGCAACCACGACCAGTAGCCGTGTGACTCAGCGCCTTGAGCATGTGGCAGAAGCTCTTGCACACTCAACGAAAGGCAGGCCATGAGCAGCTTGAATCGCGACGTGCGGCAGTACGCAGGCCGAGAGGTCAAGTCCATCCGAGAGCTCCTGCTCGACGTGCACGACGAGGTATACACCGACAGCGGTGATCCACTGGCCGACCGCGCTCAGTTCGCCGGTTTCCTGGATCACTGGTCCGGCCTCCCCGGCTTCTCCTGCGTCGTCGGTTACGACGCTGGAGAGCCGGTGGGCTACGCGTACGGCGCCCCGTTGAGCGCGTCCACGGCATGGTGGGCGACCGTTGAACCGCGCCCGGAGGAACCCTTCGCCGCTGAGACCGGCACCAGGACCTTCGCCTTGTCCGAGCTCATGGTCCGCACGCCATGGCGTGGGACCGGGTACGCCCGCCGTATCCACGACGAACTGCTCGTCGGCCGCCCCGAGGAGCGTGTCACACTCCTGGTGCACCAGATGCATGCCAAGGTACGGGCGCTCTACGAAGAGTGGGGCTATGAGGCGGTGGGGAGGACCACACCGGACTTTCCCGACGCCCCTGAACTGTGTGCCATGGTGCGGCCAATGAACAAATAGCTCGGCTCACTTGATCTCGACGCGCGCGTCCTGCCGCACCCTTGCCGCGATGCCCGCAGCCTCCTCGATCGTCGTGCTCTTGCCGGACGTCACCGCGGAAGGATCCACGAGCATCGTGAGGGCGACCGTGCTGTGGTCGGCCCAGACGCAGAACGGGGTCCTGAAGCCCTTCGGTGCTGCGGGGTTGCCCACCATCTTGATGTACTGGCACTTCATGACGGCGTTGTCGAGACCGCTGGGGGACACCTTCTGCGGAGTGCCCTCGAGTTCGCCCTTTCCGCCGTTGCCGGTGGAGGAGTCCTTTTTCGCCTCGTCCGCCATGACCTTGAACATACCGTCGACCACAGCGTCGGGGTCCTTCACCTCACCCCAGACGCCGCCGAATTGGAGCACCCTCGGGGCGAATCCGCTGGACTTGTACGAGGCGCTGGCGTCCTGCGGATTCTTGACGCCCAGCTCTTCGAACTTGGACTTGTCCCTCGCTGTGGAGAAACCGCCGTCGTCGCCTTCGGAGGCGTCCTTCTTGAACTCACCCGCGACCGTGTCCGGAGCCGTGAGCTTGTAGCGCTTTCCATCGTCGGCGACGGAGCTGCTGCCCTTGTCGCTGTTGGTGAAGAGGAGCATGCCGCCGATGACGGCGCCCACGACGGCCACGGCGCCTACCGCCAGGCCTATGACGACACCCTTGCTCTTGCCGCCGCCGCTCTGCGGGGGCATGGGCGGCGGCGGGGGGTAATACGGCTGCTGCTGGGGCGGTTGGGCCGGTGGGGGATAGCCGTAGCCGGGCTGGCCCGTGGGGCCGTTCTGGCCATAGGGGTTGGGCTGGTTCGGCTGGCCGTACGGGTTGGGCTGGTCGTAGCTCATCTCGTTCCCTTCGGAGCCCATCGCCTTGCAGGGGTGTTGCTACTTCTCCTTGCGAACCTCGTCGCGCACCTTGACCGTGGCCTCGGACAGTTCCTTGGCGGACATCACGTTGCCGGTCTCGGAGCGGGAGTTGCCCGTGTCGTAGACAGAGCTTGCCTCCACCGTCATGTCCTCGACCAGGGTCACCGCGCTGGAGTCGCCCCAGATGCAGATGCTGGCGTTCGTGGCCGTGGTGAAGGCGCCGTTCGCCCTGGTGGACTTCTCGGTCTGGCACTTCATCGTGACGCCGTCGAAGCCTGCCGGGTGGAATTCTGCCCAGGGTGTGACGACCTCGACCTTTTCATCGCTGGGTGCGTTCTCGTCGTGCCGGGCCGCCCAGGCGTCTACCGACTTCTGAGGGTCGGATATTCCGCCGTAGATACCGACCACGATCATGGTCTTCTTCTGGGGGCCGTAGTAACTGTTGGACACCTGAGTCCCGTTGTGAATTCCCAGGCGATTGTTGCTCAGCTGTTTGGGGTCGGTGTCCTTGCCGTGCTTGGCGTACGTGCCGTCCAGCAGCTTTTCGGGCAGCGTGACCGTGTACGGCTTCACGCCGTCGATGGGGGCGTCGCCCTTGACGTAGAGGTAGCCGCCCGCGAGTGCGCCCACGAGGACGACGGCAGCCGCGGAAATGCCGATCACCTTCGCGTCGTTGCTGCCGCCGCTCTTCGGGGGCAAAGGCGGCTGGCCCGGAGGGGTGTGGCCGCTCCCGTAGGGGCCGGGGTCTCCGGCCGGGAGGGAGGGGCTCGGGGTATTGCTCATGGTTCTTTCCTCCGGGCCAACCACCTTGTGCGGTTGGCTACTTGTCCTTGCGGACTTCGGTGCGGACCTTGGCCGTGAGGTCGGCCAGGTCCTTGGCGGACAGCGGGTCCGCCGAGGACGAGCCGACGCCGCCGGTGATGCCGCCGGTCATCTTCTGGGTCACGTGCTGGACCACGGTCAGGGCGCTGGAGTCCCCCCAGATGCAGGTGCTGATGTTGACCGAGCTTGACATGGTGCCGAAGGAGGTCGAGGTCTTCTCGGCCTTGCACTTCATGACGGCACCGTCGAAGCCGCTCGGGTGGAACTCGGTCCAGTCCGTGACGGTTTCTTTCTGGCCGGCCCCCATGGTCCCCTGGTTCTTCTTGGAGGACTCGTCCATCTTCGCGATCATCGCGTCGGTCGACTTCTTCGGGTCGGAGATGTCGCCGTACATGCCGATGATCATCATCCGCTGCTTGTCGTCGTTGGAGTAACTCCCGACGACACCCGTGCCGTTGGAGACGCCCAGCTCCTTGGCCTTGTCGTTGTTGGCGAGGCTCTCGGTCTGCTTTTGCGGGTCGGCGGACGGAGCCTTCGTGTACTTCCCGTCCGCCAGCTTGTCCTGCAGCACGATCGTGTACGGCTTCACATTGCCGTCACTGCTACCGCCCTTGAGGAACACGAACGCGCCGCCCGCGATCGCGCCCACGAGCACCACCGCTCCGATCACGATGCCGACCGTCTTGCCCTTGCCGCCGCCCTGCGGCGGTACCGGGGCCGGGTACGGGGCCTGCATCGGCATGCCCGGCTGCTGGCCGTACGGCCCCTGCGGCGGAGCGCCGTACGGCGGCTGCTGGGGCGGGGCGCCGTACGGGGCCTGCGGGGGCTGCTGGCCGTACGGGTTGCCCTGCGGGTAGCCGTAGCCGGGCTGGCCCGGGGCGCCGCCCTGGCCGTACGGGTTGGGGCCCCGGGGAGGCTGGGGCGGCTGGCCGTAGGGACCCGGCTGGTGGTTGCTCATGGTGTGTCTGTGTCTCTCTCGTTCGCTGTGGGGCGCGCACGCGTCATTGCGTCGCGACATCCTTGCCGACGGCTTATTCCGGCTTTACAGCGGGGGAGCAACGGTTTTGGAACAGTCGCAGAGGGGAGGGTGGTTGAGCCCCAAGGGTCCTATTTGTCTTTGCGGATTTCGTTGCGCACCTTGGCGGCCGCCTCGGACAGCTCCTTCGCCGACATCGCGTTGCCGGTGGCGTTCGGCTTGATGCCCTTCGCGGTGGCGGGCAGGCCGGTGGTCTTCGTAACCGAGTGCTGGACGGCGCCCAGGGCGCTGCCGTCGGCCCACATGCACTGGGCGAACTCGGACGAGAGCGAGGCGAGGCCCATGTTCATCGTGCTCTTCGAGGACGTGCATTTCATGACCGCGCCGTCCATGCCGGCCGGGTGGAACTCGGTCCAGGGTGTGACGGTCTCCGTCTTGATGCCGGACTCCTCGGAGCCGCCCTTCGACTTGGCCACCATGGCGTCGAGGGTCTTGGCGGGGTCGGCGATCGTGCCGTAGGCGCCGAAGATGTTCAGGTTCTGCTTCTTGTCGTTGATGTACGCGCCCCCGACGGCCTTGCCGTCGACGATGCCCATCATCTTGGCGGTCTTGTCCCTGGCCAGGTCCTCGGGGGCCTCGTCGTTGTCGGAGGACTCCTTGTCCTGGGCGTACTCGCCGCCGAGGAGCTTCTCCGGCATCACGATCGTGTAGGGCTTCGTGCCATCGTCACCGTCGTCGCCGGTGAAGAACCAGAGCCCGGCACCCGCGACCGCGAGCGCGCCCGCCGTGATGGCGATCACCCTGCCTCTGCCTCCGCCTCGCGGGGCCGGGTGATCCATCGGGGCTATGGGGGTGGTGCTCATGTTGCCCCATCTTTCCCGACGTCTTACCTGCGCTTTACCCCGGGGGTGAAACCGGTCGTGGGCTGTCGGACCTGCCCCGTAGAATTTCGCCCGTGACCGATAACACTCAGCAGCCGAACAGCAGCACCCCCGAACTGCCGACCCAGTACGCGCCGGCCGAAGTAGAGGGGCCGCTGTACGAGCGCTGGGTAGAGCGGGGCTACTTCACGGCCGACGCCTCGAGCGAGAAGAAGCCGTACACGATCGTCATCCCCCCGCCCAACGTCACCGGCTCCCTCCACCTGGGCCACGCCTTCCAGCACACGCTGATGGACGCCCTCACCCGCCGCAAGCGCATGCAGGGCTTCGAGGCCCTGTGGCTGCCCGGCATGGACCACGCCGGCATCGCCACGCAGAACAAGGTCGAGCAGCAGCTCGCCGAGGAGGGCAAGTCCCGCCACGACCTCGGCCGTGAGGCGTTCACCGACCGCGTGTGGCAGTGGAAGGAGGAGTACGGCGGCAGGATCCTCGGCCAGATGCGCCGGCTCGGCGACGGCGTGGACTGGTCGCGCGAGCGCTTCACCATGGACGAGGGTCTGTCCAAGGCCGTCCAGACGATCTTCAAGCGGCTCTACGACGACGAGCTGATCTACCGCGCCGAGCGCATCATCAACTGGTGCCCCCGCTGCCTCACCGCGATCTCCGACATCGAGGTGGAGTACCAGGAGGACGACGGCGAGCTCGTCTCCATCCGCTACGGCGAGGGCGAGGACTCGCTGGTCGTCGCCACCACCCGCGCCGAGACGATGCTGGGTGACACGGCCGTGGCCGTCCACCCGGAGGACGAGCGGTACGCGCACCTCATCGGCAAGCACATCAAGCTGCCGCTGACCGACCGCACGATCCCCGTCGTGGCCGACACGCACGTCGACCCGGAGTTCGGGACGGGCGCGGTCAAGGTGACGCCGGCCCACGACCCCAACGACTTCGCCATCGGCCAGCGCCACAACCTGCCGTCGATGACCGTGATGGACGAGCGCGGCAACATCACCGTCCACGGCCCGTTCCTCGGCCTGGACCGCTTCGAGGCGCGCTCCGCGATCGTCCGCGCGCTGCGCGAGCAGGGCCGGATCGTCGCCGAGAAGCGTCCGTACGTCCACTCCGTCGGCCACTGCTCCCGGTGCAGCACGACCATCGAGCCGCGGCTGTCGATGCAGTGGTGGGTCAAGGTCGGTCCGCTGGCACAGGCCGCCGGTGACGCCGTCCGCGACGGCCGGGTGAAGATCCACCCCGAGGACATGTCGAAGCGCTACTTCGACTGGGTGGACAACATGCACGACTGGTGCATCTCCCGCCAGCTGTGGTGGGGCCACCGGATCCCCGTCTGGTACGGCCCGGACGGCGAGGTCGTCTGTGTCGGACCGGACGAGCAGCCGCCGTCGGGCGAGGGCTGGCACCAGGACACGGACGTCCTCGACACCTGGTTCTCCTCCGGCCTGTGGCCGTTCTCCACGCTGGGCTGGCCCGAGAAGACGCCGGACCTGGAGAAGTTCTACGGCACCGACGTCCTGCTCACCGGCCACGACATCATCTTCTTCTGGGTCGCCCGGATGATGATGTTCGGCCTCTACGCGATGGACGGCGTCGCGCCGTTCCACACCATCGCCCTCACCGGCCTGGTGCGCGACGAGCGCGGCAAGAAGATGTCGAAGTCCTTCGGCAACGTCGTCGACCCGCTGGACTGGATGGACGCGTACGGGTCCGACGCCGTCCGCTTCACTCTCGCCAAGGGCGCCAACCCCGGTACGGACGTGCCGATCGGCGAGGACTGGGTCCAGGCGTCCCGCAACTTCGCCAACAAGATCTGGAACGCGACCCGCTTCGCGCTGATGAACGGCGCGACGGTGGAGGGCGAACTGCCGCCCGCCGAGCAGATGTCGGCCACCGACCGCTGGATCCTGTCCCGGCTCAACGCGACCGTCGCCGAGGTGGACGCGTTCTACGAGGACTACCAGTTCGCCAAGCTGTCGGACGCGCTCTACCACTTCGCGTGGGACGAGGTCTTCGACTGGTACGTCGAGCTGTCCAAGACCACGTTCATGGGCGGCGGCGAGCAGGCCAAGGTGTCGGCGCGGGTCCTCGGCGAGGTTCTGGACGTCACGCTGAAGCTGCTCCACCCGGTCGTCCCGTTCGTCACCGAGACGCTGTGGACCACGCTCACGGGCAAGGAGTCGCTCGTCGTCGCCGACTGGCCGAAGGACAGCGGCTTCCGTGACGCGGCTGCCGAGACCGAGATCGAGAACCTCCAGCAGGTCATCACCGAGGTCCGCCGCTTCCGCGCCGACCAGGGCCTGCAGCCCGGCCAGCGGGTGCCGGCCGAGCTCGACCTGAGCGGCACGTCGCTGGCCGCGCACGAGGGTGCGATCCGCCAGCTGCTGCGCCTGCAGCCGGCGGAGGAGGGCTTCACCGCGACGGCGACGCTGCCGGTCGCCGGGGCGACGGTCGCGCTCGACCTGTCGGGCACGATCGACGTCGAGGCGGAGCGCAAGCGCCTGGCCAAGGCGCTGGCCGCGGCCGAGAAGGACAAGACGCAGTGCACGGCCAAGCTGGGTAACGAGGCGTTCCTGGCCAAGGCGGCCGAGCAGGCGGTGGAGAAGATCCGTACGCGGCTGGCCAAGGCCGAGGCCGACATCGAGCGGATCACCGCGCAGCTGGCCTCCCTGCCGCAGGGCTGAGACGGCTGATACAGCGAAGGCCTCGCACTCCTCTCAAGAGGGGTGCGAGGCCTTCGCCGTTGTCGGCCAACGGGCCGGTGCCTGTCCGGCGGCCTGGACCCAGCTGCGGGGGCACCGACACGAGCGCAGTTCCCCGCGCCCCTTCGGGACGCGGTACCGCACCGGACTTCAACAAGCCCGCTCAGCGGGCTCAGGGCTTCGTACGGCCCGGGTCCCACATCGGACCCCACGGTCCTTCCAGGGGCTCGTGCTCCACCCGGTTCCCCCGGCGGTTGTTGCGGTCCCGGCGGTCGCGCTGCGGCCAGAACAGGACGTACACCGTCGTCACGGCGACGAAGACCAGACGGATCAGGCCCCGCGTGGAGTCGTCGTGCACGATGAACACGCTGCCGTAGAGGACGGCCAGCGCCAGCCAGCTCCACAGCGGCACCAGGCGCCGCTGGCCGCACACGTCCCACAGCAGGGTGCCCAGCAGTACGGACGCCGTGTAGTAGGTGTAGACGCTGGGGTCCAGGACGATACGGGCGTTGGCGCCCAGCAGTACCACTGCCGCCCATCTGCCGCGCCATACCGCGATCGCGCCCAGCGTCAGGCCGACCGCGGCCTGCGCGGGGCGGGCCCAGTCGGGCGTCACCGGGGTGTTGCCGCCGAGCCAACGCAGCGCCGACGCCGGGCTGTTGGGGATGGTGAACTTCGCGGCGGCGAAGGAGTGCACGTCCATGAGGAAGAACGGCAGCCAGGCGACCGCCACCAGGCCCGCGCACCACAGCCCGGCGCGCACCCACCGGTCCTTCGGCAGGGCGAGCAGCAGCGGCAGGAAGGCGAGGGCGGTCGGTTTGGAGTCCAGGGCGAGCGCCATGCAGATGCCGGTGGCCGCCGCGTTGTTGCGCGTCAGGTAATAGACGGCCAGGGCGGTGAAGAACAGCGCGAGGACGTCGTCGAGATGCGCGAAGCGGACCGAGACCTCGATCCACATGGGGATGAAGGCCAGGCCCGCGATGAGGACGCGCTGCCGCAGCTTCTGGTGGTTGGTACCGGTGCCCAGGAGGTGCATGGCCGCGCTGCGGCCGGCCAGCACCACGATCACCAGGCCCAGGGCGGACATCAGCGCCTCGGCCATGACCTGGCCGACCACGGCGGGGAACGGGTTGAAGAGCCCCGCCATCAGGAAGCTGACCGGGCCCATCTGCAACTCGGGGTGGCGGGCGTAGAGGTTGAGGCCGCCGTCGTCCGACGAGCCGCCGTTGTAGATGAGTTCGCCGCCGGTGCGCAGATAGTGCCAGGAGAACCCACCGCTGGGCTCGACCACGAGGAACCAGAGAACGGCCCACGCGGTGAGCAACAGCAGATGGGTCCTATTGCTCAGTACCGGTATCCGCACAACGCTCCGTTCCACAGCCCGGAGCCCTGCCGGCTCCGGGCACACCTGTCACCGGCGGTGAGAGGGTGGAACGCTATCCGGGGTTGCCTGCGTCTGCTGTGACTCAGGCCTCATCTGCCGTGGCTCAGGCCTCGATTGCGACAGGGCCGGACTCGACCTTCTCGGCGTTGCGGCGGGTCTTGGCCCAGCCGTTGCGGCCGCGCAGCATCCGGACGAAACCGCGGGCGGACACCGGGAAGAGGTGGTACGCGTACAGCCACAGCGCCAGCCCCCACAGCAGCGCGGTGAGCAGCGAGCGGTCGGTCGCACGGTCGCGGCGGTAGATCGGGCCCCACAGCACGAACGGCATGACGGAGACTACGGCCAGGCCCAGGATGAGCGGCCAGAGGGCGATCATCCCACCGAAGGCGGAACCGACGCCGTCCTCGGCGGCGGCCAGGCCGAGGTACACGAACATCACTGCGCACAGCGCGAGCGTGACCAGGTGGGCGACGGGCTGGAGGAAGGTGTACAGCGTCTCGAGGACACCCTTGCCGCTGTAGTGGCGCGAGGAGATGATGCGCGGCGCGTAGCGGACGCACTGGAGGTTGCCCTGCGCCCAGCGGGTGCGCTGGGTGAAGAACCGGCGGCCGTGCGGCAGGCCCTCCTGGGAGACCCAGGTGTCGGCTATGTGGGATATGCGGTCACCGCTGAGGATCATGTGCAGGCCGAGCTCGTAGTCCTCCAGCAGCGCGCCGTGCTTCCACGGGCGGCGCTCCTGCTCCGCGATGCGGTCGAGGGCGGAGAGACGGGTGAACTGGCCGTTGCCGCCGAGGCCGACGGAACCGGTGCGGCCGCGCAGCAGCTGCATACCGGCGTTGGAGACGGAGAACTCCATGTCCTGCATGCGCACCAGCAGCCGGGCGAACGCATTGCGGGCGCGGCCGCGGTCGGGCAGCGGGCGCTCGTCCTCGGTGTTGCGCATACGGACGCTGACCTGGACGCCACCGGTCTCGGGGTCGCCGAAGCCGGCCGGGCCGCTGACGATGTTGAGGGCGTTGGGGTCGAGCTGGCCGTCGGCGTCGATGACGCAGACGACGACGCGCTCGCGGTCGGTGTCCTTGGACAGGAACTGGTTCAGCTCGTCGTACGCGGCGTTGAGCGCGGCGCCCTTGCCCTGGCGGGCGTTGGGGCGGTGACGGCGCACGAGGTGCACACGGCGGTCGTCCTCGGCGAGCTCGGCGACGATCGCGCCGGTGCGGTCCTCGCTGTCGTCGTCGATCACCCACACATGGGCGCGCGGGTGGTCGGCGCGCAGGCGGCCGACGGTGGTGGCGACCACGGCCTCCTCGTCACGGCAGGGAACGAAGAAGTGCCAGTCGAGGGCGCCGGGGTCGCCGGTGACGACCTCGGGGCGGCGCGTGTAGGCGTGGCGGGCGCCGGCCCAGTAGAGGAGGAAACAGGCGAGGAGGAAGAAGGGGAAGGCGAGCAGGAGGGGGCTGGAGAACATGCGGAAGTACCTGGGGGGTTGGGGGAGTTTCCGGGGGCGGGCGCGGGGCGGCGGTTGCGCGCGAAGGCGGTTATGCGGCGAGGCGCACGGGCACGGAAACCTCGGCGATGCGGGCCAGCAGGGCCGTGATCCGCTCCGAGGCGAGGCCGTCGCCGAACGGGCTCGGCAGCGCGGCGAGACGGCGGAGCCCCTCGGAGCCCTCCGCCAGCCGCTTGCGGGCGAGCTCGCCGATGCGCCGGCCGGGCTCGACGAGGTCGGCGAAGTCGGCCATGGCCTCGGGGCGTTCGGTGGAGCGGCGTACGACCACCAGCGGGCGGCCGAGGACGGTGACCTCCTCCTGCACGCCGCCGGAGTCGGAGACGATCAGCGCGGCGTGCCGGGCCACCGCGAGGAACTCGGCGTAGCCGAGGGGCGCGGTCACCACGAGCGGGGCGAGCAGCTCCGCCAGCCCGGCGGAGGCGATGCGGGCCCGGGTGCGCGGGTGCAGGGGGAGCAGGACGGGGGTGCCGTCGCCCGCGATGCCGGCCAGCTCGGTGAGCACGGCGCGCAGGGCCTCGGGGTCGTCCGTGTTCTCGGGCCGGTGGACGGTGGCCAGAACGTAGGAGTCGGCGGTCAGCCCGTGCCGCTCCAGGAGCGCGGCGCGCTCGGCGGCGCCGGGGAGCTGGTTGCGTACGGCCTCGACGACGGTGTTGCCGGTGACGGCGATACGGGCGTCGTCGATCCCCTCGGCGAGCAGGTTGGCGCGGTTGTCCTCGGTGGCGGCGCACAGCACGTCGGCGATGCGGTCGATGAGGACGCGGTTGTGCTCCTCGGGCATGTTGCGGTCGTGGCTGCGCAGACCGGCCTCGACGTGCAGCAGCGGGATGCCGCGGGCGTTGGCGGCCAGCGCACCGGCGAGGGCGGCGTTGGTGTCGCCCTGCACGACGACGGCCAGCGGCGGCTCGGCCGTGAACAGCTCGTCGAGCTGGGCGAGCGCGGCGGAGATCTGCACGGCGCGCGGCTGCCCGCCGACACCGGTGAGGAACGTGGGCTCGGGCAGCCCCAGCTCGGTCAGGAAGCGGCCGGACAGCTCCTCGTCGTAGTGCTGACCGGTGTGCACCAGGTGGGCGGCGGGGCCCAGCAGGCGGACGAGGTCGGTGAGCTTGACGAGCTCGGGGCGGGTACCGAGGACGACAGCGACGCTACGGGAGGGGAGAGACATGGGGGTGCTCCTGCTGGGGCTGACGGCGGGGACAGCACCAGACAGTGCGGGGGGTCGGTTGTCCGTGCGGATGGAGTTCGGTTGCGGGACGGTTGCGGATCGCTGCGCGGGGGGTGCGGGGGACTTTGGTCCCGGCCGTCCGGCCCGGGGCAACGCGGCTCCGCCGCGTTGGTCCTCAATCGCCGGACGGGCTGGAACCCTCCACCCGGTACCGGTACCCCAGCCCCCGCACCGCCTCCAGCGGATCCGCCGCCTCGTCCCCCGCCGCCTGCCGCAGCTTCCGCCGCAGCCTCAGCACCGCGAACTTCACCCGCTCCCGCCCCGTGCCCTCCTGGTCGTCCCACACCCGGTCGAGCAACTGGTCGGTCGTGATCACCCGCCCCCGGTTGCGGACGAGCACCTGGAGCAGCCGGTACTCGATGTCGCTGAGCCGGGCCTCCTGCCCCTGCCACACCGCCGAGCGGCGTTCGGGGACGAGCCGCAGCCCGTCGTCGAAGGAGTCCCCGGCCCAGCGGCCGGGCGCGCTGCGGCGCAGCAGGGCCTCGACGCGGGCGAGCAACTCGTCGTTGCCGAAGGGCTTGGGCAGGTAGTCGTCGGCCCCGGAGCGCAGCCCCCGCACCCGGTCGCTCTCGGCGCCGCGCGCGGTGAGCAGCAGGACGGGCAGGTCGCTGAGGTCCCGGGTGCGTTCGAGCACCTCCCAGCCGTCGAGCTCGGGCAGGCCGATGTCGAGGATCAGCAGGCCGGGCCGTTCGGCGAAGAGCAGGCGCAGCGCCTCGCGGCCGTCGTCGGCGTGGACGACCTCGTGGCCGGCCCGGGTGAGCAGGGTGCGCAGGGCGAGGGCGAGGTCGGCGTCGTCCTCGACGACGAGGACGCGCGTCATGGCACGTCCTCCTCGGGCGGCGGGGAAGGCGGGCCCGCGACGGGCAGGAGGATGGTGAAGACGGCACCCTCCCCCTCGACGCCACCGGCGGTGAGCGTGCCGCCGTGCAGCTCGACGAGCATGCGGCCTATGGCCAGCCCGAGCCCGGTCCCGGGGTAGCCGCCCGCGCGGGCGTTCGCGGCGCGTACGAAGCCGGTGAAGATGCCCTCGCGGGCGTCCTCGGGGATGCCGATGCCGGTGTCGGCGACCTCGATCGTCCAGTGCGCGCCGTGCGCCGCGGCGGTGACGGTGATCCGGCCGTCGGGCGGGGTGAATTTGGCGGCGTTCTCGAGCAGGTTGCCCAGGACGTGCTGGAGGCGGTGCCGGTCGCCGCGCAGGGCGGGGCCGGGCGCGCAGTCCAGGACGGTGAAGACGATCGGCCGGCGGGCGGCGGTCAGGAAGTCCAGGACGGCGTCCTGGAGCATGGCGGGCACGTCGACGGCCCCGAACTCCAGCTCGGGCGTGGTGGCCCGCATATGGGTGGTGAACAGCAGGTCGGATATCACCCGCTGCATGCGCTCGCCGTTGCGGCGGATGGCCTCGACGAAGGCGCGCTGCTCCGAGGTGAGGGCGCCGAACGCCGGGTCGGTGAGGAGCTCGCCGAAGCTGATGACGGTGGTGAGGGGGGTGCGCAGCTCGTGCGAGGCGGCCGCCGTGAAGGCGTTGCGCTGCCGGGCGAGCTCGGTGAGGGCGCGGTTGTCCCGCTCGAGGTCGTGCTCGCGCCGTTTCTGCTCGGTGATGTCGGTGAACGTCCACAGCGCGCCCAGGTAGGTGCCGCCGTGGCGGAGGGGCTCGACGCGGCGGCGTATGGTGCGCCCGTCGGCGAGGGGGATCTCGGCGACGCGGTGGACATGGGGCCGGGCGGGTTCCCCGCCGAAGGCCCGTACGAGCGGCACGAGCGGGACGAGCGGCCGCATGGGGGCGCCGGGGGAGAGGTCCGCCCGGCCCTCGAGGCCGAACATGCGGATGAATTGCCGGTTGACCGCCACTATCTCGTCGGCGGGGCTCTGCAGGAGCGCGCCGGCGGGCAGTGCCTCCAGGACCGCTTGGAGCCGGTCCCGGTCCTCGGAGCCCATGGAAAAACCGTATGCCAAAGCAGAGGGACGTGCTCCTTGCCCTGTGTGTCGTACCCGCTCCGTAGACTGGACGGCGTGAGCGAGCGCCCCCAGAACAACGACGACGACAGCACCGAGAATCCCGAGAACCCCGAGGACCGTTTCGACGAGATCGTGGACGCGGAAGCCGACCGCGACCCTGACCTCGCCGTGATCGAGGCAGGCAGCCGTACGCTGCGCACCCAGGCCGGGCCGCCGCAGGGCGACGCCGTGCCGGCCCGCCCCGCGGACCCGGAGGTCGACCGCGCGCTGCGCGAGGTGGAGGCCGAGCTGGCGGGGCGCTGGGGCGAGACCAAGCTCGACCCCTCGCTCGTGCGCATCCGCAAGCTCATGGACATCCTGGGCGAGCCGGAGCGCGCGTACCCCTCGATCCACATCACCGGCACCAACGGCAAGACCAGCACCGCCCGCATGATCGAGGCGCTGCTGCTCGCCTTCGACCTGCGCACCGGCCGCTACACCAGCCCGCACGTGCAGTCGGTCACCGAGCGCATCAGCCTGGACGGCGCGCCGATCAGTGCCGAGCGCTTCATCGAGACCTACCGCGACATCGAGCCGTATGTGCGGATGGTCGACGAGCGCGAGGAGTTCCGGCTCTCGTTCTTCGAGGTGCTCACCGGCATGGCCTTCGCGGCCTTCGCGGACGCCCCGGTCGACGTGGCGGTCGTCGAGGTCGGCATGGGCGGCACCTGGGACGCGACGAATGTCGTCGACGGCACGGTCGCGGTCGTCACGCCGATAGCGCTCGATCACACCGACCGGCTCGGCGAGACGCCCGGCGAGATCGCCGCCGAGAAGGCGGGGATCGTCAAGCAGGACGCCACGGTCGTGCTGGCGCAGCAGCCGGTGGACGCCGCACAGGTGCTCCTCAAGCGCGCGGTCGAGGTCGATGCGACGGTCGCCCGCGAGGGCATGGAGTTCGGCGTCGTCGCCCGCGAGGTCGCGGTCGGCGGCCAGCTGCTGACCCTGCGCGGGCTCGGCGGCGAATACCCCGGGATCTTCCTCCCGCTGCACGGCGCGCACCAGGCGCACAACGCGGCGGTGGCGCTCGCGGCGGTCGAGGCGTTCTTCGGCATCGGCTCGCAGCACGCCCGCACGCTGGATCTCGACGTCGTGCGCCGGGCCTTCGCCTCGGTCACCTCGCCGGGGCGCATGGAGGTCGTGCGCAGCAGCCCCACGGTCGTGCTGGACGCCGCGCACAACCCCGCGGGCGCGCGGGCGGCCGCCGAGGCCGTCACCGAGTCCTTCGGCTTCAGCCGGCTGATCGGCGTGGTCTCCACCAGTGCCGACAAGGATGTCCGGGGCCTGCTCGAGGCGTTCGAGCCGGTCTTCGCCGAGGTCGTCGTGACCAGCAACTCCACCCACCGCTCCATGGACGCCGACGAGCTGGCCGCGCTGGCGGTCGAGGTGTTCGGCGCCGAGCGGGTGCAGGTCGAACCGCGGCTGGACGACGCCCTCGAGGCGGCGATCACCCTTGCCGAAGAAGAGGGTGAGTTCGCGGGCGCCGGCGTGCTGGTGACCGGCTCGGTGTACACGGTGGGCGAGGCCCGGCTGCTGCTGGGAAGGAGTTGACATGCGGACGCTCTGCGCGAGCACTCTGATCGGTGAATTCTTCGTGATCGGCTTCGCCGGTCTGGTCGCGATGAAGATGACGGACCTGTCCACGGGCACGGTCTGGGCGGTCAGCGGCACGGCCATGGTGCTGAGCGTGCTGCTGTGCGGCATGATCGGCCGGCCCGGCGGGGTCCAGCTGGGCTGGGCGCTGCAGATCGGTCTGCTGGCGAGCGGCTTCGTCATCCCGACGATGTTCATCCTCGGCGCGGTCTTCGGCGGCTTGTGGTGGGCGTCTGTCCACTACGGCCGCAAGATCGACGAGGCGAAGGCCCGCTGGGCGGCCGCGGCGGAGGCCGCGGCAGAGGCCGCATAGGTCCAGGCCAGGTCCGGGGTGTCACCCCGGTGGGGTGCCCCTGTACCCTCTGGGCCACCACACTCGATCGCCCCGCAAGGAGCCGCAGTATGAGCCAGCGCACCCTCGTCCTCCTCAAGCCGGACGCCGTCCGGCGCGGGCTGGTCGGCGAGATCATCGGCCGCCTCGAGCGCAAGGCGGGCTGGGTGATCACCGCGCTGGAGCTGCGCACCCTGGACCGGGCGACCCTGGAACAGCACTACGCCGAGCACGTCGGCCGTGAGTTCTACGAGCCCCTGATGGGCTTCATGTCCTCCGGCCCCGTCGTGGCCATGGTGGTCGAGGGCGAGCGGGTCATCGAGGGTGTACGGGCGCTGGCCGGGCCGACCGACCCCATCTCGGCCGCCCCGGGTTCCATCCGTGGTGACTTCGGCACCATCACGCGCGAGAACCTCATCCACGCCTCGGACTCCGAGGAGTCCGCCGAGCGAGAAATCAAGATTTTCTTTCCGGGCCTCGCCTGATACTTGATCAGGCGCACGCCCATTGTGATCAGGGGCGACCGATTTTCCTTTCGGTCGCCCTCTGACATATGCGTGCCGAACGGGGGAACCTCTCACTCCGACACGACGTCACCATTACAGGGGAGGACTTGCGTTCCGCCGACAATGGCGGAGCATGTCGCGCCGCCTTGACCCGGTCGCGACTACGATGAAGTTTCCGCGCACCGCAGCGCACCACCTGCCGACCTCAAGTAAGCAATCGCTCCAGTTGGGAAGGCCAGACGTATCCTCATGGGGAACAACATGTCGTTCATCGGCCGTGACATGGCTGTCGACCTCGGGACCGCCAACACGCTGGTGTACGTCAGAGGTCGCGGGATCGTACTCAACGAACCGTCAGTAGTCGCCATCAATACCAACACCGGCGGCATCCTGGCAGTGGGTGCCGAGGCGAAGAAGATGATCGGCCGCACCCCGGGGAACATCGTCGCGGTCCGGCCTCTGAAGGACGGCGTGATCGCCGACTTCGAGATCACCGAGCGCATGCTGCGCTACTTCATCCTCAAAATCCACAAGCGCCGCTGGATGGCCCGCCCGCGTGTCGTCGTCTGCGTGCCCTCCGGCATCACCGGCGTCGAGCGCCGTGCCGTCATCGAGGCGTCCACGCAGGCCGGTGCCCGCCAGGTGCACATCATCGAGGAGCCGATGGCCGCCGCGATCGGCTCGGGCCTGCCGGTCCACGAGGCCACCGGCAACATGGTCGTCGACATCGGCGGCGGCACCACCGAGGTCGCCGTGATCTCGCTGGGCGGCATCGTCACCGCGCAGTCCATCCGCGTCGCGGGCGACGAGCTGGACAACGCGATCATCCAGCACATCAAGAAGGAATACAGCCTCCTGCTGGGCGAGCGCACCGCCGAACAGATCAAGATCACCATTGGCTCGGCGTACGACCTGGAGCAGGACGAGCACACCGAGATCCGCGGCCGTGACCTGGTCAGCGGTCTGCCGAAGACGGTGGTCATCTCGGCCGCCGAGGTCCGCAAGGCCATCGAGGAGCCCGTCAACTCCATTGTCGACGCGGTCAAGACCACGCTCGACAAGTGCCCGCCCGAGCTCTCCGGTGACGTCATGGACCGGGGCATCGTGCTCACCGGCGGCGGCGCCCTGCTGCGCGGCCTCGACGAGCGGCTGCGCCGCGAGACCGGCATGCCGATCCATATCGCCGAGGACCCGCTGGACTCCGTGGCGCTCGGCTCCGGCAAGTGTGTCGAGGAATTCGAGGCGTTGCAGCAGGTGCTGGACGCCCAGCCCCGTCGTTGATGGTGCGTTGATGGTGGGTGGCCGGATCAGGCCCGAACAACCTGATATACAGGCACAACGCTGCCGATGACCGGCTCGGGCCCGCAGTCGGGGCCGGTCCGACGAGAAGGGCATGCCGCCGCACGTGAGGGACACACGAGAGAGTCGGCTGCTGTTGGTTCTACTGGTCGCCGTCGCGTTCGCGTTGATCACGATCGACATTCGCGGCGGCGAGCAGTCCCCCCTGGACGGTGTCCGGCACGGCGCCGCCTCGGCGTTCGGCCCGGTGGAGAAGGGCGTCGCCGCGGCCGTCGACCCGGTGGCGAACGCCGTCGCCGCCATCCGGGACTCCGGTGACCGCAGCAAGAGGATCACCGACCTCGAGCGCGAGAACACCGAGCTCAAGCAGCGGCTCGGCAGCGACGACCGCAACCGCGCCCGGGTCCGTGAGCTCGACAGCATGCTCAAGACCGGGGGCCGAGGCCAGTACGGCATCAAGGCCGCCCAGGTCATCGCCATAGGAGCGGCCCAGGGCTTCTCCTGGACCGTCACCATCGACGCCGGCAGCAACGACGGCATCCGGCGCGACATGACCGTGCTCAACGGCGACGGCCTCGTCGGCCGGGTGACCACCGTCGCACCGTCCACCGCCACCGTGCTGCTGGCCAGCGACCCCAAGTTCACCGTCGGCACCCGGCTCGAGAAGAGCGGCGAGATCGGCTTCGCGGGCGGCCAGGGCGACAGCACCCTGCGCGTGGAACTCCTCAACGGCAAGGCGGCCGTTCACCGCGGCGACCGGCTCGTCACCTTCGGCTCCAGCAAGGACAAGCCGTTCGTGCCCGGCGTCCCCGTCGGCGAGGTCGTCCGTGTCGAACCGGCCGGCGGCAGCCTCACCCGCACCCTCCAGGTCCGTCCCTTCGTCGGCTTCAGCAAGCTCGACCTCGTCGGCGTCGTCGTCCAGCCGCCCCGCGCGGACCCCCGGGACTCGGTACTGCCGCCCAAGCCGGAAGCGCCCAAACCGACGCCCACGGTGACCGTCACGGCCACACCCTCAGCGAGCGCCAACCCCAGCCCCAGGGACTGAACCGATGCCGATGCGCCTCAACCGGATTCTGCTCTCCACCGCGCTCGTGGTGATCGCCCTCGTGCTGCAGGTCTGCGTCTTCGCCCGGCTCCATCTGCCCGGCGCCGTCCCCGACCTGCTGCTGCTCGTCGTCGTCGCCCTCGGCCTCGTCTACGGGCACGCCGGCGGCTGCCTCGTCGGCTTCGGCGCGGGCCTCCTCGCCGACCTCGCCCCGCCCGCCGACCACGCCGCCGGGCGCTACGCACTGGTGCTGTGCGTCGTCGGCTACGCGGTCGGCCTGGCCCGCCCGGAGACCGGGCGGCTGCGGTCGGCCACGGTCCCGATGCTCGTCGTCGTGGCCGCGGCCATCGCCTCGACGCTGCTGTACGCCGGGGTCGGCTCGCTCGTCGGCGACACCGCCGCCCGCCATGTCGGCCTGACCGGGCTGCTGTTCACCGCCACGCTCTACGACCTGCTGCTCGCGCCCTTCACCGTGCCACTGATCATGGCGCTCGCCCGCAAGGGCGAGAGCGACCAGCTCACCGGTGACGGCGCCCCCGTCACCGGCGGCGACGGCTCGTACGGCTGGCTCTCGAGCGTCAGCCTCCGCGGCAGCCGGACGAGCCGCCTCGGCGGCGGCCAGCGCGGGGGGCTGCTGGTGCGGGGGACGAGCCGGAGGGCCTGGGGCAAGGGGGGCAAGCGGCTATGAGCAACATCCCGGAGACCGGACGGACTTCGCGGGTCAGTATCCGGCTCATCGTCATCCAGATCCTCGTCGTCTCCCTGCTCGTCACCCTCGGCGGCCGGCTCTGGTACCTCCAGATCCGCAACGGCGACCAGTACACCGCCGAGGCCGCCAACAACCACATCCAGCAGGTCATCGCCCCCGCCACCCGCGGATCGATCCTCGACGCCCGCGGGGTGCCGCTCGCCGACAACCAGACCCGGCTCGTCGTCTCCGCCAACCGCACCGACCTGATGAAGATGCGCGACAAGGGCAAGGGCGTCATCGGCCGGCTCTCCGCCGTCCTCGGCCTGAAGCCCCGGGACGTCGCGGACAAGGTCCGGCTGTGCGACGCCAAGACGCCCAAGCCCTGCTGGGCCGGCTCGCCCTACCAGCCCATCCCCATCACCGACGAGGCCACCACCCAGCAGGCCCTGCAGATCCGCGAGCGCGCCGAGGAGTTCCCCGGCATCACCGCCGAGCCCATGGCCGTACGCCGCTACGGCGCACCGGGCGGCGCCAACGCGGCCCAGGTGCTGGGCTATCTGTCGCCCGTCACCAACGACGAGATGACCAAGTCCAAGGAGTCCGAGACCCCGCTCGTCCGCTCCGACCAGGTCGGCCGCTCGGGGCTCGAGCGGCAGTACGACACCCAGCTGCGCGGCAAGGCCGGGATCACCCGCTACGAGGTCGACAACCTCGGCCGCGTCATCGGCAAGGCCAAGAGCGACAAGGCCGAGCCCGGCGCCAACATCGTCACCAGCATCGACGCCCGCGTGCAGGCCATAGCGGAACGGGAGCTGGACCAGGCGATGAAGGACGCCCGCCAGGAGTACGACCACAACACCGGCGAGAAGTACAAGGCCGACGCCGGTGCCGTGGTCGTCATGGAGTCGAGGACGGGCCGTGTCGTGGCCATGGCCTCCAACCCCACCTACGACCCCAACGTCTGGGTGGGCGGCATCTCCGGCAAGGACTACCAGAACCTCACCGGCAACGACTCCGACTACCCGCTGCTCAACCGGGCCATCCAGGGTCAGTCCGCGCCCGGTTCGGTGTTCAAGGTCATCTCGGCCACCGCGTCCGTCAACGCCGGCTACGGCTTCAACGACAACTACAACTGCTCCAGCTCGTACAGCATCGGCCGGCAGACCTTCGCCAACTACGAGTCCAAGGGCTACGGCCCCATCAACATCGGCCGCGCGCTCGAGGTCTCCTGCGACACCGTCTTCTACGACCTCGCGTACCGCCAGTGGCAGAAGGACGGGGGCAACAACCCCAAGAACCCGGCGGACTGGTTCTACAAGACGGCCCACCAGTTCGGTCTCGGCAAGGAGACCGGCATCGACCTCCCGAACGAGGTGCGCGGCCGCGTCCCCGACCGCGACTGGAAGAAGCGTTACTGGGAGGCCAACAAGGACGCCTGGTGCAAGCAGGGCAACAGCCCCAAGGACTACGCGGGCCAGATCGCCAAGGAGAACTGCGAGTCCTTCGCCCGGATGCGCGCCGGTGACTCCGTCAACTACTCCATCGGCCAGGGCGACACCCTCGTCACCCCCATCCAGATGGCCACCATCTACGCCGCCGTCAGCAACGGCGGCACGCTCTGGAATCCCACCATCGGCAAGGCGGTCGTCAGCCCCGACGGCAAGGACGTCCGGGAGATCAAGCCGGCCGCGCACGGCAGGCTGCCGTTCAAGGGCAACACCCGCAACCAGATCGACGCCGCCCTCGCCGGCGTGGCCACCGAGGGAACGGCCGCCTGGCGGTTCGGCGGCTGGCCGCAGAAGGAGATCCCGATGCACGCCAAGACCGGCACCGCCGAGGTCGCCGGCAAGCAGACGACCTCCTGGTTCGCGACGTACACCAAGGACTACACGGTCATCATGACGATCTCCCAGGGCGGCACCGGCTCCGGTGCCTCCGGCCCTGCGGTGCGCAACATCTACAACGCCCTCTACGGTGTCGACGGCAATGGCAAGATCGACGAGAAGAAGGCGCTGCTGTCCCACCCCGAGGCCGGGCTGCCGAAGATCGACAAGGACGGCAGCATCCAGGCCCAGCACGTCGACCCGCCGCCGTCCCCGTCCGCGAGCCCGTCCCGCAAGGAGGACGAGTGAGCGGCGCACGCACGGCCGCCGGGCTGCAGACGAAAGCGATAGCCGCACCTCTGCGCCGTGCGGGCGGAGAAGCGAACAGAGGGAGGGGGCGCGTCGTTGCTCCTATACGGCGCTTCGCTCCCGGACGCTCCGGCCGGGAGCGGCTCGCCGGCCGCGACTCCGTCCTGTGGCGGCTCGACTGGCCGATGCTGCTCGCCGCTCTCGCGCTCTCGGTCATCAGCACCCTGCTCGTCTACTCGGCGACCCGGGGACGCCACCAGCTCACCCACGGGGACCCGCACTACTTCCTGCTCCGCAACATCCTCAACACCGGCATCGGCGTCGCCCTCGCCGCCGGGGTGATCTGGGCCGGACACCGGGCGCTGCGCGGGGCCGTACCGGTGCTCTACGCCCTGTCCGTCCTGGCCACCGCCTCCGTGCTCACCCCGCTCGGGGCGACGATCAACGGTGCCCGGTCCTGGATCCAGCTCGGCGCCGGCTTCTCGATCCAGCCCTCCGAATTCACCAAGATCACCATCATCCTGGGCATGGCGATGCTGCTCGCCCGGCAGGTCGACGCGGGGGACCGGGACCGTCCCGGTCACCGCAGCGTCCTGCAGGCCCTCGGTGTCGCAGGCCTGCCGGTCCTGGTCATCCTGCTGATGCCCGACCTCGGCTCGGTCATGGTCCTGGTGGTGATCGTCCTCGCCGTCCTGCTGGCCTCCGGCGCCTCGAACCGCTGGATCGCCGGCCTGGCCGGGGCCGGGGTGCTCGGCTGCGTCCTCATCTGGCAGCTCGGGATCCTCGACGAGTACCAGATCAATCGTTTCGCCGCCTTCGCCGACCCGTCCTTCGACCCGATGGGCATCGGCTACAACACCATGCAGGCCCGCATCGCCATCGGCTCCGGCGGCCTGACCGGCGCGGGCCTCTTCCACGGGCCGCAGACCATCGGCCAGTTCGTACCGGAGCAGCAGACCGACTTCGTCTTCACCGTCGCGGGCGAGGAGCTCGGCTTCGTCGGCGCGGGCGCCATCATCCTGCTGGTCGGGGTGGTGCTGTGGCGCGGGTGCCGGATCGCCCGGGAGGCGACCGACCTGTACGGGACGATCGTGGCCGCCGGGATCATCGCCTGGTTCGCCTTCCAGTCCTTCGAGAACATCGGCATGACGCTCGGCATCATGCCGGTCACCGGACTGCCGCTGCCCTTCGTCTCCTACGGCGGCTCGTCGATGTTCGCCGCCTGGATCGCCGTGGGGCTGCTCCAGGCGATCAGGACCCAACGTCCGCTCGTGGCGGCATAGGGTCTGCCGTCCCGCTCGTTCGCCGACTAGATTCGGCGACATGGCGGACACCGTGCGAGAGATCGAGCGGAAGTACGAATCCGGCGATGAACCGGGCGCGGCCCGGCTCCCCGACCTGAGCAAGGCCGCGCCCGTCGCGAGCGTCACCGACCGGGGCACGGCCGAACTGGACGCCGTCTACTACGACACCGCCGACCACCGGCTCCTCGCCGCCGGCATCACCCTGCGCCGCCGCACCGGTGGCGACGACGCCGGGTGGCACCTCAAGCTCCCCGTCGCCCCCGGGGTACGGGACGAGATCCGCGCCCCGCTCTCCGCCCGCGTCCCGCGCGCCCTCGCGGCGCTCGTCCGCTCCCGGACCCGGGACACGGCGCTGCTGCCGGTCGTACGGATCGCCACCCGGCGCCGCGTACAGCACCTGCTCGACGACCGGGGCGCCCTGCTCGCCGAGGCCTCGGCGGACGACGTCACCGCCACCCGCCTGCACGGCGAAGAGGGTACGGTCCGCTGGACGGAGGTCGAGGTCGAGCTGGCCCGGGACTCCGGCCCCGAGCTGTTCGACGCCCTCGAACCCCGCCTGCGCAAGGCGGGGTTGAGGCCCGCCGCATGGCCCTCCAAGCTCGCTCGCGCGCTGGAACGGCACGAGGAGCCACCGCGCAAGCGCAAGGGCAGGCCCACCGCGGGGGACTGCGTCCTCGCATACGTCCGCGAACAGGCCGAGGCCATCGCCGCCCTCGACCCCGGGGCCCGCCGCGGCACCGAGGACGCCGTGCACCAGATGCGCGTCGCCACCCGGCGGCTGCGCGGCGCCTTCCGCTCGTACGGCAAGGTCCTCGACCGGCGGGCCACCGACCCGCTCGGCGAGGACCTCAAGTGGCTCGCCGCCGAGCTGGGCGTCGACCGCGACCGCGAGGTGCTCGCCGACCGGCTGCGCGAGCGGCTCGGCGAGGTGCCGCGCACCCTGGTCCGCGGGCCCGTCCGCGCCCGGCTGCGCTCCTGGTCGAGCGGCCGCCGCGGGGCGTCGCGGCGGCGCGTGGCCGCCGTCCTCGACAGCAAGCGCTACCTCGCGCTGCTCGATGCCCTCGACACCCTCCTCGCCGACCCGCCGCTGGGGCCCGCCGCCGCGCGCCCGCCCCGGCCGGTGCTGGCCAAGGCCGTGCTGCGCGACTACGGCCGCCTCGCCGCCCGCGTCGAGCACGCCCTCGCGGCGGACCCGGGCACCGGGCGGGACACCGCCCTCCACGAGGCCCGCAAGGCCGCCAAGCGTGCCCGCTACGCGGCGGAGGCCGCGACCCCGGCCCTGGGCCGGGACGCGGGCCGCTTCGCCCGTCAGATGAAGGCCGTACAGACCCTGCTCGGCGACCACCAGGACAGCGTCATGGCCCGCGGCGCCCTCCGGGGCCTCGAGGCCGAGGCCCACGCCGCGGGGGAGCCGGGCTTCACGTACGGGCTGCTGTACGGCCGCGAGGAGCAGCGCGCCGCCGACGACGAGCGGGCGCTGCCCGGGGTGTGGGGCGAGGCGTCCGCACGGCGGTGGCGGGAGGGCCTGGGGGCGTGACCCGAATGGGCCCTTCGCGGGCGGGTTACCCTTGAGGGTCACCCCTGTCCGCTCATGAGAGACATTCGCGAATGCCTGTCGAGTCGGTCGAGTCGGTCTTCCCACGCTTGGAAGCCCTTCTTCCGCACGTTCAGAAGCCGATCCAGTACGTCGGTGGCGAGCTGAACTCCACCGTCAAGCCTTGGGAAAGCACTGACGTCCGCTGGGCGCTCATGTACCCCGACGCCTACGAGGTCGGTCTGCCCAACCAGGGCGTCATGATCCTTTACGAGGTCCTCAACGAGCAGGAGGGCGTCCTCGCCGAGCGCACGTACAGCGTGTGGCCGGACCTCGAGAAGCTGATGCGCGAGCACGACGTGCCGCAATTCACCGTGGACGCGCACAGGCCGGTCAAGGCCTTCGACGTCTTCGGCCTGAGCTTCTCCACCGAGCTCGGCTACACCAACATGCTCACGGCCCTGGACCTGTCCGGCATCCCGCTGGAGGCCAAGGACCGCGGCATCGACGACCCGGTCGTCCTGGCCGGCGGGCACGCCGCGTTCAACCCCGAGCCCATCGCCGACTTCATCGACTGCGCCGTCATCGGCGACGGCGAGCAGGCTGTGCTGGAGATCACGAAGATCGTCCGCGCCTGGAAGCAGGAGGGCCGCCCGGGCGGGCGCGACGAGCTGCTCTTCCGCCTGGCGAAGACGGGCGGGGTGTACGTCCCCAAGTTCTACGACGTGGAGTACCTGGCCGACGGCCGGATCGGCCGCGTCGTGCCCAACCGCTCCGGCGTGCCGTGGCGCGTGTCCAAGCACACCGTCATGGACCTCGACGAGTGGCCCTACCCCAAGCAGCCGCTGGTCCCGCTCGCGGAGACCGTGCACGAGCGGATGTCCGTCGAGATCTTCCGCGGCTGCACGCGTGGCTGCCGCTTCTGCCAGGCGGGCATGATCACCCGCCCGGTGCGTGAGCGCAGCATCACCGGTATCGGCGAGATGGTGGACAAGGGCCTGAAGGCGACCGGCTTCGAAGAGGTCGGCCTGCTCTCCCTCTCGTCCGCCGACCACACCGAGATCGGCGACGTCGCCAAGGGCCTGGCCGACCGCTACGAGGACGACAAGATCGGCCTCTCCCTGCCGTCGACCCGCGTCGACGCGTTCAACGTCGACCTGGCCAACGAGCTGACCCGCAACGGCCGTCGCTCCGGTCTGACCTTCGCCCCCGAGGGCGGCTCCGAGCGCATGCGCAAGGTCATCAACAAGATGGTCTCGGAAGAGGACCTCATCCGGACCGTCGCGACCGCGTACGGCAACGGCTGGCGCCAGGTGAAGCTGTACTTCATGTGCGGCCTGCCCACCGAGACCGACGAGGACGTCCTCCAGATCGGCGACATGGCGGTCAACGTGATCGCCAAGGGCCGTGAGGTGTCGAAGTCCAACGACATCCGCTGCACCGTGTCCATCGGCGGCTTCGTGCCCAAGCCGCACACGCCGTTCCAGTGGGCCCCGCAGCTCTCCGCCGAGGAGACCGACGCCCGGCTGCAGAAGCTGCGCGACAAGATCCGCGGCGACAAGAAGTACGGCCGCTCCATCGGCTTCCGCTACCACGACGGCAAGCCCGGCATCGTCGAGGGCCTCCTCTCGCGCGGCGACCGCCGCGTGGGCGCGGTCATCCGCGCCGTGTACGAGTCCGGCGGCCGCTTCGACGGCTGGCGCGAGCACTTCAGCTACGACCAGTGGATGAAGAGCGCGGAGGAGACGCTGCCGCCGCAGGGCGTGGACGTCGACTGGTACACGACGCGTGAGCGCACGTACGAGGAGGTCCTGCCCTGGGACCACCTGGACTCCGGTCTCGACAAGGACTGGCTCTGGGAGGACTGGCAGGACGCCCTCGACGAGACCGAGGTCGAGGACTGCCGCTGGTCGCCGTGCTTCGACTGCGGGGTCTGCCCGCAGATGGACACCTCCATCCAGATCGGCCCCACGGGCAAGAAGCTTCTGCCGCTTTCCGTGGTCAAGTAGGACCGTGGGGGGGGGGGGGGGGGTGTGTCCCCCCCCCCCCCCCCCCCTCCCCCCCCCCGGAG